>NZ_JAVRFL010000016.1:0-159436 GCF_031845925.1 Micromonospora reichwaldensis | reverse complement strand
CCCCACCCCCACCTCGCGCGTCGATCATGGAGTTGTGGTGGGGGACGAACCGGAGCAGAAGAGGTCTGATCGGGCGCCATGAGTGCATGATCGACGCCTCGGGGTGGGGCGCGGGGGCGTCAGTGGGGGGTGCGGGTGGGGGTGAAGCCCCGGGGGAGTTCGAGGCGGTGGCGGGCGAGGCGGTCGGCGTCCGCCAGGAGGTCGGCCGTGGGAGCGTCGGCGACGATGCGGCCGGCGTCCAGGATGACCGAGCGGTCGCAGAGTTCCAGGGCGTACGGCAGGTCGTGGGTGACCATCAGCAGCGTCACCGGCAGGGCGCGCAGGATCCCGGCCAGCTCGCGGCGGGCCGCCGGGTCGAGGTTGGACGACGGTTCGTCGAGGACGAGGATCTCCGGGTGCATGGCGAGCACGGTGGCCACCGCCACGCGGCGCCGCTGCCCGAAGGAGAGGTGGTGCGGCGCGCGGTCCCGGTGCTCGCCCATCCCCACCGCGGCGAGGGCCTCGTCCACCCGGGCGGACAGCTCCGCCCCGCGCAGGCCCAGGTTGGCCGGCCCGAACGCCACGTCCTCGGCCACCGTGGGCAGGAAGAGCTGGTCGTCCGGGTCCTGGAAGACGATGCCCACCCGGCGGCGTACCTCGGCGAGCGTGGCCCGGTCCTGGCTGACGGTCAGCCCGCCGACGCTCACGCTCCCCTCAGCCGGGGTGAGGATGCCGTTGAGGTGCAGCACCAGCGTGGTCTTCCCGGCGCCGTTGGGGCCGAGCAGCGCCACCCGGTCGCCGCGCGGCACGGTCAGGTCCACTCCGTGCAGGGCGACGTGCCCGTCCGGGTACGCGTAGCGGACACCACGAACGTCCAGGGAGAGGGCGGTCTGCACGGCACCGATCATGTCAGCACGACGGCCGTGGCGGCGATGCCGGCCGCCAGGACCGGCACGGTGGCCGCGACCAGCCACTGGCCGGCGGTCGCCGCGCCCGCGCCCTGCCACACCGCCGGCATCCGCCCGGTGTAGCCGCGCGACAGCATCGCCAGGTAGACCCGCTCGCCGCGTTCGAACGCCCGCAGGAAGAGCGCGCCGACGCCGGTCGCGAAGCCGCGCAACTGCCACAGGAAGCGCGGGTCGTCGCCCCGGGACATCCGCGCCACCCGCATCCGGCGGGCCTCGCCGACCAGCACGTCCAGGTAGCGCAGCATGAACGTGGCGATCTGGGTGAGGATCTGCGGGCAGCGCAGCCGGTCCAGGCCGACGATCAGGTCCCGGGTCGTGGTCGTCGCGGCGAGCAGCAGCGAGGCGAGCACGCCGAGGGTGCCCTTGGCGACGATGTTCCACGCCCCGAGCAGCCCGTCGGACGACAGGCTCAGGCCGAACACGTCGACCCGCTCACCGGCGCCGAGGAACGGCAGCGCCACCGCGAACAGCACGAACGGCAGCTCGATCAGCGACCGGCGCAGCAGCCAGCCGGGCCCGACCCGGGCCAGCGCCGCCACCACCGCGACCAGCAGGGCGTACGCGCCGAAGGCCCAGAACGCCTCGCGCGGGGTGCCGACCACGGCGAGGGTGAACGCCACCATCGCCGCGATCTTGACCTCGGGCGGGAGCCGGTGCACCGGTGACGCGGCGTCCCGGTACAGCACGTGCGCGTGCCCGGCGCCCATCCGGCCGCTACTCCCGACCCGACGCCCCGACGGGGGTGCGGGCGCCCCCGGCCGCGTCCTCGTCCCGGGGGCCGCGGCGGCGGACCAGCCAGAACGCCCCGCCGGCCACCGCGAAGGTGAGCAGCACGCCGAGGACGCCGGACAGGCCGGTGGAGAGGAACTCGTTGTCGATCCCCGCGACCCCGTAGTCGGCCAGCGGCCCGCCGACCTCGTGTTCGCGCTCCCGCTGGGCGGGGCAGTTGCCGCCGGTGATGTTGTCGTCGGCGTCGAAGGTGCAGCCCTCGCGCAGCGACGAGTCCAGCCCGTCGGGGTGGGACGAGGCGAAGTTGCTGACCACCCCGGCGAGGAGCAGGGCCACCAGCAGCCCGCCGACGACGAATCCCCAGGAACGCTTCCTCACCGGGCACCTCCGACGACGGGGACGGCGGGCGTGGACGCCGCACGCAGCCCGCGCAGCGCGTAGACGAGATCGGGCCGTACCTTCGCGACGGTGACCACCGTGGTCGCGGTGATCAGGCCCTCGCCGATGCCGATCAGCAGGTGCACGCCGGCCATCGTGCCGGCCAGACCGCCCAGGTTGCCGCCGAGGTCGGTGGTGCCGCCGAGCTGGTACTGGAGCACGAAGCCCATCGACGCGACCACCACGCTGACCAGTGCGGAGACGAAGGCGGTCACGCCCAGGCCGGCCGGGGTGCGCGGCAGCACCCGCAGCAGCAGCGCGATCAGCAGGTACGCCGCGGCGGTGCCGAGCACGGCCATGTTGGTGATGTTGAGCCCGAGCATGGCCACGCCGCCGTCGCCGAAGACGAGCGCCTGCACGACCAGCACCACGGCCACGCAGAGCGCGCCGACCCACGGGCCGACCAGCATCGCGGCGAGCGCCCCGCCGAGCAGGTGACCGCTGACGCCGGCCGTGAAGATCGGGAAGTTGAGCATCTGCACGGCGAAGATGAAGGCCGCGACGAGCCCGGCCATCGGGGCCAGCCGGTCGTCCAGGTCACGCCTGCCGCGCAGGACGCAGAACGTCGTCGCGAGCAGCGCCACCGCCGCGAACACCGCCGCGACGGGACCGTCGATGATCCCGTTCGAGATGTGCATCGCCAGGTTCTCCACGCGGCCTCCCACGCGTCGCCCGGCCAGGCCCGGCCGTTGACGTCAGCCTATTTCCCAGGCTTGGCAGTTGCCAAGAGTTGGCAACTGGCGTACGCCCGAGTGCGCGTCCGCCGCCGACCCGGCGTGCCGGCCGGGGCGGCGTTCCGGTCGGGTCGGCGCGCCGCTCGGGAGCGGCCGGGACGCGTTCCGGTCGGGGTCGGCGTGCCGTCCGGGGACAGCCGGGGCCGGCGGTAGGGTCGGGGCCATGACCGCGCCCGACCGCCTCTCCCCCGGTGACCCCGCGCCCGAGTTCAGTCTCCCCACCGACACCGGCGAGACGCTCTCGCTGACCGACCTGCGCGGCCGCAAGGTCGTGCTCTACGCCTACCCGGCGGCCATGACGCCCGGCTGCACCAAGCAGGCCTGCGACTTCCGCGACTCGCTCGCCTCGCTCCAGGCCGCCGGCTACGAGGTCGTCGGGATCTCGCCCGACAAGCCGGAGAAGCTGGCGAAGTTCCGCGAGCGCGACGCCATCACCTTCCCGCTGGTCGCCGACACCGACAGGTCCGTGCTGACCGCCTACGGCGCGTACGGCGAGAAGCAGTCGTACGGCAGGACGGTGACCGGCGTGATCCGCTCGACCTTCGTCATCGACGCGGACGGCAAGATCGAGCGCGCGCTCTACAACGTGAAGGCCACCGGCCACGTCGCCAAGCTGCGCCGGGATCTCGGGCTGGACTGAGGTCGCCGCCCGCGCCGGGACCGAGCACACCACCGGCTCGGCGCGACACTCTAGACTCAGCGGGTCGGCGGGAGTGGCGTAACGGCAGCCGCGGTAGGTTTAGGTCCTATTGTCCGAAAGGACGTGGGGGTTCGAGTCCCCCCTCCCGCACCGAGCGCCCTGTCGCGCGCGTCACGATCGCGGGTCGGCGCGGGGCCCGCGCGGTCAGGATTACCGGGTGAGCCTGCGCTTCGTCCTCGATCCCGAGCTGACCCCCGAGTTGCGGGAACGGATCGTCGCCCTCTGGGTCGACGTCACCAACGCCGGCGGGGCGGTCGGCTTCGTGCCGCCGGTCACCGTCGCCGACGTCCGGCACACGGCGGACCCCACCTTCGCCGGCATCGCCGAAGGCCCGGACCGCCTCCTCGTGGGATATTCGGGCGAGCGGCCCGTCGCCGCGCTGATCTTCTGCGACAACCGGTTCGACCTGAAGGCGCACTGGTGTGTGCTGAAGCGGGTGATGGTCCACCCGGACACCCAGGGCAACGGGTACGGCGCCGCGCTGATGCGCGAGGCCGAGCGCCTCGGCCGTGGGATGGGATGGGAGGCGCTGCACGTGACCGTCCGGGACGGGCTGGGGCTCGACCGGTTCTACCGCGGGCTCGGTTACCGGGAGATCGGGCGGCTGCCCGGCGCGCTGCGGGTCGCCCCCGGCGACGACCGAGACGAGATCCTCATGTGGCTGGACCTGACCGCCCCGCCGGCAGCCAAGGGCTGAGCCGAGCCCGGCCTCAGCCCCCGCAGGCGCGCGGCGACGTGGACGTGAGCGCGGAAGGCTCGACCGCCGCGTCCACCACCGGCCGGCCGGAGGACCGCACCGCCGACGGGGTCGCCGGGGCCGTGCCGGTCGGATCGGGCCGGGCCGAGGGTGACCGCGTGGGCGACGGTGGGCGGGTCGCGGCGGCGCCGCCCCGGCCGTACATCCGGACCGTGCCGCGTTGGACCTGCCCCGGCACCATCCGGACGCCGGTGGCGGTGACCCGGTGACCCCGGGTGTCGGTGACCCGGATCTCGTACGGGCCGGGCCCGGCGCCGGACGGGACGAGCCAGTAGTTGTAGTCCTCCCGGGCCGCCGAGCGCCAGTCACCGCCGCCAGCCGGCCGTACCTCGACGGCGCGCAGCGGGTTGCCGTGGCCGGCGACCAGGACGGCGAACCACCACCGCGACGAGCCCTCCTTCATCCGGAAGGTGAGCGGGCCGGTCAGCGCCGGGTCGGCCACCGCGCGGTAGCTGACCCGCACGACCCCCTCCGCGGGATTGGCGATCCGGGCGAACGCCTCCCGGGAGAGGTCGAGGTGCCCGTCGGCGCACTCCGGGCACTGGTCCATGACGAGGACGCGCACGGTGCCCTGCGGGCCGGTCACGTCGAGGTACCCGCCGCAGGCCGCGCCGGCCGCGTACGCGTCGGGGCCCAACGCGACGTAGAGCCGGTTCGCGGGCGCGGCCGGGTAGGAGCAGTTCCCGCCGGCGCCATTCGAGTCGTAGAAGGTGGCCTGTCCCTTGTGGACGACACCGGCGGCGGGCGGCGCGGCGCAGGCGGGGGTGGGCCCGGAGCGCAGGGCCAGGCTGAGACCGAGCACCGCCGCGAGCGCCGCGACACCGCCGACGGCGAGCCGGCGGGGGGCCCGGGAGCGTGGCGCGCGGCGGCGTCCGGGGGTGCGCACGTCTGCCGTGGGAGCGGTACCGTCGGTCACACCGGTCAGTCTTCCACCACCAGCTCGTCGCCGAGCGCGACGCTGCCCGTGGCCGCGGGGACGAGGTGGAGTCCGAAGAGGAGCTTCTGCCGGACCTTCCGGTGCCGGGCGAGGGTGCGCAGCGGTTCCTTTCCGCGTACGCCCGTCTCCTGGTCGGTGGTGGTGACCACGCAGCGGTCGCACGGCCCGGCGGCGCGGAAGCGGGCGGCGCCGATGCGCAGCCGGCGGCCGACCCAGTCGTCCTCGGCCCAGGCCGGCGCGCCCTCCACCACCAGGTTGGGGCGGAACCGCGCCATCGGCACGGGCTCCTCGTCGGCCTCGGCGAGCCACCCGTTAAGCGCGTCGAGCGAGCCGGCGGTGGCCAGCAGCAGCGGGTAGGCGTCGGCGAAGCTGACCTGCTCACCGGTGTCGTGCTCCCGGTCCCCCGACGGGATGTGCCGGGTCGGTCGGGCGAGCCAGACCAGCCGGACGGCACGGCCCAGGAACGCGCCGATCCAGGCGTCGGCCGCCAGCCCGGCGGCGAGCGCGGGGACGGGAAGCTTGCGGTTGCGGAAGGTCCGCACCGCGACGGGTTCACCGCCGACCGGCTCGGGCACGACCAGGTCGTCGTGCCCCTCGGCGCGCAGCAACAGGCCGCCGTCGTGGGGCGTGGCGTGCAGGCCGACCAGGCGCGTGGTCTCCCGCTGGGTGACGCCGACGCCGTCCGCGTCGACGATCATCCAGCGCCGGTCGCCGGCCAGGCCCCACGGCTCGACGCCCGCGACGTCGTGGTCGAGCCGGCGACAACCCTTGACGGGGTACGTGTGGATGGCGCTCAACCGCATCAGGCAACCCTGTCATGACGATGGATTCCCGACCAGCCAGTTGTCGGACGGCCAGGGACGATCGCGGGCACCCAGCCGGGGTGGGTGCCCGAGAAGGTTCATCGTGCCGTCATGCCCAACCGGAGCGGGTAGTCGTCGGTGTCATACAGCGCATCGACGTGCGACGCCGCAACGGTCATCGCCTCGTCGAAGCCCAGTCCTTCCGACCTTCGCTCGTACAGCACGTGCGAACCCGGCCCGAACCTGCCCAGCTGGTCCTCCAGGTGAGCCTCCACGAAGGACTCGACCCGCGCCTCATCCGCTTCGAACGTCAGCACGAGGCGGACGACGAAGACGTTGGGCAGATCCGCATCCGCCGCCGAGGACGCCTGCAGACAGCTGCGGATGTCCACCGACGATCTCTCGGTCTCCACCTCCGTCGTCAGATAGGGCAGGTGCTCAGCGTTCGCCCCGAAGTCGTACTTGAGCCAGATGTGGCGCCCGTACTCAGCGATCGAAAGCTGGCACCGGTGCACGGCGGCGATGAGCGTCATGGCCAGTCGGTGTTCTGTCACCACGCCAATCTCCGTTCAGTCACGAGGCGCCCACCAACTGCGATCCCCGCCTTGGGCGGCAGCGAGCAGATGTCTACCAGGCGATGCCGATGCCGTCTCCCGGGTACCAGTGGTTGGCGGGGGTCTCCCGGTAGGCGAGGAAGCGCCGGCCGGTGCGCTCGGCGTGCTCGGCGAGGACGTTGGTGGCGGTGACGTTGTCGGTGAGCAGGATCGCGCCCGGGGCCAGCCTGCCCTCGACCGCCTCGAACTCGCGCTTCTCGTGGGCCCGGCTGTGGTCGCTGTCGTGCAGGAAGAGGTCGACCGGCCGGTCCAGCGCGGCGATGGAGGCGATCGAGTCGCCGATCACCAGGTCGACCACCTCGGACCAGGGCGCGGTGCGGGCGAGGTAGCCGGCCTCCGGGTTGATGTCCAGCGAGGTGACCCGGCCGGGCTGCCCGTCGGCGGCGTTGCGCAGCAGCGCGGCGGCGAGCACGCAACTGCCGAGCCCCTTGTCGACGCCGGTCTCGACCACGTGCGTCGGCTTCGTGGCGCGCACGATGGCGTACCAGCCGATGCGGCGGGCGTAGCGGACCTGCCGGTCGGCCAGGCCCCGGCGGGCGGCGCCGGCCGTGGCGGACTCGATGTGCCGGCGCAGCACGTCGTCCGACTCGATCTCGGTGAAGTACGCGCGGACCTGCTTGACGGGCACGTCGCAGACCACGCTGACGAACCAGGCGAGGTGGTGGCGGCTCAGCTTGGTCAGCTCGTACGTGTAGTTGTGGTGCTCGCGCGAGGTGACCAGCCAGCGGGCCGAGGTGCGCAGCACCTTGGCGTCGTGGCGGACGACGCGGGCCAGGCGCTTGGGGAAGGCCGCGACGGGGGCGAGGGGGGTGCGGGCGATGGCCCGCCGGAGCTTCGTTGCGTCCACGCAAGGGTTCTACCAGCCGCAGGCGGTCAGGTGTAGTGCAGAGCGCACCCCGCGCACAAGTTGGTTGGCAGGTGGCGCGCCGAGCGGGAGCACCTCGGCCAGAGGGGCTCCCGCTGGGCGCAGTCTGTAGCAGTAGTCACCTCAGAGGAGTGCGGATCTCCGACCGAAGTTCAGCCAGGCCGTCGTCGCCGCCCTTCGCCTCGGCCCAGGCAATGATCTTCGATACGTCCGGCAGAAGCAGCCCGAACTCGTGTCGTGCCGCAATTCCCGCCGCGATGTAACGGCCTTCGCCGTGATCTCTGATGGCGCGGGCCACGTCACCGATGTCACCGCCCTCGTCCACGATCCTGCGGAGGAACGGACGCCACTCGTCCCACACGATCACAACGGTCTCCCGAAGGTAGTTCGCACCGGCTCCTTCTCCTGCACCTTCTGGTCAACGTACAGAAGCTTGGTGAAGCCGTGCTCGCCCGCCATCCTGCCAAGGGCCGCTTCGGCCGGCATCCAGGAGGTCGCGCAGGGCCTGGTGTCGCCGTATTGCTTGTGAAAGTTTTCATGCATAGAGTCGCGGCATGAATGAGGGAGCTGTCGTGGCGCCCACCGAGCGGGTGCTGGACCTGTTCCAGGGGGTCCGGCTCACCCCCACCCAGCGCCGCATCGCGCACTGCCTCGTGCAGCACGCGCCGGCCGCCGCGTACCTCTCGGCGGCCGAGGTCGCCGAGCTCGCGGGGGTCAGCCAGCCGTCGGTCACCCGGTTCGCGGTCGCGCTCGGCCACGACGGCTACCCCGCGCTGCGCCGCCGGCTGCGCGAGCTGTCCGCCGGCGCCCCGGGCGACGCCACCGACGCCGGCAACGAGCTCCAGCAGGCGGTACGCGCCGAGATCGGCAACCTCGACCGCCTCGCCGGGCAGCTCGCCGACCGGGACCGGATCGCCGAGACCGGGAGGCTGCTGGCCGCCAGCCGCCCCCTGCCGGTGCTGGGCCTGCGCGCCGCCGCCCCGCTGGCCGCCTACTTCGCCTACTTCGCCGCCAAGGTGCACCCCGACGTACGCGTGCTCGACGACGGCGGCAGCCTGCTCACCGACCGCCTCGAACAGGCCGCCGAGGCCGGGGCGGGCGCCCTGCTCGCCTTCGTCCTGCCCCGCTATCCCCGGGAGACCCTGGACGCGCTGCGCGAGGCGCGGGCCGCCGGCCTCACCGTGGTGGCCATCACCGACTCGCCGGTCAGCCCGGCCACCGAGCACGCCGACGTGGTGCTGCCCGCCGCCGTCGGCGCGCAGCTCGTCTTCGACCTGCACACCGCGCCGATGGCCCTGGCCATGGTGCTGCTCCAGGCTATCTGCGACGCCACCCCGACCGACACCCAGCGCCGGCTGGAGGCCTTCGAAGCCTCCGCCGCCCGCCGCCAGTTGTTCCTCGGATGACCCGGAGGAGAACCGAGATGACCCAGCCCGTCCGCGCCGCACGCGGCACCGAACGCACCGCCCGTGGGTGGCCCCAGGAGGCCGCGCTGCGGATGCTGATGAACAACCTCGACCCGCAGGTGGCCGAGCGCCCCGACGACCTGGTGGTCTACGGCGGCACCGGGAAGGCGGCGCGGGACTGGCCGTCGTACCACGCGCTGGTGCGCACCCTGACCGACCTGCGCGACGACGAGACCATGCTGGTGCAGTCGGGCCGGCCGGTGGGCGTCATGCGTACCCACGAGTGGGCGCCCCGGGTGCTGCTGGCCAACTCGAACCTGGTGGGCGACTGGGCCACCTGGCCGGAGTTCCGCCGCCTCGAACAGCTCGGCCTGACCATGTACGGGCAGATGACCGCCGGCTCGTGGATCTACATCGGCACCCAGGGCATCCTCCAGGGCACCTACGAGACGTTCGCCGCCGTCGCCGCCAAGAAGTTCGCGGGAACCCTGGCGGGCACGCTGACGCTGACCGCCGGCTGCGGCGGGATGGGCGGGGCACAGCCCCTCGCGGTCACCATGAACGGCGGCGTCTGCCTGATCGTCGACGTGGACCGCAGCCGGCTGGACCGGCGGGTGCACGACCGCTACCTCGACGAGGTCGCCGACACCCTGGACGACGCCGTCGAGCGGGCGCTGGCCGCGAAGCGGGACCGGCGGGCGCTGAGCGTGGGCGTGGTCGGCAACGCGGCCACGGTCTTCCCGGAGCTGCTGCGCCGGGGCGTCGACATCGACATCGTCACCGACCAGACCAGCGCGCACGACCCGCTGTCGTACCTGCCGGAGGGGGTGGAGCCGGCCGACGCCCGGGACTACGCGGCGGCGAAGCCGGCCGAGTTCACCGACCGGGCGCGGGCGTCGATGGCGAAGCACGTCGAGGCGATGGTCGGGTTCCTCGACGCCGGCGCGGAGGTCTTCGACTACGGCAACTCGATCCGGGGCGAGGCGAAGCTCGGCGGCTTCGAGCGGGCCTTCGACTTCCCCGGCTTCGTGCCCGCGTACATCCGGCCGTTGTTCTGCGAGGGCAAGGGTCCGTTCCGGTGGGCGGCGCTCTCCGGTGACCCGGCCGACATCGCGGCCACCGACCGGGCGATCCTGGAGCTGTTCCCGGAGAACGAGTCGCTCGCGCGATGGATCCGGATGGCCGGCGAGCGGGTCGCCTTCCAGGGCCTGCCGGCGCGGATCTGCTGGCTCGGCTACGGCGAGCGGGACAGGGCCGGGGTGCGGTTCAACGAGATGGTCGCCTCCGGCGAGCTCTCCGCGCCCGTGGTGATCGGCCGGGACCACCTGGACTGCGGCAGCGTGGCGAGCCCGTACCGGGAGACCGAGGCGATGGCCGACGGTTCCGACGCCGTGGCCGACTGGCCGCTGCTCAACGCGCTGGTCAACACCGCCAGCGGAGCGTCCTGGGTGTCGATCCACCACGGCGGCGGCGTCGGCATCGGCCGGTCCATCCACGCCGGGCAGGTCTGCGTCGCCGACGGCACGGCGCTGGCCGGGCAGAAGATCGAGCGGGTGCTGACCAACGACCCGGCGATGGGCGTCATCCGGCACGTCGACGCCGGCTACGACGCCGCCCGCGAGGTCGCGCAGGCTACCGGCGTCCGCACCCCCATGGCCGAGGCGTGAGGAAGGGCACCTTGTTAACGGATTTGGTAGAGGAAGGGTCCCTTCCTTACAGGTTCCGGGCGCTGTGGGACGAGATCGCACCGGTCGGGCGTGACGAGGGCAGCGGCGGCTACCTGCGGTACGCGCTGACCGAGCCGGAGCTGCGGCTGCGGGAGTGGTTCCGCGAGCAGGCCGACCGCCGGGGCATGCCGGTCACCGACGACGGCAACGGCAACCTGTTCGCCCGGTGGGGTGACCCGGAGGCCGGCGACGCGGTGCTGACGGGCAGCCACTTCGACTCGGTGCCGCACGGCGGGGCCTACGACGGGCCGCTCGGCATCGTCAGCGCGTTCCTCGCCGTCGACGAGCTGCGCGCGGCCGGCGTCGCGCCGACCCGACCCGTGGTGGTCGGCGCGTTCGTCGAGGAGGAGGGCGCGCGCTTCGGCGTACCGTGCCTGGGGTCGCGGCTGCTCGCCGGGGAGATCGCGGTGGAGCGCGCGGGCGGGTTGCGCGACGCCGGCGGGGTGAGCTTCGCCGAGGCGCTGGGCACCCGGCCGGCGGGCGCCCGGCCCGAGTTGCTCGGCGGCTTCGCCGCCTTCGTCGAGCTGCACGTCGAGCAGGGCCGCGCGATGGTGGACGCCGGCGCGCCGGTCGGGGTGGCGAGCGCGATCTGGCCGCACGGCCGCTGGCGCTTCGAGTTCACCGGCGAGGGCAACCACGCCGGTACGACCCGGATGGCCGACCGCCGCGACCCCATGCTGACGTACGCCTTCACGGTGCTGGCGGCCAACAAGGAGGCGCGGCTGCGCGGCGCCCACGCCACCGTCGGCCGGGTGGCCGTGGAGCCGAACGCCACCAACGCCATCCCGTCGAAGGTGACCGGCTGGCTGGACGCGCGGGCCGCCGAGCCGGAGACGCTGACGGGGCTGGTCGACGCGGTACGTGCGAAGGCCGCCGAGCGGGCCCGCCGCGACGGTACGGAGGTGGCGCTGACGGAGGAGTCGGCCACCCCGCTGGTCTCCTTCGACGGTGGCCTGGCCGAGCGGCTCGCGACCCTGCTCGACGCGCCGGTGCTGCCGACCGGGGCCGGGCACGACGCCGGGGTGCTCGCCGCGCACCTGCCCACGGCGATGCTCTTCGTGCGCAACCCGACGGGGGTGTCGCACTCGCCGGCGGAGTCGGCCAGCGACGCCGACTGCGCGGCCGGGGTCACCGCCCTGGCCCGGGTGCTGGAGGAGCTGACGTGCCGCTGACCGCCCGGCCGTCCACGCGCAGGTCTGCCGCAGTCGCCGGACGCGGCCCCCACCCGACCCGTCCGGCGCACGCTGTCGAGCTGCCCCCACGGTCGGGGCAACGCCCCGGCCCGGCCCACCCCACAGGCACTGTCGAGCTGCCCGCACGGGTGGGGCATCGACCGGGAGGGACTGGTTCGTTGGGCACGGTGGCGGCGCCGACGGTGTGGGGCCGGCGTGGCGCGCGGCGCTCAACCGGGCGCGCGGATGCGGCGGTCCTACAGACGGGGCAGCTCGACAGGGGGCAGACAACATGACCGGGACCCGCTGGCTGGCCGAGTACGCGTGGCTGCCCGACCACGCCGAGCCGACCGCCGACGTGCTGATCGAGACGACCGACGGGCGGATCACCGGGGTGACCCCGCTGACGGCCGGGAGCACGCCACCCGCCGGGGTCGAGGTCATGACCGATGCCGAGCGGCTGCCCGGGCTGACCCTGCCCGGGCTCGCCAACGCCCATTCGCACGCGTTCCACCGGGCGCTGCGCGGGCGCACCCACGGCGGACGCGGCGACTTCTGGACCTGGCGCGACCGGATGTACGCGGTGGCGCAACGGCTGGACCCGGACTCGTACCTGGCCCTGGCCCGGGCGGTCTACGCCGAGATGGCGCTGGCCGGCGTCACCTGCGTCGGGGAGTTCCACTACGTGCACCACGACCCGGACGGCACCCCGTACGCCGACCCGAACGCGATGGGTGCGGCGCTGGTCGAGGCCGCCGCGCACGCCGGGATCCGGATCACCCTGCTGGACACCTGCTACCTCACCGCCACGGTCGACGGGGAGCCGCTCGCCGGGCCGCAGCGGCGCTTCGGCGACGGCGACGCGCTGCGCTGGGCGGAGCGGGTCGACGCGTTCCGGCCCACCGACGACCACGTCCGGGTGGGTGCGGCGATCCATTCGGTGCGCGCGGTGCCGGCCGGGCAGCTCGCCACCGTGGCCGGGTGGGCGGACCGGCGTGGGGCGCCCCTGCACGTGCACCTCTCCGAGCAGCCGGCGGAGAACGACGCCTGCCGGGCCACGCACGGCTGCACCCCGGCCCGGCTGCTCGCCGACCGGGGGGCGCTCGGCCCGAACACCACGGCCGTGCACGCCACCCACCTGACCGGCGGCGACCTCACGCTGCTCGGGGACGCCGGCACGGGCGTCTGCCTCTGCCCGACCACCGAGCGGGACCTGGCCGACGGGATCGGCCCGGCCCGGCGGATGGCCGACGTCGGCCTGCCGCTCAGCCTGGGCAGCGACAGCCACGCCGTGATCGACCTCTTCGAGGAGGCCCGCGCGGTGGAGCTGGACGAGCGGCTGCGCACCCGCCGGCGCGGCCACTTCGGCCCCGCCGAGCTGCGCGACGCGGCCACCGTGGGCGGTCACGCCGCGCTGGGCTGGCGCGACGCCGGGCGGATCGCCGTGGGGGCACGCGCCGACCTGGTGACCGTACGGCTGGACAGCCCGCGCACGGCCGGCGTACCGCCGGTGGGGGTCTGGTTCGCGGCCGGCGCGGCCGACGTCACGCACGTCGTGGTGGACGGCCGGCCGGTGGTGCGCGACGGCCGGCACCTCACGGTCGACGTGCCGGCCGAACTGACCGCGGCGATCGAGGAGGTGACCGCATGAGCAGTCTGCTGGTCGACGACATCGGCGAGCTGGTGACCAACGAGCCCGGGGGCGAGGGCGGACCGCTTGGCATCCGGCGCGACGTCGCCCTGCTGGTCGAGGACGGGCGGGTGGCCTGGATCGGGCCGTCCCGCGACGCGCCGGCCGCCGACCGACGCCTGGACGCCCAGGGCGCCGCCGTGCTGCCCGGCTTCGTGGACAGCCACGCCCACCTGGTCTTCGCCGGGGACCGGGCCGCCGAGTTCGCCGCCCGGATGGCCGGGCAGCCGTACACCGGTGGCGGCATCCGGACCACGGTCGGCGCCACCCGGGCGGCCGGCGACGACGAGCTGCGGGCCACCGTGCGGCGGCTGCGCGACGAGGCGCTGCGGCAGGGCACCACCACCATGGAGATCAAGAGCGGGTACGGCCTCACCGTCGCCGACGAGGCCCGCTCGCTGCGGATCGCCGCCGAGGTCAGCGAGGAGACCACGTTCCTCGGCGCCCACGTGGTCCCCGCCGAGTACGCCGACCGCCCCGACGACTACGTGGGGCTGGTGTGCGGGCCGATGCTGGCCGCCGCCGCGCCGCACGCGCGCTGGATCGACGTCTTCTGCGAGCGGGGCGCGTTCGACGTGGACCACGCCCGCGCGATCCTCGCCTGCGGGCAGGCCGTCGGGCTGGGCGTGCGGGTGCACGCCAACCAGCTCGGCCCCGGGCCGGGCGTCCAGCTCGGCGTGGAGCTGGGCGCCGCCAGCGTCGACCACTGCACCCACCTGACCGACGCCGACGTCGACGCGCTGGCCTCCGCCCGGTTCGACTGCATGTGCGCCGACGGCCGGCACACCACCACCGTCGCCACCCTGCTGCCCGGCGCCGAGTTCTCCACCCGCTCGCCCTACCCGGACGCCCGCCGGCTGCTCGACGCCGGCGTCACCGTGGCGCTGGCGACGGACTGCAACCCCGGTTCGTCGTACACGTCGTCGATGCCGTTCTGCGTGGCGCTCGCCGTACGCGAGATGCGGATGACCCCGGCGGAGGCCGTCTGGGCCGCGACCGCCGGCGGCGCGCGGGCGCTGCGCCGCGACGACATCGGGCGGCTCGGCGTGGGCGCGCGGGCCGACCTGATCGTCCTCGACGCCCCGTCCCACCTGCACCTGGCCTACCGGCCGGGGGTGCCACTGATCCGCCAGGTTCTGCGCAACGGAGTGCCGCAATGACCGTGACCATCCTGCCCACCGGGATCTCCCCCGCCGACGTGCTCGCCGTGGCGCGCGGTTCCGCCAAGGTCGTCCTCGACCCGGCCACCGTGGACGCCATGACCACCAGCCGGTCCATCGTCGACGGCATCGAGGCCGCAGGCCGCCCGGTCTACGGCGTCTCCACCGGGTTCGGCGCGCTGGCGAACACCTTCGTCGCGCCCGAACGGCGGGCCGAGCTCCAGCACGCGCTGATCCGCTCGCACGCCGCCGGGGTGGGCGCGCCGATGCCGCGCGAGGTGGTCCGGGCCATGATGCTGCTGCGGGTCCGCTCGCTGGCGCTCGGCCGCTCCGGGGTCCGGCCCCTGCTCGCCGAGGCGCTGGTCGACCTGCTCAACCACGACGTGACGCCGTGGGTGCCGGAGCACGGCTCGCTGGGCGCCTCCGGCGACCTGGCGCCGCTGGCGCACTGCGCGCTGGTGCTGCTCGGCGAGGGCTGGGTGCTCGGCCCGGCCGGCGAGCGGCTGCCCGCCGCCGACGCGCTGCGCCGGGCCGGGCTGTCGCCGGTCGGGCTGGCCGCCAAGGAGGGGCTGGCACTGATCAACGGCACCGACGGCATGCTCGGCATGCTGCTGCTGGCGATCCACGACGCCGCGCACCTGTTCACGATGGCCGACGTCACCGCCGCCCTCGCCATCGAGGCGATGCTCGGCTCGGAGCGGCCGTTCCTGCCGGAGCTGCACGCCATCCGGCCGCACCCTGGGCAGTCGGCCTCGGCGGCGAACATCCACCGGCTGCTCCAGGACTCCCGGGTCATGGACTCGCACCGCGACGACCTCGCGCACGCGGTGCAGGACGCGTACTCGATGCGGTGCGCGCCGCAGGTCGCCGGGGCGGCCCGGGACACGCTGGACTTCGTCCGGACGGTGGCCGGGCGGGAGCTGGTCTCGGTGGTGGACAACCCGGTGGTGCTGCCCGACGGCCGCGTCGAGTCGACCGGCAACTTCCACGGCGCGCCGCTCGGCTTCGCCGCGGACTTCCTGGCCATCGCCGCCGCCGAGGTGGGCGCGATCGCCGAGCGCCGGGTGGACCGGCTGCTCGACGTCACCCGGTCCCGGGAGCTGCCGGCGTTCCTCTCCCCCGACGCGGGGGTCAACTCCGGGCTGATGATCGCCCAGTACACGGCGGCCGGGATCGTCGCGGAGAACCGGCGGCTCGCCGCGCCGGCGTCGGTGGACTCACTGCCCACCAGCGGCATGCAGGAGGACCACGTCTCGATGGGCTGGGCGGCGGCCAAGAAGCTGCGCACCGTGCTGGACAACCTGACCAGCCTGCTCGCCGTCGAGCTGCTCGCCGGGGTACGCGGACTCCAGCTGCGCGCCCCGCTCACCCCGTCGCCGGCCGGGCGGGCGGCCGTCGCGGCGCTCGGCGGGATCGCCGGGGAGCCCGGGCCGGACGTCTTCCTGGCCCCGCTGATG
The DNA here is from genome assembly GCF_031845925.1 of Micromonospora reichwaldensis. Classification (NCBI taxonomy): domain Bacteria; kingdom Bacillati; phylum Actinomycetota; class Actinomycetes; order Micromonosporales; family Micromonosporaceae; genus Micromonospora; species Micromonospora reichwaldensis. The sequence continues at coordinate 143,300 of NZ_JAVRFL010000016.1, read as the reverse complement.
GAGGCCGCCCGGGCCGTGCTGGCCGGGCCCGAGCTGCGCGCCGCCATCGAGCGCGAGATCGGCCCCCTCGACTGACGGCCGCCCCGGGCCGCCGTGGCGCCACGGCGGCCCGGGCGCCCGCGGGTGTCAGCCCGCCAGCACCGCCACCCCGTTCAGCACGGGTACGGCGGCCACCGTCGACAGCAGGATCGAGTCGCGCGCCAGGACCGTGCCCCGGCCGTAGCGGATCGCGTAGACGAAGACGTTCTGCGCCGTCGGCAGCGCGGCGGTGACCGTGCAGGCCAGCACGAGGCCGGGCGGCAGCCCCATCGCGAAGCGGGCGACGAGGTAGGCGACGGCCGGCTGGACCACCGTCTTGAGGACGACCGCGAGCCGGACGTCGCGTCCGGTGTCGCCGGAGCCGGGCCGCGGCGCGCCGTGCAGGGAGAGGCCGTACGCGATCAGCGTGGCGGGCACCGCCATCGCGGCGACGAGCTCGATCGGCCGCAGGACCGGCTCCGGCGGCAGCCAGCCGGTCAGGCTGGCCGCGACGCCCAGCGCGCACGCGATGGTGACCGGGTTGGTGAGCGGCTGGAGCACCACCGTGCCGAGCGACGGCCTGCTTCCCGCCGTGGCCGCCTCGAGGAAGGCGAACGCGACGGGCGTCATGACGACCAGTTGGAACATCAGCACGGGCGCGACGAACGAGGCGTCCCCGAGGACGTAGACCGCGACGGGGATGCCGATGTTCGCCGCGTTGACGTACGACGAGGCCAGCGCGCCGATCGTCGCGTCCGCGACGGAGCGGCGCCAGCAGAGCCGCGCGACGGCGACGAACACCGACGCCACGGCGGTGGTGCTCGCCACCGTGACGACGAGGGCGGACGAGACGACCGCGGGCACGTCCGCCCGGGCCACCGTCTCGAACAGCAGCGCCGGGGTCGCGACGAAGAACGCGACGCGGGAGAGGACGGTGGCCGCGTCCGGTCCCAGTACCCCACCTCGGCCGAGGGCGTAGCCGACGGCGATGACGGTGACGATGACGGCGAACCCCGTCAGCACCCCTCCCACCGGGGCGGGTCCGTCAGCTTGCGGGCGGCAGCACCTTGGCGACCAGCTTGGCCAGCTCCCGCAGCGCCTTGCCCCGGTGGCTGACCGCGTCCTTCTCCTGCGGCGTCAGCTCGGCGTTGGTGCGGTCCTGGCCGTCGCCGAGGAAGATCGGGTCGTAGCCGAACCCGCCGTCACCGCGCGGCGACCGGAGCAGCCGGCCGCTCTGCCGGCCGTCGACCAGGTGCTCCTTGCCGCCGGGCAGCACCAGGGCCACCGTGCAGACGAACGACGCGGCCCGATTCTCGTCGGGCAGGTCCGCGATCTGGTCCAGCACGAGCTGGAGGTTGGCCTGGTCGTTGCCGTGCCGGCCGGCCCAGCGGGCGCTGAACACCCCCGGCATGCCGTTGAGGGCCTCGACGGCAATCCCGGAGTCGTCGGCGATGGTCGGCAGGCCGGTGCGCCGGCAGCCCTCCCGCGCCTTGATCAGCGCGTTCTCGCCGAAGGTCAGGCCGGTCTCGGGCAGCTCCGGGTACTCCTCGACGTCGTCGAGCCCGATCAGGGCGACGCGGTGCGCGCCGAGTGCGCCGTCGAGGATCCGCTGGAGCTCGACGAGCTTCTTGCGGTTACGGGTGGCGAGCAGCACCTTGTTCATGAGTTAAACGCCTTCCGCTGGGCTTCGGCCAGTTCCACGCAGCCGGCGACGGCCAGGTCGAGCAGGGCGTCGAGCTGCTCGCGGGCGAACACGCCCGCCTCGCCGGTGCCCTGCACCTCGACGAACTCGCCGGTGCCGGTGCACACCACGTTCATGTCGACCTCGGCGGCGACGTCCTCGGTGTAGTCGAGGTCCAGCCGGGGCTCGCCGTCGATGATCCCGACGCTGATCGCGGCCACCGAGCGGTGCATCACCTTGTCCGGCTTGCCGGCCAGCGACTTGCGCCCGGCCAGCCAGGTCACCGCGTCGTGCAGCGCCACGTACGCGCCGGTGATCGCGGCGGTGCGGGTGCCGCCGTCGGCCTGGAGCACGTCGCAGTCGAGCACGATCGAGTTCTCGCCGAGGGCCTTCAGGTCGATGGACGCCCGCAGGCTCCGCCCGATCAGCCGGGAGATCTCGTGCGTACGCCCGCCGACGCGGCCCTTCACGCTCTCCCGGTCGGAGCGGGTGTTGGTGGCCCGCGGCAGCATCGCGTACTCGGCGGTGACCCAGCCGAGCCCGGAGCCCTTGCGCCAGCGGGGCACGCCCTCGGTCACGCTGGCGGTGCAGAGCACCCGGGTGCCGCCGAACTCCACGAGCACCGAGCCCTCCGGATGGGTGCTCCAGCCCCGGGTCAACGTCACAGGTCGGAGTTCGTCGGGTCGCCGCCCGTCAGGTCGTGCCATCCCTGCACCCTATGCGGTGCGGCGGTCGTGCCGTTCCGGGGTGCCCCGTCCCGGTCGACGGCGCGTCCGTCGCCCGGATCAGTCGCACTCACGGATGCGGACGTTGAGCACGAGCGGCCGGTCCCAGCCGCTCGGCACCTTGTCCAGGCCCGTCGTCGTCACGGTCGCCCGGCAACCGTTCGCCCGCCACGTCCAGGTGCAGGTGGGGCCGCCGTACTGGAAGCCGTGGGCCACGCACCGCGTCACGTCATCGATCTTGGCGTCCTGTGCTCCGGCGGTGACGAGCCAGTCGTGCACCCGTTCGCCGAGGTCCACCGGGCACCGCCCCTGCGGGCAGGTGAACCGGTACACCTGCGACGACGCGTCGTCGCCCTCGACGAGCCCGTCGGAGGTGAAGCTGTGCGGCCGCCCCCAGTCCGCGAAGATCGCGCGCCGCTCGGCCGTGTCCTGCCGGGGTTCCCACCAACCCAGGTAGCCCGCGATGCCGCCACCGGCGCAGAGCCCTGTCGCGAGCAGCCCGGCGAGCAGCACGAAGAGCACCCGCAGCCCGGTGGACCGGCGCGGCGGTGGCGAGCCGGACCCGGCCGACGGAAGGCCGGCCACCGGCGGGTACGCGACGCGTTGTCCGGGCGCCGGGTGGGGCCCGGCGGCCGACGGCGGGTACGGCCCGGCGGCCGACTGCGGGTGCGGCCCGGCGGCCGACGGCGGGTGGCCTGGCCAGGTCCCGGCCGGGGCCGGCGGGAACAGCGCACCAGGCGGGCCGGGCGGGCCCGTGGGAGAAGTTGGCGGGTGGGGCTGCCAGCCGGCCGACCCGGAGGGGGAGTCGCTCACCGGCGAGATCCTAGGCGGACGACCCGGTTTCCGAGGCCCCGTGCGAGGCACGGAGCGGCCGGACGTCGGACTGCCCGGTCAGATCTCGTAGCTGGCGCCGGGCCGGACGACCTCGAGCGGCCCGTCGAAGGCGGCGCCGGCCGACGCCACGGTGTGCGCCTCGCTGCCCCAGGCGGGCACGAGGTGGGTGAGCAGCAGCCGGCCCACTCCCGCCTTGGTCGCCACCTCGCCGGCTTCCCCGCCGGTCAGGTGCAGGTCCGGCGGGTTCTCCACGCCGTCGAGGTAGCTCGCCTCACAGAGGAACGTGTCGGCGTCCTGGGCCAGCCGCAGCAGCGCGTCGCAGGGCGCGGTGTCCGAGGAGTAGCAGAGCACCCGACCGCCGTGCTCCAGCCGGACGCCGTACGTCTCGACGGGGTGGTTCACCCGGTCGACGGTGACCGCGAACGGGCCGATCGGGAAGGTGCCGGGTTCGAGGGCGTAGAACTGGTAGACGTCCTCGACCGTGCCGTCCTCCTGCCCGTACGCGGCGGCCAACCGGTCCGGTGCGCCAGCGGGGGCGTAGACGGGCAGCGACGGGTAGGGGCCGTCGGGGGCGTAGCGGCGGACCACCACGTACGTCACCGCGTCGAGGATGTGGTCGCAGTGCAGGTGGGTCAGGATGATGGCGTCGGGGGCGTGCAGCCCCGCGTAGCGCTGGAGGTTGGACAGCGACCCGGAGCCGAAGTCGACAAGCAGCCGGAAGCCGTCCGCCTCGACGAGGTAGGCCGAGCAGGGGGACTCGGGACCGGGGAAACTGCCCGCGCAGCCCAGGACGGTCAGTCGCATCGAGTCTTCTCACTGTAACTATGCGTAGTTTCCGCGTCGACGGTCCCGCTGTGGATGATCTCTACCGACGCGTACACCACGCAGGGCAGCCTACGCGCGCCCGCGCGACGACAAGAGTCATCCACAGGAAGTTGTCACCAACGTGACACCCGGCCCGGGCCGCCCGACCGGATCCCGTGACGAGACGGCGTCCGCCGGTAGCGCTGGGTTAGCGGGCCGGCCGCGTCGCGGGGGCCGTGACGGGCGGCCGGGCCACCGACGTGGGTCGGTGGCCCGGCCACTCGACGTCACGCCCAGAGCTGGCCCTCCAGGGCCTCCTCCGCGTCGGCGAGGGTGCCGCCGTACGCCCCGGTGGAGAGGTACTTCCAGCCGCCGTCGCAGACCACGAAGGCCACGTCGGCCCGCTGGCCGGCGCGGACGGCCTCGTGCGCCACCGCCAGGGCGGCGTGCAGGATCGCGCCCGTGGAGAAACCGGCGAAGATGCCCTCCACCTCGACGAGCTGCCGGGTCCGCAGCACCGCGTCGCGGGTGCCGACGGAGAAGCGCCGGGACAGCACCGACGCGTCGTAGAGCTCGGGGACGTAGCCCTCGTCGATGTTGCGCAGCCCGTAGACCAGCTCGCCGTAGCGGGGCTCGGCCGCGACGACCTGGATGCCGTCGACCTTCTCGCGCAGATAGCGCCCGGTGCCCATCAGCGTCCCGGTGGTGCCGAGGCCCGCCACGAAGTGCGTGATCGTGGGCAGGTCGTGCAGCAGCTCCGGGCCGGTGGTCTCGTAGTGTGCCCGGGCGTTCCCCTCGTTGCCGTACTGGTAGAGCATGACCCAGTCGGGGTGCTCGGCCGAGATCTGCTTTGCGGTGGCGACCGCCTGGTTGGAGCCGCCCGCCGCCGGCGAGAAGATGATCTCCGCGCCGTACATCCGGAGCAGCTGCACCCGCTCGGTCGAGACGTTCTCCGGCATCACGCAGACCAGCCGGTAGCCGCGCAGCTTGGCCACCATCGCCAGCGAGATGCCGGTGTTGCCGCTTGTCGGTTCGAGGATCGTGTCGCCCGGCCGGAGCCGGCCGGCCTCCTCGGCCGCCCGGACCATGAACGTGGCCGCCCGGTCCTTGATGCTGCCGGTCGGGTTCCGGTCCTCCAGCTTCGCCCAGAGCCGCACCGGCGGCGCCCCGTCGGGCACCGTCGGTGAGAGCCGGGGCAGCCCGACGAGGGGCGTTCCCCCGCAGGCGTCGAGAAGGCTGTCGTACCGCGCCATGGCGACCGCCCCCGTCAGCGGGTGGCGGCGGCCGACCGCGCGGCGACTGCGGCGCCGTGCTGGGCGATCGCGGCAGCCGCGGCGAAGCCGAACGCGCCACCGGCGACGGCCGGCAGGATGGTCACGCTGTCGCCGTCGTTGAGCTTGGCGTCCAGCGCACCCAGGAAACGGACGTCCTCGTCGTTGACGTAGACGTTGACGAAGCGGTGCAGCGCACCGGCGTCGGTGACCAGCCGGGCCTTCAGGCCGGCGTGCCGGGAGTCCAGGTCGGCGAGCAGGTCGCCCAGCGTGTCGCCGGCGCCCTCGACGACCTTCGCGCCGCCGGTGTAGCTGCGCAGGATGGTGGGGATGCGAACCTCGATGGCCATGGTGTCGTGCTCCTCGATGATGATCGGGCGTGCCGAAGGGTGACGGGACGTGGACGGGTGTGACGGCGCTGGATCAGCGGCCGGAACACTCGTAGTCGACCGTCGCCGGGCTCTGCCCGAACATGTAGGACTGCACGGCGTGCGGGTCCACCCCCGCGTCCACGATCCGGACCGGCTCCTCGGCCACCACGCCGTCGACGATCCGGAAGGAGCGGATCTCCTCCGTGTCGGCGTCGCGGGTGGAGACCAGCAGGTAGTGCGCGCCGGGCTCACCGGCGAACGAGATGTCCGTGCGGGACGGGTAGGCCTCCGTGGCGGTGTGCGAGTGGTAGATGACGACGGGCTCCTCGTCCCGGTCGTCCATCTCGCGCCACACCCGCAGCTGCTCCATCGAGTCGAACTCGTAGAACGTCATGGAACGGGCCGCGTTGTCCATCGGAATGTGCCGGGTGGGGGTGTCGCTGCCGGCGGGACCGGCGACCACGCCGCACGCCTCGTCGGGGTGGTCCCGCCGGGCGTGGGCGACGATCGCGTCGATGATCGACCGGTCGATGCTCAGCACGTGGTCCAGCCTAACGCGTACCTGCCGCGACCTTAAGGTGGTGCCGGTCACGCCTAGTCGATCAAGGCGTTGAGCAGGGATTCCTGGAGGTAGCCGAGGTAGGCGTAGACCGACAGTTGGAACACCCGGCTGGAGGTCGGGTCCTCGGCGACCGCGTCGTCGAGCTCCTCGCCGAGGTCGGTGCCGTCCTTGATCTCCAGCCGGACGCCCATCGCCAGCCGGGCGTCGTTGAGCGCCCGCAGCCACGCCTCGGCCGCCTCCGCGTCGAGACGCACCTCGCCGCCGGCCTCGTCGGGCAGCGACGCGAGGATCGCACCGGCCTGGTCGATCTTGGCGGTCTTGAGGTCGCCCTCGGTGTAGCGGCGGAACTCGGCCGTGCCGGACGGGTCCTCCGGGTAGACCTCGGGGAAGAGCCGGCCCACCACCGGGTCGGTGTGGTCGAAGCCGTCGGTGAGCAGCCCGACCACCTCGGATGCCACCTTCCGCAGCACCCGCACCTCGTCGACGGCGAAGGTGACGACGTAGCGGTCGCCCTGGCGACGGAACATGCTCACGACCGGTCCACCGTCGCCCACAGCCCGTACGCGTGCAGCTGCGACGCGTCGTGCTCCATCCGTTCCCGGGCGCCGCTGGAGACCACGGCGCGGCCCTTGTGGTGCACGTCGAGCATGAGCTGTTCCGCCTTCTCCCGGCTGTAGCCGAAGAGCTTCTGAAAGACCCAGGTCACGTACGTCATGAGGTTGACCGGGTCATCCCACACGATCGTCACCCACGGCCGGTCGGACGCCGGCACCTCATCGGTGTCCGGCGTCTCGACAGGTGCAACCTGCGGAGCCGCCATGCCCCCCATCGTGCCACCGGACTCGGCAAACCGAGGAACCGGAACGCCGGCCCGGCGTGGATCGCCGCGTCCTGCCTGGTCAAGGGCGTCGGCGGCAGCGGGCGGTGGCCGCCCGGTGCCGACGCCGCAGGCGACCGGACCGCCCTCAGGCGAGCAGGATGCCGTGGTCGACAGCATCGGAGAGCACCCCGTCCAGCGAGAGGCGGACCACCTCGAACCGCCGGGACACCTCCCGGCACAGTTCCAGTTCGACCTCCCGCAGCGCGCGCTGGGCCCAGGCCCGGGCGGCGTTGGGATCGTGGTTGCCGGGGCTGCGCCAGTGCTGCCAGCAGCCGCCCGAGAGGGCCACGGCCACCGGCGGGAGCACCTCCTCGCGCGCCACGCCCGGATAGCTCGCCAGCGTGTCGGTCGCGCCGGTCCCGGTCAGCCCCGCCACGCCGCCGGTGCTGGTGACGAGCAGCACGCGGTCCAGCTCGTGCTCGCCCCGGTGCTCCGTCAGGCCCCAGCTCACCGGGACGTCCAGGCGCCGCCGGACGCCCGCCGGCAGCGGCGTGCCGAAGACCCGGCCGGCGATCTCCTCGACGAGCCCGCGCACCGCCTCGTCGCACTGGGCGGTGGCCAGCAGCGACAGCGCCTCCATCTCACGGTCGAGCAGCTGCGGCAGGCCGGCGCAGCCGACCCCGAAGACGATCTCCTGCACCACGCGGAGGTGGATGTTCGCCACCTCCAGGGCCAGGTGCTGGCGGATGCGCCGGGAGGACGACCGGGCCTGCCGGTCGAGCTGCTCCGACCAGCCACCCGGGTCGGCCACCACCGGCACCCGGCCGTGCGATCCCGGCAGCACCGGCGGCTCGGCGCTCGCCCGTCGCAGCCCCTCGTCGGCGGCCCAGCCGACCAGCGCCCGGCGCAGGTCCGCCCCGTCACCCGCGGCGTCGATCGGGAACCAGCGGGCGTCGGCGAGCCCGGGCACGGCGGCCAGCAGGGCCGCCCGGTGCGCCTCGACGGTGACCGCGACCGGGTCCACCGGTGCGGGGGCCGACCCGTCGGACGCCCCCGTGCCCTCCGTCGTGGCCGCGCCCTCCGGCACCGGGGCCCAGCCGCCCGCGCCGGGGGTGACCGCGAAGACGACCCCGACGCCGGCACGGGCCAGGTCGGCGAGCAGGTGGAGCTCGACCGCGGTGAAGGCCTGGTCGGCGGCGATCACGAAGAGCACCGCCCCGGACCGGCCCGCCGCGTCGAGCAGCAGCCGGCCGCCGGCCGCCCCGAGGGCACCCGTGTCCGGCGTGTCGACGAGGCTGAAGTGCCGCAGCAGGGGCTCGGGCAGGCTCAGCTCGACCCGGCGCGGCGGGCGCGCGAGCGCCGGCCCGGCGGCCAGCCGGTCGGCGCCGTAGGAGTGGGGCTGGCGGTAGCCGGGGACGTACGCGGCCCGCGTCGGCACCTGGGAGTGGCGCACCACGAGCCAGCTGCCGGCGGGCACGGCGAGCATGGCGGGATCGAGCTGGAGCAGGCGGGCGAGCACCTCGCGCCGCCCCGCGGCGGCCGGGCCGACGCCGATCACGGCCAGCGGCTCCTCCGGGCGGGGCTCGGTCACCCCCAGCCGGACGGGCAGCCGGTCCCGACGGGGCAGCTCGGCTCCGGCCATGTCGTCGGGGCTGTCGACGGCGGGGAGAGGACCGGGCTTCATCGAAAGCGGCCTCCCGTGGCAGGCGACCGGCAGCGGCCGGCCGCGTGGAATCGTCCGGTGACGGCACCCGGATGCCGGAAGAGTACGGGCGGCCAGGCCCTCGAACCGAACACTTCGAATACTCACAGGTAATCACGAGGCTACTCAACTTCGGTGCGTGACGATGTGCACGCGGACGGATTCCGATCGATATGCTGCCCCGATGAGTCGGTGGGGGTTCGTCGGCCGAACGGATGAGCTCAACCGTCTGCTGTCGGCGGTGACGGGCGCGGAGCGGCGGGGCATCTTCTTCAGCGGCAACGCGGGCATCGGCAAGAGCCGTCTGCTGCGCGAGGGGATGGCGGCCCTCCCCCGCGACGGGTACGCCGTCTGGACGATCGCGGCCAGCGCCACCACGGCCGCGCTGCCCTTCGGCGGTCTCGTGCAGGTGCTCCCGACGGAGCAGCCGCAGGGCCTGTCCCCCGCCGGCATCCTGCGCTGGGCGGTGGACGTGCTGCAGCAGCAGGCGGCCGGCCGCCGGATCGTGCTCGCGGTCGACGACGCGCACCTGCTCGACCCACCGTCGGCGGCGTTGGTGCACCTGGTGGCCCGCTCCGACAACGCCACGGTCGTCGGCACGTCCCGCGACGGCGAGCAGCTCCCGCTGCCGATCCGCGCCCTGTGGACCGACGGCCTGGTCGACCACGTCGAGCTGAGGCCGCTGCCGCCGGCCGAGACCACGCGGCTGCTCTCCGCGATCCTGGAGGGGCCGGTCGACGCCACCTCCGCCGACCGGCTCGGCCGGCTCTCCGAGGGCAACCCGCTGCTGCTGCGCGAGCTGGTCTTCGCCGCCGACCGCGGGGAGCTGACCCGCACGTACGGGATCTGGAAGTGGACCGGCCGGCTGGAGCTGGCGCCCAACCTGACCGACCTCATCGACGTGCGGATCGGCCAGCTCACCCCGGGCGTACGCGGGGTGGTGGAGCTGGTCGCCTTCGGTGAACCGCTCGGCCTGCACCTGCTCAACCAGGCCGCCGACCCGGTCGACGTGGAGACCGCCGAGGAACGCGGGCTGATCGCCGTGGAACACGACGACCGCCGGGCGAACGTGCGGCTGGCCCACCCGCTCTACGGCGAGGTGATGCGCCGCCGCTGCCCCGTCAGCCGGACGCGACGGTTGCAGGCCCGCCTCGCCGAGCTGCTGGAGCTGGTCGGCAAGCGACGCCGCGACGACCTGCTCCGGGTGGCCGTGTGGCGGCTCGACTCGGGCACCGCGCAGGATCCGGCCCTGCTGCTCGACGCGGCGCGGCAGGCGTTCGCCCGCTACGACGTACCGCTGGCGACCCGGCTGGCCCGCGCGGCGCTCGACGCGGGCGGCGGCTTCGACGCGGCGGAGCTGCTGGCCACCATCCTGATGTTCGCCGACCGGCCGGACGAGGCGATCGGGGTGCTGGACGCGGTCGCCACCGACATCGAGGGCGACCGGCGGCTGAGCCGCTGGCTGACCGTGCGGGGCATGGTCAGCTACTGGGGGCTGAGCCGGGAGTCCACGGTGGAGGAGATCGCCGCCCGACGGACGACCCTGACCGACTCCGCCGACCAGGCCCGGGTGCTCGCCTTCGAGGGCATCATGCGGCTGCACCGGCTGGACACCGGCATCGCGCTGCGGCTCGGGCAGACGGTGCTGGACCGGCCGGCCGCGAGCGTCGCCGCCCGGGAGTTGGCGCGCAGCACGATCGCCCACCTTCAGGCCGCGCAGGGGCAGCTGCACCGCAGCGCCACCGCGATCAACCGGGTGCAGGCCGAGGCGGGCCGGTGGCGGGCGGACATGCCGTACCTACAACTGGCCCTGGAGCTGGCCCGGGGCACCCGGCTGGCGCTCGCGGGCGACCTGGCCGGCATCGACGCGATCGTGGCCGACGAGTTCGCCGACCTGGCCGGGGCCGGCGACTTCCGGCTCGGCACCGGCTACCTGGCCATCCTCCAGGCGTACGCGGCCCGGCTGCGCGGCCAGAGCGACGCGGCGCTGCGGACCAGCCTCGGCGCCTGCGCGGTGCTCGCCACCAGCCGGGTCTACGCGGGACTGGCCCAGGCCGAGCGGGCCCAGGCGGCGGCGCTGCGGGGCGACGCCGCGCAGGCGGCCGAGGCGATGGCGGAGGCCGACCGCACCCACGCCCCGGGCATGATCGTGCTGTACCCGTGGCTGGAGCAGGCCCGGGGCGCGGTGCTCGCCGCCGGTGGCGACGTGTCCGGCGCCGTCAAGCACCTCAACGGGCTGGCCGACCGGCTGCGCGCGGACGGCTTCGCCGGCCACGAGGTGCACGTGCTGCACGACCTGGTCCGGCTGGGCCAGCCGACCGCGCCGCTCGGCCCGACCTGCTCCGACGGTGGCCGGCGCACCGTCGCGCAGCGGCTCACCGAGCTCTCCGAACGGGTCGACGGGCTGCTGCCCCCGCTTCTCGCCCGGCACGCCCGGGCCGCCGCGGGCGGCTCCGCCGACGAGCTGCTGGCGGTCGCCGACGGCTTCGACGCGCTCGAGCTGACCGTCTACGCGGCGGAGGCCACCGCCACCGCCCTGGACCGGCTGCGCCGGCGGCGGTCCCCGGCGGCGGCCGCGGCCCGGGAACGCCTCGCCGCCCTGCTCGGCCGCTGCGACCTGGTCCGCACCCCGGCGTTGCAGGCCGGCTCCCCGGCGCTGAGCGACCGCGAGTGGCAGGTGGCCCGGCTCGCCGCCGACGGGGTGACCAGCCGGGTCATCGCCGAGCGGCTCTACCTCTCCGCCCGCACCGTGGAGAACCACCTCCAGCGGATCTACGGCAAGCTCGGCGTCGCCGGCCGGGCCGAGCTGCGGGCCGCCCTGCGGGCGATCCCGGGCCACGACGGCAGCGATGGCGGGTGAACCCTAGGCTGGGGCGGTGAGCACCCTTCGCCCCGCGCTGCTGACCGACCACTACGAGCTGACCATGGTCAGTGCCGCCCTCCGCGACGGCTCCGCCGACCGCCGCTGCGTCTTCGAGGTGTTCAGCCGCCGGCTGCCCGCCGGTCGTCGCTACGGGGTGGTGGCCGGCACCGGCCGGCTGATCGAGCTGATCCGCGACTTCCGCTTCGACGCCGACGAGGTCGACTTCCTGCGGCGTACCGGGGTGGTCGACGAGCAGGCCGCCGCCTGGCTGCGCGACTACCGCTTCACGGGCGACATCGAGGGCTACGCCGAGGGCGAGCTGTTCTTCCCCAGCTCGCCGATCCTCACCGTCTCCGGCGGCTTCGCCGAGTGCGTGGTGCTGGAGACGCTCATCCTCTCCGTGCTCAACCACGACAGCGCCGTGGCCGCCGCCGCCGCACGGATGGTCACCGCGGCGCGCGGGCGGACCCTCATCGAGATGGGCTCCCGGCGCGCGCACGAGGAGGCGGCGGTGGCCGCGGCGCGGGCCGCGTACCTGGCCGGTTTCCGGTTCACCTCGAACCTCGCCGCCGGGCTGCGCTACGGCATCCCGACCGCCGGCACGGCCGCGCACGCGTTCACCCTGCTGCACTCCGACGAGCGGGCCGCGTTCGCCTCGCAGGTCGCCACGCTGGGCAAGGACACCACGCTGCTGGTCGACACGTACGACATCAGCCAGGGCATCCGCAACGCGATCGCGGTGGCCGGGCCCGACCTGCGGGCGGTGCGGATCGACTCGGGCGACCTGGCGGTGATCGCGCAGCAGTCCCGCGAGCTGCTCGACTCGCTGGGCGCCACCGAAACCAAGATCATCGTCTCCGGTGACCTCGACGAGCACGCCATCGCCTCGCTCGCCGCCGAACCGGTCGACATGTACGGCGCGGGCACCGCCGTGGTCACCGGCTCCGGCGCGCCCACCGCCGGGCTGGTCTACAAGCTCGTCGAGGTCGAGGGCCGCCCGGTGGTCAAGCGCTCCGAGCACAAGGCCACCATCGGCGGCCGGAAGGTGGCCGTACGCCGGCACAAGCCGACCGGCACCGCCACCGAGGAGATCGTCGTGCCGCAGGGCGTGCCGGACCCCCGGCCCAACGACCGGCTGCTCCAGCACTCGTTCCTGGCCGGCGGCGAGCCGGTCGACCGGCCGACCCTGGACGAGTCGCGGGAACACCTGCGACAGTGCCTGATCTCCATCCCGTGGGAGGGCCTCAAGCTCTCCGCCGGCGACCCGGCCATCCCGGTCACGGTCGTCCCGGCCGACTGAGAAAGGAGCACCAGGTGAGCAACGCGCTGATCATCGTGGACGTGCAGAACGACTTCTGTGAGGGCGGCTCGCTGGCCGTGGGCGGCGGGGCCGGCGTGGCGGCCGGGATCACCCGGCTCCTCGCCGCCGAGCCGGACCGCTGGGACCACGTCGTCGCGACGAAGGACCACCACGTCGACCCGGGCGCCCACTTCGGCGACCCGCCGGACTTCGTGGAGTGCTGGCCGCGGCACTGCGTGGTGGGCACTCCGGGCGCGGAGTTCCACCCCGACCTGGCCACCGACCGGATCGAGGCGATCTTCCACAAGGGCGAGTACGCGGCCGCGTACTCCGGCTTCGAGGGGCACGCCGAGGGCGGCGAGAGCCTGGCCGACTGGCTGCGCCAGCGTGGCGTGGACCGGGTCGACGTGGTGGGGATCGCCACCGACCACTGCGTACGGGCGACCGCCCTGGACGCCGCCCGGGAGGGCTTCGCCACCACCGTCCTGCTGGACCTCACCGCCGCCGTCGCCCCGCCCACCACGGACGTCGCGCTGCGGGCGATGGACGGCGCCGGGGTGACCCTGCGCGGGGAGCCTGTGATCAGGGCCGCATGAGGCCGTAATTCGTTGGCGGGTGTCGTACCTCCGGCCGAGGATGTCCGGCGGAGGTACGCACCGACATGAACCTGAAGCCTTACCGGGAGGCGCTCGCCCTGCCCGGTCTCCGGTCGTTGCTGCTGGTGTCGGTGCTCGCCCGCGTCCCGCTCACCGCCACCGGGGTGACCCTGACGTTCTACGTCGTGCTCGACCTCGGGCGCGGCTACGGAGCGGCCGGGCTCGTCGGCGCGGCGATCACCGTGGGAGCCGCGATCGGCGGCCCGCTGCTCGGCCGCCTGGTCGACCGGCGCGGCCTGCGGCCGGTGCTCGTGCTGACCGGAATCGCCGAGGCGGTCTTCTGGTCCACCGCGCCGATGCTGCCGTACCCGGTGCTGCTGCCCGCCGCGTTCCTGGCCGGCTCGCTCGCCCTGCCGATCTTCTCGGTGATCCGGCAGTCCATCGCCGCGATGGTGCCGCCGGAGCGGCGCCGCCCCGCGTACGCGCTGGACTCGATGTCGGTGGAGCTGTCGTTCATGGTCGGCCCCGCGCTGGCCGTGGCGGCGGCCACCGCGATCTCCCCGCGCACCACGCTCCACCTGGTGGGGGCCGGCATCGTCGCCGCCGGCGTCGCGTTCTGGGTGCTGAACCCGCCCGTCCGGGGCGGCGGCGAGCCGGCCGGGCCGCAGCCGCGGGTGCCCCGCCGGTCGTGGCTCACCCCGCGCCTGCTCGCCGTGCTGGCGGTCAGCGCCGCCGGCATGCTGGTGCTCGGCGGCACCGACGTGGCGGTGGTCGCCGTCCTGCGGGAGAACGGCGACGTCGGGTGGACGGGCGCCGTCCTCGCCGTCTGGGCGGTCGCCTCGCTGGTCGGCGGCTTCGCGTACGGGGCGGTCACCCGCTCCTTCTCGCCGCTGATCCTGATGGCCGCCCTCAGCCTCTGCACCATCCCGGTCGGGCTGGGCGGGGCGCACTGGTGGCTGCTCTGCCTGGCGCTGATTCCCGCCGGGGCGCTCTGCGCGCCGACCATCGCGGCCACCTCGGACGCGGTCAGCCGGCTGGTCCCCGCCTCCGTACGCGGCGAGGCGATGGGCCTGCACGGCTCGGCGGTCACGATCGGCATGGCGGTCGGCGCGCCGCTCGCGGGCGCCGTCATCGACGCCTCCGCACCGGCCTGGGGCTTCGCGGTCACCGGGGCGGTCGGGGTGCTGGTGGCGCTGGCCGTGCTCCCGATCGAGCTGCGCCGCCGCCGCACCGCCGCCACCCATGCGCCCACCCCCGAGCTCGTCCCGACCCCCGCCACCTGACCCGCCACCCCGGGGCTCGGCGGCCCCTGACCGGCGGCCCTGGCTCGGCGTCCCTGACCCGGCGTCCCTGGCTTCCCGACCCACCTGGCATGAGCCGGTCCTGACGGACCTGCGAGGGCCGGCGGGCACACAGGCAGGGCGTATCCCTTCCAACGCCGACGGGCGCCACCCCGGGTGGGGTGGCGCCCGTCGTACGTGGTGCGGAGCGTCAGCGCCGGTCGGCGTCGCTCGCGGTGTCCTCGCGGTAGCTGGCACCGCCGTCGGACTCGCTGGTCAGCGGCTTGGCGCCGCCCTCCGGCGGGCCGGCCAGGCTCTGGCCGCCGGCCGCCAGCTCGGGGAACTTGAGGTCGAACGCCGGCCGCTCGGAACGGATCCGCGGCATCCGGTCGAAGTTCCGCAGCGGGGGCGGGGAGCTGGTCGCCCACTCCAGCGAGTTGCCGTGACCCCACGGGTCGTCGACCTCGACCACCGGGCCGGCCTTGTACGACTTCCAGCAGTTCCAGATGAACGGCAGGGTCGAGATGCCGGTGATGAACGCGCCGATGGTGGAGACCATGTTCAGCGTGGTGAAGCCGTCGCCGGGCAGGTAGTCGGCGTACCGGCGCGGCATGCCCTCGTTGCCCAGCCAGTGCTGCACCAGGAACGTGGTGTGGAAGCCGATCATGGTCAGCCAGAAGTGCACCTTGCCCAGCCGCTCGTCGAGCATGCGGCCGAACATCTTCGGGAACCAGAAGTAGATGCCGGCGAAGACGGCGAACACGATCGTGCCGAAGAGCACGTAGTGGAAGTGGGCCACCACGAAGTACGAGTCGTGCAGGTGGAAGTCGATCGGCGGGCTGGCCAGCAGCACGCCGGTGAGACCACCGAAGAGGAAGGTGACCAGGAAGCCGATCGAGAAGAGCATCGGCGTCTCGAAGCTGATCTGGCCGCGCCACATGGTGCCGATCCAGTTGAAGAACTTCATACCGGTCGGCACGGCGATCAGGTAGCTCAGGAAGCTGAAGAACGGCAGCAGCACCTGGCCGGTGGAGAACATGTGGTGCGCCCAGACGCTCATCGACAGGCCGGCGATGGCGATGGTCGCGGCGACCAGGCCCTTGTAGCCGAAGATCGGCTTACGGGAGAAGACCGGGATGATCTCCGAGATGATGCCGAAGAACGGCAGCGCGATGATGTACACCTCGGGGTGGCCGAAGAACCAGAAGAGGTGCTGGTAGAGCATCGGCCCGCCGGTCGCGGGGTCGTAGACGTGGGCGCCCAGGAGCCGGTCGGCGGCCAGCGCCATCAGCGCGGCGGCCAGCAGCGGGAAGACCAGGATCACCAGGAGACCGGTGACCAGGATGTTCCAGGTGAAGATCGGCATCCGGAACATCGTCATGCCGGGCGCGCGCAGGGTCAGGATCGTGGTGATCACGTTGACCGCGCCCAGGATCGAGCCCAGACCCGAGATGACCAGGCCGACGACCCACAGGTTCGCGCCCACGCCGGGCGAGTGCTCGACGGAGCTCAGCGGCGCGTAGGCGGTCCAGCCGAAGTCGGCGGCGCCACCCGGGGTGAGGAAGCCGACCATGGTCATCGAGCCGCCGAAGAGGAACAGCCAGTAGGCGAAGCTGTTCAGCCGGGGGAACGCCACGTCGGGCGCGCCGATCTGCAGCGGCACCACGTAGTTCGCGAAGGCGAACACGATCGGCGTCGCGAAGAACAGCAGCATGATCGTGCCGTGCATGGTGAACAGCTGGTTGTACTGCTCGGGCGACAGGAACTGCAGCCCGGGCCGGGCCAGCTCGGCCCGCATGATCAGGGCCATCAGGCCACCGATCATGAAGAACGCGAACGCGGTGACCATGTACATGATCCCGATCTGCTTCGCGTCCGTGGTACGCAGCAGCCGCGCGATGGCCGACCCCTTGACCGGCGCTCGGACCGGCCAGGGCCGGGTCACGACCGGCTTGGGTGCGACGGTGGTCACGAGTGGCCTCCGGTTCTGGGTTGTCCCGCTCGGCACGCGCTGGTTATCTGCGGGCCGTCATCCGCAAGGAGGATAGTCCCCGGCAGGTGGCTACGCCGCGTGGGGTGGTCGGGTAGCCTGCACGGCCCCGGCGCACCGGGCCCTCGGCCGCCGGCCGCTACAGCGGGCCGAGCAGCAGCCGGTAGTGCTCGCCGAAGATCCGGTCGCCGCGCCCGCGCAGCAGCGGGTCGCGCAGCGCCGGCGGCACGTCCCGGGTCCGGTTGCGGTCCCGGGTCCGGTCCCGCACCCATCGCGTACGCGGGCGACGACGACTCTCGTACGCCGCCAGGGCCGCCTCGACGTCGCCTCCGGCCGCGCGGAGGGAGTCGGCGAGCACCACGGCGTCCTCCAGCGCCATCGCCGCGCCCTGGGACAGCGTCGGTGCGGTGGCGTGCGCGGCGTCCCCGACGAGCAGCACCCGCCCCCGGGACCAGCAGCCCAGTTCGACCTCCTCGGTGACCGCGACGTGCACCCGGTCCAGCGCCTCCAGCACGGCGGGCACCGGTCCGCCGTAGTCGCCGAAGAGCTCGCGCAGCCGGGCCGTCGGGTCGGCCGGCGCGACGGTGCCGGCCTCGTCGGCGTAGCAGTGCAGCCGCCCGGCGCCGATCGGCACGACCAGGAAGCCGGCGCGCTGGCCGAGCAGGGCGGTCCACTCCGCGACCGGGGGCCCGTCGCGCACCACGCTGCGGTAGACGACCTGGCCGGCGGGTCGGGGCGGACCGCCGAGCGCGGCCAGGGCCCGGATCGAGGAGCGCGGCCCGTCGGCGCCGACGACGAGGTCGTACTCGGCGGCGGTGCCGTCGACGAAGGTGACGCCGACGGAGTCCGGCAGCAGGTCGACGGCGCGCACCTCGGCGCCGTGCCGGACGGCGCCGCCCGCGCCGGTGAGCAGCACCCGGTGCAGTTCCGTCCGGGGCAGCGCCCGGCACTCGCCGACCCCGGACCAGAGCGCGTCGAGGTCCACCTCGCAGAGCGGCGCCCCGGCCGCGTCGAGGAACCGCTGCCGGTGGATGACGTGCCCGAGCGGGCGTACGGGCCCGTCGAGGTCGAGGCGGCACAGCGCCCGGGCCGCATTGCCGGGTAGGTAGAGGCCGGTCTCGGCGTTCTCGCCCGGCGGCAGCCTCTCGGTGACGTCGGGGCGGAAGCCCGCCATCCGCAGCGCCCGGGCCACGGCCAGACCGGCGATGCCCGCGCCGACGACGAGGATGCGCAGGGGAGAGCCACCCATGGTGGTGTACGCCTCCGGAGGGGTTCGGCACGCGTTGGAGGCAAGACACTACTCGGCACAATCGGCACACACCAGAGTCAATCGTCCCAGGCGAAACACTCCTCGGCGCCCGCCGCGCCTGCTTCGGGGGACCACCTGCCCACCGAGCGACCCGGGCGTGACAAACCTCACTTACCTCTCCAATACCCCAGGCCCGTTGCGCTGTGGTTTCAGAGATGTAAATGTGTCGAAGGATTGTGGGAGCGCTCCCGCGCCCACCGACCGACTCC
Organism: Micromonospora reichwaldensis; assembly: GCF_031845925.1. NCBI lineage: Bacteria > Bacillati > Actinomycetota > Actinomycetes > Micromonosporales > Micromonosporaceae > Micromonospora > Micromonospora reichwaldensis. The sequence continues at coordinate 124,965 of NZ_JAVRFL010000016.1, read as the reverse complement.
GTCCGGCGTTCCGCGCCGAAGCCGAAGGAGCATCATGAAACGTCCACTCCGGGCCCTCGCGGCAGCCGCGCTGCTCGCCGCCGGCTCGATCGTCGCCGTGGCCCTCGGCGGCACCGCCAGCGCCGACACGCAGATCTGCGAGCAGTACGGCTCCACCACCATCCAGGGCCGCTACGTGGTGCAGAACAACCGCTGGGGCACCACCGCCCAGCAGTGCATCAACGTCACCGGCAGCGGCTTCGAGATCACCACCCAGAACGGCAGCAACCCGACCAACGGCGCGCCGACCGCGTACCCGTCGATCTTCCTCGGCTGCCACTACACCAACTGCTCCCCCGGCACCAACCTGCCGATCCAGGTCAGCCAGATCAGCAGCGCCACGAGCAGCATCGCCTACCGGTACGTCAGCAACGCCGTCTACAACGCCTCGTACGACATCTGGCTGGACCCGTCGCCGAAGCGCGACGGGGTGAACCAGATGGAGATCATGATCTGGCTCAACCGGCAGGGGCCGATCCAGCCCATCGGCTCCCCGGTCGGCACCGCCACCATCGACGGGCGGAGCTGGGAGGTGTGGCGCGGCAGCAACGGCTCCAACAACGTCATCTCCTACCTGGCGCCGTCGGCGATCAGCAGCGCGAACCTCAACCTGCTGGCGTTCATCAACGACACCCGCAACCGGGGCGCGATCACCAACTCCTGGTACCTGACCAGCATCCAGGCCGGCTTCGAGCCGTGGCAGGGCGGCGCCGGCCTCGCGGTGACCTCGTTCTCGGCGGCGGTCAACGGTGGCGGCAACCCGCCGCCCACGACCGCGCCGCCCACCACGCCCCCGCCGAGCACTCCCCCGCCGGGCGGCGCCGGGTGCGCGGTGAAGTACACGCCGAACTCGTGGAGCAACGGCTTCACCGCCGACGTGCAGATCACCAACACCGGGTCGAGCCCGATCAACGGCTGGACGCTGGCCTACAACCTGCCCGCCGGGCAGCAGATCACCAGCTCGTGGAACGCCACGGTGAGCCAGAGCGGTTCGGCGGTGACCGCGCGGAACATCAGCTGGAACGGTTCGCTCGCCCCGGGCGGCACGGCCAGCTTCGGCTACCAGGGCACGCTGAGCGGCGCGTACGCGTCCCCGACCAGCTTCACCCTCAACGGGGTCACCTGCTCACGCGCCTGAGGACGCACCGACACGGTGCGGGGGCGCAGCCTTGCGGCTACGCCCCCGCACCGTTACGAACGCCTACGTCCCCGGAGTGCCGGGGCAACAGCATCACCATTGCCCCGGCCGCCCGTTCGGAACCAGCTATGAATCGCCACCTCTGCGATGCACGACGCTCGACAGCTGCTTCATGAAGGAGCCCAGCCTGTCCGACATGTCGTCCGGCACCGTCTCCACCTTCGCACCAGCGGCGACATGCTCACCGAACGCATAGAGAGCCTCCCACAGCCACGAGGCCGTCACTGGATCAAGTCGGATGGCGACCATGCCGTCAGTCACCTCAACGCGTGTGCCGAAACGATCTTCTTCCATCTCTATCCTTGGGTGTTTCGCGTCACGATAATTTTAATCTTCGCGTAATCATCCTCAACCCTTACACCGGGCATCCCAGCAACCCACCTAGCCTCCCCGGGGGGTGAATTGCGGGGAGACAACGGCTTGACCGGCGTATAGAACTCGACACCCCGCTTGCCCGCCGGCAGCGCGCCTCGATATGCCTGAACCATAGGACGGTCTTGGAACGAGACGCGCGAAACATTCCCCCAGAGCTCACCGCCCTCGCTCATCTGAGCAGCCACGTCGTCCCCCTGAGTGGGAGACTTCAGCCGATGGTAGGGCCCATAGAGACGATCACCAGCAGCGTTTTCAATGAAGGTCTCACCACAGTTGTGTACGAGGACCGGAGTATCGCCGGCAACCACATAGTACGTGTGGATGTCGTCGATCGTGAGGTTGTGGACCTGCGCCGGCTCCGTCCACTGCCGGATCGCGCTGATCTGCACGTGGGTACCGGCCGAGGTGCGCAGCCACTGGCCAGCCTGCAGATCAGCGGCGTCGACCCACTCGTCGAGCCTCGGCACCCAGAACGGGTGGTTGTCCGTGGCGACGACGCTCTCCGTGGCGTCACCGCTGTCGCCGTCGGGGTCGATGGTGACCTCGACCAGGTTCTTGGCGCCTTGGCCGATGATGGTCGCCACCACCGGTTTGGTCGTCGTCTTGCCGGTCACCGGATCGGTCACCAGCACGACGTCACCGGTCTTGACGTCCTCGATCGGCTTGCGCGACCCGTCGGCCATCACCACCAACGTGCCCGGCACGAAGCTGTTCTTGCAACTGATGAATGCCTTCGCCTTGTCGACCAGATCGACGAGCAGGCCCTTGACGCGGCTGGCAAGCGCGGCGGCCTTCTCCCACTTCCATGGCGCGCCGTACCTGGCGGCCAGCTTGCCGAGCGCACCACCGAAGGCCGACGACACCACGTTGACCGCCGTGGCTATGCAGCCGTCCATGTCGCCCTTGAGGAAGCAGTCCAGGGCATCGGTGATGCCCAGCTCCTCCATCGCGATCTTCCCCAGGGCCTTGGCGATGTTGAGCATCCTCGCCTTGGCCTCGGCGATGCGGCGCTGCCGCTCCTTCTCCGCCGCCGCCCGGGCCGCCGCGGCCCGCTCCTCGGCCGACGCCCGCGGGTTGTTGTGCACGTTCTTCGTCGGCTCGTCCGGGTCGTACGCGCCCGAGCAGCCACCGCAGCCGTCGTTGTGGCCCTTGACCTTGTGGTAGTTGCCGTACATGTCCTCGTAGTCGGCGCCCGGGCCGCAGGCGTCGTCGGAGCACGCCTTCAGACCGTCCGGGTCCGAGTACGAGATCGGGTTGTTGTTGGCGTACGCGTACCCGTTCATCTGCTGCGGGTCGTTGACGTCGATGATCGGGTCGACCGAGATGAACCGGCCGGCGATCGCGTCGTACTCGCGGGCGCCGATGTTCACCAGGCCCGTCGTCGAGTCGATGTTCCCGTTGACGAAGCCCTTCTCCGTCGGCCATTGACCCGGCGCCGGTGCCGTCCCCCGGCTCTCACCGAACGGGGTGGTCCGCCGGTGCGTGATCGCGCCGGCCCCGTCGACGGTCGCCTGGCCGGTGCCGTGGTGGTCGCTCGCCACGTACCGGATGCCGTCGGTCTTGCGGACCAGCGTCCCGCCACCCGGCAGGCCGTAGTAGCGGGTCGCGTCGGTGACCCGGGTCTGGTGGTTCAGCCGGATCTCCATGCCCGGCAGGTAGAGGGTGGTGGCGTTCGGCTCCTTGCGCAGCATCCGGGAGCCGTCGACGTCGTACGTGAAACTGGTCTTCTTGCCGGCGGCGTCGGTTACCGATTCGAGGTTGCCCTCCGCGTCCCAGACCAGGGTCTGGTCCTCGCCGGTCCTCGTCCGCTTCGTGGTGTTGCCGGCCGCGTCGTACTGGTAGGAGTACAGCCGGTCACCCGCCGGGGTCGACTCCGTCATCTGGCTCAGCGTGTGCGGCTGTGCCTGGCCGGCGGCGGGGTAGGTGTAGCTGCGCTCGATGAGCGGGGTGCCGTTGGCCGCGTACTGCGCCTCGGTCTTGCGGTTGCCGGTCGCGTCGAAGGTGTAGGCGTGGTGGTACGGCGCGATGCCGCCCACGCCGGTCACCGACGGGCCGCCGGCGCAGGGGTCGGTCGCGGTGCTCGCCGACGTCCACGCCCGGTCCATGCGGCGCAGGTAGTCGTAGGTGAAGCACTGCGTGTCCTGCGTACCGGACGGGTTGTTCACGATCCGCTGGATGTTGCCGGACGCGTCGTAGGTGTAGCGGGCGTCGATGTCGACGATCGGGGCAGACTCGCGGTCCAGCCGCTGACGGGTGAGCCGCTTGGAGCCCTGCTCGTACTCGTAGGTCGACCACACCTTCCGGGTGCCCACCTGCGCCTCGGTCTGGAGGACCTCGCCGGTGCTGGCGTACTCGATGTCCGTCAGGTAGGCGTTGTCACCCGTCGTCGCAGTGAGCCGCTCCAGGCCGTCGTAGGTGTAGGCGATCGTCTCGAACGGCAACCCACCGCCGTCCGACATGCTCATCGACTGGACGGTGCCGTCCCGGTTGTACTCCGCACCGAAGACGTACATGCCGGCGAGTTCGGCTCCGGCGTGGTCGGGCACCTGGATGTGGGTGGCGTGCGGCCGGTAGAACTCGTCGTAGTTCGAGTAGTAGGTGGCGTACTCGGCGCCGTCCACCCACCGGCTCGTCGCCGAGAGGTGGCCGACCATCTCCAGGTCGTACGTCCAACTGCTGAGGAGAGTGCCGGTGTCGGCCGCCCCCTTGTAGACGGCGGTCTTGCGGCCGATCGCGTCGTATGTGCTGCTGACCGTCTGGTTGACGCCGTTCGTGGTGCTGACGACCCGGTCCAGGTCGTCGTACGCCGTCGTCGAGGTGCCGGCGTCCGGGTCGATCGACTTGGTCTTGCGACCGAGCTGGTCGTACTCGTGCGACCAGACGTTGCCCGCCGGGTCCTTGACCGTCTTCAGCTTGCCGGCGTGGGTGTAGGTGTACTCGGTCTTGTCGAACACCCCCGTCGGGCCGGCGCCCTTGTACTGGAGCAGCTCGGTGGTCTGCCCCAGGGCGTTGGTGATCGACGTGGTGGGGGTGCCGCCGGCCGGCGGGTCGATCGAGATCCGGTCGCCGCCGTAGGTGGTCGTGGTGCGCCACTTCTCGATACCGGCGACCGCGAAGATCTCCGCCGTGACCCGGTCCGCCCCGTCGTGGACGTAGAGGGTCTGGCCGTTGACGTCGCCGTTGACCGCCGGGTAGATCAGGTCGCTGGGCGCGCCCGCCACCGTGTAGGTCGCGTACGTCTTGGCGAGGCTGCCCGTCGCGGTGTAGAAGGTGTCCGCGACCGTACGGGTGCCGTCCGGGCCCTCCGACTGGACCTGCCGCGGACGCAGCAGACCGTCGTGCAGCTTGTATTCGACGTTGTAGGACCCGTCGTTCTGCCGCTTCTCGGTCTTGATGGTTACCGGCTTGTCCGTCCGGACCAGATAGGTGTAGCGGATGCTGGGGTCAAGGCCGGCGGTGCCGGTCCGGTCCGGCAGCCAGACCTTCGTCAGCCGGCCCAGGGGGTCGTACTCGAGGATGCTCTTCAGGCCGTTCGGGTCCACCTGGCTCACCGGTACGCCCCAGGCGGGGGCGTAGTCGGTGGTGGTGACGTGCAGCAGCGGGCTGGTCTGATTGACCTTGGTGGTCAGGCCGTTCGTGTCGGTGTACTCGGTCTTCGTAAGGTTGCCGAGCGAATCGACCGCCGTCAGCGGTCGCCCGTACGAGTCGAACGTCCCTCCCGACGCGCGGATGTACGTCGCCGTCGTGCCGTTGTGGCTCTTCAGCCGCTCGGAGCGGGTCGGGTTGCCCAGCGTCGGCGCGACGCCGAACGCGTTGCCGTCGTAGAGCGTCCGGGTGTCGGAGATGACCTGCGTGCTGCGGTCGGGGGTGACGGAGCACTTCACCGACACCGACTCGACCCGCGAGACCAGGCTGTAGAGGTGGCCCGTGGCGTTGTCGGCGTAGGTGGTGCGGCTGCACGACTCGTCGCCCGCGACGTTGACGTCGCCCTCGTTCTCGGTCTCGGTCACCCGGCCGAAGCTGGTCTCGAAGACCGAGGTCTGCTTCGTCTCCCGCCAACCACCGGCGGCCAGCGCGACCAGGCTCCGCGCCGTCGTGGTGTTGACGAACCAGGCCTTCCTGCTGCCCCAGCTGAAGGTCTGAGTCGCGGTGTTGTGCCGCCACGGGATCGCGATGCTCTTGCTGACCTCGTTGGCGCCGTCGTACACCACGCTCTCGAGCTGGTGCCCGGAGAACTCGGGGTGGTCGGTGTGGGTGCCGCCGGTGGAATCGTCCACGGTGACCGTACGGGTGCCGCCGTCCGGGTCCTTGTCGCCGTGCATGCCCCGCAGATAGCGGTACGCCGTCTTCGTCGTCTGGGCGTCGCGCTCGCCGGCGGTGACGACCACGTTGCCGTAGCCGCGCCAGTCGCTCCAGGTCAGGTCCTCCGGCTTGGAGATCCCATCGGGATCCGCGTGCCGCCAGGCGGCCCCGCCCTGGTACTGGTACCGGGTCACCATGTCCGGTGCGCCGCCGGTCCGGTCGGTCTCGACGACCTCCTCCACCACGTACTTGTGGAACCAGTCGGTGATGGGGTCGCCGCTGCCGAGGGGATTCCACTTCACGGGGAAGCAGCGGCGCGTGCTGTTGCCCGGCGTGGGCAGTGTGGTCTGCGTGCAGTCCGGCGCGGCGTAGGTGACGTCGATCTGCCCGCCCGAGTCGTTCCACACCGTGGTGAGCCGGACGCGGACCAACGGGGCGATGAAGTCGCCGTCGCGGTCGATGCGGTTGGGCAGCTGGAGGGGGCCCAGCTCGACCGACGGCATGGCGATGTCCGCCCCCGGACCGTAGCTGCCCGTGTGGGTGATCTTGTGCAGCCAGAGGGTCCGCGAGCCGTCGCTGTTGTCGGTGAACAGGTGGTCGAGCTTCCACGTGTCCACCGGCGTCCAGCCGGTGCCCTCGCGGATCTCGGTGGTGATGCCGGTCAGGCGTACCCGCGTCCAGAACGTCGGGCTGAGCTGGTCGAGCTTGCACTTGGTGTTCGCGGCGCAGTTGCGGTCGAACGGCACGTCCGGCCAGTGCGGGGCGGTGGCGGCGGTCAGGTCCTGCGGGTCGCAGTCGACGCTGCCGCTCGGCAGGCACCGCTCCTTGGTGGCGAACACCACCCGGGCCGGGGCGTTCGTGGTGTAGACGGCGTTGTGGCGCTGACCGTAGTCGACGCGCTTGAGCGAGCCGCCCCGCACGTACGGCACGCCGTTGACGTCGGTCTTCTTGCCACGCGCGTAGTGGTTGATTTCCTGGTTGTAGTAGTACGAGGTGACGTTGCCGTAGCGGTCCTTGACGTAGTCGAGGCTCCACCGCCACGCCTGGTCGCAGTACGCCGAGGTGAAGGTCGCGTTGTAGCACGGCTCGCCCGAGTCGTCGCCGTAGATCGGCAGGGTCCAGGCCGACTTGGTCTCCTCCTTGCCGGAGGTCCAGCCGGGGAGCCGGTTCATGCCGAAGTAGTACTCGGTGCCGTTGGTGGTGGTGACCCGCCAGTACTCACCGTCGTTGTCGCCGTTCACCGCACCGGAGAGGCGCTCGACCTTGGAGCCGTCGTCCGTCGCGAACCGCCAGGTGCTGCCGCTCTTGACCAGCTCCGTCGACCTGCCGTTGAGCAGGATGGTCGCGTTGTCGAACGCCCAGCACTGGTCGGCGTACTGGTCGTGCCCGTCCTCCGCGCACGGCTTGTACCGGCGTTCGATGTGGCCCGGCTCGTAGTTGAAGCCCTCTCCGATCCACGAGCCCTGGTTGTTCGTGGTGGCGGTCCGACCGTCGATCGACTGGGACGAGTACCCGAGGGTGATCCCGGGAGCGTTGCCACCGGGCACCGGCGGGGTCCGCAGCGGGTAGCTCCAGGAGAAGCCGCCCGTGGACGGGGCCACCGACCATTTCGACGACGGGGAGAGACCGGTGGCGCCGTAGTCGCCCTGCGACGAGGCGTCCGTCGCGGTCATGGCGAACAGCGCGCCGGTGCTCGCCTCGGCGGACACCGTCTTCGACTCGCCGTCGTTGGTCGTCGGTACCGGCACGCCGGCACAGTCCGCCCGGTGCGGGGTGGTCAGGGCGCACTCGGGCAACCGCACCAGCCGCAGCCGGGCGCCGAAGTCGCCGCCGTAGGCGCTGGCGATTCCCTCGTAGCCGAGGCCGAGGCGGACCTTTCCGGCGGCGGAGCGCCCGTCGTTGCGGGTCAGCCGCACGACCGGGCCCTCCACGTTCGCCCGCTGCGAGACCTCGCGTGCGAGCACCTCGACCCGGACCTTGCCCGGAGCCGGGTCGGTGGCCGGCCTCGGGTCGCCGGTTGCCGCTGGGCTGGTCCTACCGGGGGACGCCTTCGTCTCGGCCGGCACGGCGGACACCGAGACCGGCAGGCCGCCGATCTTGGCGGTCGCGGTCGAGGCGGCCGACCGGGCAGTCGAGGGCGACGGTACGGAGACATCCGCGGCACCGGCCGCGGGCCAGGAGACCTTCGCCGGCCCGGCGGTCGCGGCGGCCAGCACCGGGTTGCTCTTGCGGGGCTTCACCGGCAGCGGATCCCGCTTCGGAAGCACCTTCGACGAGTCTGACGTCGACGGGCGGTTCGACTTCGGCTCGGCCGAGGCGGGGTTGGTGGCGAGCTGGATGAAGCTCGCCCCCATCACGCCGGCCATGGCCCAGGAGATCGGTCTCGTGAACCGGCGGTTGAACACGCCGGAGCGGACCGGAGGTCGGGAGAACATCGCCCCTCCAGGGGTCGGGAAGAAGAAAGGGAGACCGCGGCGCGAGGCGGTGGGCCCGATCGGTACGGACGGACCCACCGCCTGCCGCGTCACAGCGTCGGTTGCTCGCGTACCGAGACGTTGAGCTTCTGGATCAGCACCGGGTCGGTCACCCCGTCGTAGACCCGGACGTCGTCGATCGCGCCGGACAGGTGCTCGTCGAAGGCGCCGGCGATGAAGGCCCGGCCCAGCTGCACCCCGCCGGTGGCGGCGAAGGGCGACTTGAGCTCGATCGCCTGGCTGAAGGTTCCGTTGACGTACAGGGCCATCTCGCGGATGTAGCCGTTGTAGACGAGGGTGAGGTGATCGCCCTTGCCGATGAGCTTCGGTGCCTCACCGGCGCTCCTCGTCGTCCACTCCGGGGCCGCCACGTCGCTCTCGGCCATGGCCAACTCCCACGAGCCCTGGTCGTTGCAGCGCACGATCACCGAGCTGCCCTGGCTGCCCTTCTGCGAGAAGACGGCCATCGGGGCACCCGCGCAGTTGCTGGTCAGCTTGACCCGGGCGCTGATCGAGAAGCTGCCCGCCATGTCGGCGTTCGTCGGCGTGCTCGCGTAGCTCTCCGGCTGACCGTTGAGCGCCAGGTGGCCACCGCCGAGCAGGGAGAGCACCGGGTGGCGGTAGATCGTCGCCGCCGGTCCCAGCGTGACGCCCGCACCACCCTTCTCCTCGGGGCTCACCTTGCTGGTCTCGGCGTTCAACCGCCAGTACGCCTTGCGGTTCGGCGCCGTCTTCTTCAGGCCGGTGACCTCCGCCGGGAGGACCAGCCGGTCGAAGACCGAGACGTCCGCCATCGACCCCTGCCAGTTGTCGAAGTAGCCACCCTTGGTCAGGGTGCGCCCGATCTGCAGCGGGCCACGCGCCTTGGTCAACGACCGGCGTTGGGCGACGACCGGGGCGGCGGCGCCCACCTGGAGCGACATCTCCTTCCTGGTGCCGTCGAAGATGGCCGCGACGTACGTCCAGCCCGTCGTGGCCGGGCCCCCGATCACCTGCCACCGGCCCAGCGTGACGACGTCGTTGACCGGCATCCGGAAGTACCAGGCGCCCTCGTCGATGCCCAGCGTCGGGCCCGGCTCACCGGTGCCGTCCTGGCTGATCGCCACCTGCCTCCGGGCGGGGTCGTCGACCTTGAACCAACCGGTGATCGCGAAGCTCGTCGACGTGTCCGTCAGCACCTGCTTGGCGGTGGTCAGGTAGGCGTTCGCCGTGCCGTCGAAGCGGGCCGCCGTGTCGGACGGGCCGCCCGGGCCCTCCACGCCGAAGGTGATGCCGCTGCCGACCGTGGCGTCGTTCTCGCCGAGACCGTCGTTCGCCTCGTCCTGGCCCGCGACCTCGCCCAGGGACCACTGCGACGTCGGCGGGCGCTTGCCCACCCGGAAGGTGCAGGAGGCGATGGTGCTCGACCGCCCGGCCCGGTCGACGGCCTGGACGTTGATCGTCCGAGGACCCTCCTTGTCGGGGTACCAGTTGTTCAGCGTGACCGGGCCGCCGTCCGTGGCAGGGTGCAGCACGTTCGTCGGCATCGGGTTGGTGTTGAACCCGTAGCGGTACGCCACGACGTCCGTGGCGGCGGAGTCGAAGGTGAAGCTGGCGGGCACACCGATCGAACCGAGCCACTCGTCGCTCTCGATGCAGTTCGGCGCCCCCGACGTGCCGTTGTCCGCCGCGTCCTGCGGCAGGTAGACGGCGGAGTCGACGTCCGGGGCGCTCGGACTGGTCGTGTCGTACCAGAACTGACAGACGTCGCGGGTGCCGTCACTGCTCCACGGCCCGGCCTTGGTGTTGTCGCTGCCCCGGACATCCCAGGAGATGAGCACGTTCTGCGGGATGTCGCTGAGCGCGGGGGAGGAGAAGACCGATCCGCTGGCCTTCAGGGACGTCAGGTACGTGCGCGTCTGCGTCGTACCACCGGGCGGTGTCCAGGTGACCCGGAACTCGCCCTTGACCTGCTCCGTGTGCGCCGAGGAGTGGTCCGGGTCCCGCAGCACCGCGTTGAGCCTCGGCGGCACGTCCACGTACGGCGCGTTCGCCCCGTAGGCACACTGCCCGCCGGGCGACATGGTCAGCTCGTTGAGGTTCGGGATGAGCGGCGACCGGTTGTAGCGGACCGAGAGGAGGCCGTTGTCGCAGAACCGCTTGCTGTGCGTGTAGTCGCTCTCGTTCGTCGCCCGCAGGCCGAGGACCACCGATCCCTTGTTCTCCTCCGCGGCGATCTCCACCGCCCTCTTCGCGTTCCAGCTCGCGTTCTGGTTGGTCGAGGTGCACGACGACTGGACGCTGGAGGGGGATGCCGTCGCGAGCAGGGTCGCGCCGCTCCAGCCGGAGCCCCCCGGCTGGTTGCCCCAGTTCGTCGACGTCCCGATGGTGGACGAGAGGGGCATGAGGTAGAGCGAGGCGGCCCGGGCGGTCGAGTTCCAGGCGTGCTGCATCGTCACCCGGAACTCGGCGCTCAGGATCGTCTTTCCGGAGTACGGCGTGGCGAGCCGGTAGAACAGCCGCTTGATCTTCGAGTTGTTGCACGAGCTGGGGCAGAGCCCGATCCGCTCGTGCCGCTTGCCGTCGAACTTCCAGTACTCCTCGCTGGGGTACCCGCTGTCGACCATCGCCCAGCCGCTGTTGGTGCTGCTCTGCCACACCGGGTCGATGTACAGCGGGAAGGACGCCTCCGGGTCGGTGAGCATGGCCCGGTTCGGCGTGAGCGTCAGGGTGTTGTCGGCGTAGTCGAGACCGACCTGGGCCACCTCGGACGTGTCGCCCGGGCCCTGCACCGAGGCCGCACCCGGATCGGTGTCGACGGACGACGACCGGGCGGCGACGCCCTCGCCGTCCGGCGTCCCGCTGTCCCACATGGTCGGGGCGTCGGCCTCGAGGACCGGGTTTCCGGTGGCCGGGTCGAGCGCCACCACGCCCCCGTCCCCGGTCTCCTGGATGGTCAGGCCGGCTGCGGTGACGCCGAGCTGGAGGTTCTGCAGTTCCGGCAGGTTGGCCGCCTCGGGCGTCTTGACCAGGAGCACGTGCGAGAAGCCCTCGACGGTCACGGTCGCCACCAGATCGACGTCCGGGAACACGTTCGGGTAGGTCGCCTGGCTGCCCTCGACCAGCGGGGCGGGCAGCGGCCCGTGCGGCCAGGTCAGCGTCATGCTCTTCTGGTCGCGCGACGCCACCATGAGCGGCGCGGTGCCGCCCTGGGACAGCTCCATCCCCAGCAGCGCGGCGGTCGGCCCGTAGGCGCCGTTGGGCAGGACCATCAGCGTCGAGTCGGCGGGTACCCAGGCGTCGCCCTGGGTGACCCGGACCGCTTGGGCGTGGTCGTTGGCGATCAACGTGCCGTCGGGCTGCGCGAAGACGTCGCGGTACTCCGTGCGATGCGACAGCACCTCGACCGGTTGGTTGAGCGCCTTGGCCGCGACCAGCGCCTCGGCCTCGGTGTCCCGGATGGGGTCCTGCTCGAGCGCGGCGGCGGGCACCACCGGCGGTGCCGGTTGCTGCGGCTCGACGAACGCCCCGGCGGACATCAGCCCGGCCAGGCCGAGCGTGAGGCCGAGCGTGAAGAGCCGGCCCCGCTTTCTCCTACGACTGGCCACCCTCAGGTCCTCCCCCGTTGAGCTGTGCGAATCCATGTGTGTCATCAGCTGACCGCCACCCCGAACGTGCTCTGGCCGGTGGGCAGGCCGCCCTGGCCTGGTTGCAGCGTGATGCTCGGAACGCGGTTACCGGCGGCGAGGTCGGCCCAGGTGAAGCCGTACACCGCGTCGAGGCCGTAGGGCGTGCCGACGTACAGGCGCTGCGCGGTCGCGCCGAGCGAGGTGCCGACGAGTTCCTGCGCCCGTACGGAGCCCGGCATGCTCGCGCCACCGCGCTCCAGGGTGATCGGGGTACCGATCGGGTTGGCCAGGGCGGGGAAGATCCGTACCCGGCCGGAGTCGGCCGTCGTCTCCCCGGCGTCGTCACCCGGTGCGCCGATCGCGATGAACATCGTCGCGTTGGTGCCCTCGCTGGCCGGTGCGGTGTTCGTCACCGCGACCTTCTCGCCGAGGTAGTTGCCGTCCTTCGACGCGTAGGTGATCGCCGGCAGTTCCGCGGCGGCGTTGGCGGCGGTGATGTGGAAGCGGTGCACCAGGCCGGCGTCCGTCTCCAGCTTTCCGGTCGCCGCGACGGTGATGTCCTCCCCCGGCACGCCGACGACCAGCAGCGAGTCCCGCTGCCCGGTCGGCGATCCGACCGGACGGTACGGCACCAGGGCGATGGACTTGCCGAAGTTGTCGTCCGCCTGGGAGACGTTGGAGACGTTCGCCCCGTTCAGGATCGCCGCGTCCTGGGTCAATCCGGCGGCGAGGGTGGGCAACCCGTTGGTCAGGGTGTGGCCGAAGACGTTCACCGAGCCGGCGAAGGTCTCCGTGCCGATCGACTCGCCCGGGGAGCTGACCGCCCAGTGGTGCTTGGACGCGGCGACGGCGTAGCCGGTGCGGTCGTCGATCTCCGCCGTGTCGGGGATCCCGTTGCCCTGGCTGAGCATGAGATTCAGGTTGCCCCGCAGGTAGTGCACGGTGCCGGCGAGAGCGCCGGTGGGCAGGCCCTCGCCGGGCGCCCCGATCACCAGGTACGGCTCGCCGCTGGCGGTTCGGCTGCCGGCCACGGCCTGGCCGAACCAGTCGTTGGCCTCGGCCGCGTCCGGGACGTTCGTGGAGTCCTGGTGGTAGACCAGGGACGTCTGTGTCTGCGCTAGGCCCGCCGGTGAGCCGAACAGCACGTAGACGGCACCGGCATAGGGCTGGCCGCTGATGTTCTGGAACGGCACGCCGACCGCGAGGTCCGTACACCCGTCGTTGTTGGCGTCGTAGGCGGAGATGGACATGCCGAACCGGTCGCCCGCCTCGGCCGAGCCCGGCACCTTGGCGGCGCCCTCGTGCAGGCTGTGCACGGTCGCGCTGCCGCCGTACGTCACGTGGATCCGGCCGGCGCGGACGGCACCGCCCACCACGGCCTCCGGGTCGGCGACCGCGATGTCGGTCGTGCCGTCGCCGTTGAAGTCGCTGTCGGTGCCGCCGGTGCAGCCGGTGACGGGGGCGGCGGTGGTGTACACCTGCATCTCGCAGAACGAGGACCAGACGTCACTGCCGGCGACGCCGTCGGCAGCCTTGACCCGCCAGCGGTAGATGCCGCCGTCGACGAAGGCACCCGCCGGGACGGTCGTCGCGGCGGTGGCGCCGGAGGCGACGTTGCTGAAGGTGGCGGAGCCGATCGCCACGTCGGCGTTCATCGCCCACCACTCGAAGGTGACCGTCATCGCGGTGTTGTCGGCGTCGGCGACGGTCGCCTTGAGCTGCGGGGTCAGGGTGTTGACCTGCGGACGGGCCGAGCCGGTCGCGCAGCTGGTGGCCGGGACGGTGACCCGGGAGGTGACGGTCGGCCAGGAGTTGTACGTGACCGACGCCTTCGGGTCCTCGGTCGCCGCGGCGCCCTCCCGGGACCGGAACTGCTTGAACCCGGCGGGGACCGTCTCGTCGGTGGCCCGGACACCCATGCCGGCGCGGGTCTTGTTCGCGCTGGCCGCGCGCTGGAAGAAGCTCTTGCCGTCGATGTTCGCCCACGCGTCGGCGCAGCTGGTCGAGCCGTGCGTGGCGGTCGACGTCGCCTCGAAGTGGTCCCAGGACGGCTGGTTGGTGAACGTCGTGGTGTAGGTCGACGCGCCGGTGGACCAGATCTCCCAGGACGTGGGCGTGCAGGTGTGCGACCAGAAGTTGAAGAACGACACGGTGGCGGCGGTGATCTGCTTTCCGGCGAGGACCGTGGTGTCCCAGGTGAGGAACGAGCGGGTCAGCGTGGCCGGCGTGGTCGCCAGCAGGCCGATCTGCAGGTCCGGTTCCTGGTTCTGGTCGGTGGTCACCGTCTGCCGGACGTACGTGTCGAACGTGGTGGTCAGCGGGTTGACCGTCGGGTCGATGGTCACCGGGAAGGTGGTGGACTCGCTGGCCAGCCAGCGGGCGTCCGGCGTGAGCGTGAGTTCGACGCCGCCACCCCGCCGGGCGAGGTCGGTACGCACCGGCCTGCGCTGGGCCGGAGCACCGGTGATGGTCTTCTTCGCGTCCCACATCAACGGGGCCGGGATCCGGGCGGTCTGCTTTCCGGAACGGCCGGTCAGGGTCACCGCGCCGTCCGCACCCCGCGCCGACGACGCCACGCCGGGGCCGGTGAACGGGAAGCTGATCCGCTCGACCTGGGCGACGGCGGACCGCGTCTTGACGACGAGGAACTGCTCGAAGCCGAGCCGGGTGGCCTCGACGACCAGGTCCACGCCCGGCCGGGCGTCCACGTAGGTGGCCCGGTTGCCGGTCAGCACCGGCGTGGGCAACGCCCCCGACCAGCCCATCGCGACCCGGTCGTCGCCGGTCCCGACGGCGGCCAGTTCGTGCTCGCCGGCTCCGGCCGGCCCGGAGATCTTCAGGTCGTTGGGGTGCGCGACGGGCGCGACCGCGCCGTCGGGAGCCGCCTTGAGGGTGAGGTCGACGGACACCCATCCGCCGTCCCGCTTGAACCGCTGTATCCCGGCGGCGATCTCCGCCCGGAACTGCCCGTCCGGTAGCGCGAAGACCTCGGCCGTCTCTGAGGTGAGGCTCTTGACCTGCACCGGCTTACCGCTTTCGCGTGCCGTGCGCAGGGACACCGCCTCATCCGATTTGCCCTGAACGCCACCTGTCACGCCGTCCGGGCCGGCGGCGAGAAGCTCCGCCGGCTCTCCGGAGATACCAAACAACGCGACCGCTGTCATGACCGCGACGCCTGCCGCAAGGCATGAACGAACGGTGGCCGTCATCCGACGGTCCACGAACCCTCCCCCGTGTGTATCCATCTGTGCGAGCCGGGACTCTATGAACCACATGGCAGAGAGCACAAGTCCGGTCACAAACTGTAAGGACGCATGCTGGCGAAGCGGACATCTCCTCGATGGATCACCACGCTGTGCGACCGCGATTCAGGGGTCAGCCGGTCCGGCGTGGAGTCTCCCGGACCCACGCGCATCGCCGGGCCGGCGCCGCCCGCGCCGGCGCAGGGCCGATGGATGTACGGAAACCAGCAGCTTAAGCCCAATGGTCGGCTGATTGGCCAATCAGGATTCGAAACGACCGAGCACCACTGCGGACAGCACGCCCGGCCCTTTCGACTTCCTTCTATTTAACCGAAGGTGACCGTCGGCCCTCGAAAGTCGGCCATCCCCCGATCAACCCCCGCGCGAGCCGCACGGGTGCCCGTCCGTCGCCATTCGGACGGAACGACACAGCGGACGCGGGAAAGGGACGTCGAACCGACCTGAAACGTTTTCAGCTTGGCCGTCGACGGGCTCGACCCCTACTCAGGGGGCCGAGGCCGGCCGACGAGACAGCCTTCGGAAGCGACCGGGAGGCGATTCTCGGCGCAATCCCCGGATGTCGCTCGGGACACTTCTCCCCACCCCGTCCACTCACACCGGAACAGCTGCCGGAATTCCCCCACGACAGGGTGCGCCACGGTCCCCGGAATGGCACCGCGACCATGGCACGGTCGCACTCCCGCGCGCCGCGGGGAACGACGAACCGACAGGTCGGAGCCGAAGTGAGGCGGACGGCACCGGCCACCGTGGAGGCTACGGTGATCGCCGTCGCCCTCGTCGGCCACGCTTACGCGACCCGGGCCGGCAGGGCGACCGCCCCTCGGCACCCCGCCCCTCAAGACGTGCGTACGGCGGCTCCCCGTCCCCCGGGAGCCGCCGTACGCGAGGGGTCGTCGGCCCGTCAGACCCGGGTGAGCCGGACGGCGTCGGCGATGACGAGGCCGGCGGCGGAACTCCACCGGCTGACCGCGACCCGGTTGGCGTCCCCGGCCGGCAGCGTGAACGTGCCGAGGGAACGCCACTGCCCGCCGGTCGCCGCCTGGTTGACGATGACCGTCCGGTTGCCGGTGGTGGTGGCCACGATGTACGGCGTCGCGGTGTTGTAGCCGGAGACCGCCGGCCACCAGGCGTCGACCCGGTAGTTCGCGGTCGCCGGCACGTTGAACTTGTACCAGGCGGCGTCGCTGGCGGCGACGGGCTGGGCGAAGCGGTAGTCGGTCCCGTAGCGCTGGGCCGAGTACGCCGAGGTGCCCCAGCTGGCGCTGGCGGTGAAGCGTCCGGCGGTGGAGTTGTCCACCACGGAACTCCAGGTGTTGCCGCCGCCCGCCATCTTCGCGGCGACGTCGGCGCGCATCGTGTTCAGGTCGATGAAGGACGGGTCGATCTTGCCGCTGGTGCTCGTCTCGCGGTGGCCCCGGGCGTAGCTGGCGTCCTTGCCCAGCCGCTTGAGCACGGCGGCGGTGGCGGCGATCGACGCGTTGTACTGCGCCGCCGTCATCTCCTGGTTCACGCCGTTGTAGTCGATCTCCCACCCGATCATCAGGGTGTTGCCGTCGCCGGCGGGGATCGGCCCGCTGCCCCGGCTGACGCCCGCGTGGTTGCAGCGCCCGGCGGAGATGACGTGGAAGACGCCGTGGTAGTCGACGAGGGCCTGGCAGAGCGGGCCGGGCAGGTCGGACCGGCCGTTGATGCAGACGTTGAGCGCCGGGTGCGGGTTGCTGGCGCTGGAGGTGGCGGCGGTGTGGTGCCAGAGCACACCGATCGGGTCGAACGAGCCGGGACGCATGCGGTTGACCCAGTCGCCGTGGGTGACGACCTGGACGCCCGCTCCCCGCAGGACGTCCACCAGCCAGGGAATGGTGGCCATCAGGACTCCCCGAGCAGGTCGGCGAGGCACTCGGCCTTCGGCGCGGCGAGCGGCGCGGCGCTCGCCGTGGCGGGCTTGGCGGCTACGGCCACCGCGGTGGCCACCAGGGCCGACATGCCCAGCACCCCGCGTCGGGGGAGGCGGGCGGGTCGTGACGCGTTCATGGCGCTCCTTCAGACAAGGGCGGAGGGGTTCCGACTCATCGATGAACTGGTGACGCGCACGGTATATCGTCACGAGCATCTATGTCGATACCCTTCATCGCCCCTATTCAGGCTGAAGGAATTTGGCAAAGACGGACCCCGGACCGGGCCTTCGCTCCGGGTGCCGGAAGGGGTTCGTCAGGGGTTGCCGAGAGCGTCGATGTCGCGCATCTCCTCGGCGGTCAGCGAGAAGCGGAAGATGTCGGCGTTGACGCGGATCCGCTCCGGGGTCACCGACTTGGGGATGACCACGATCTCGTGGTCGACGTGCCAGCGGAGCACCACCTGGGCCGGGGAGACGTCGTGCGCGGCGGCGATGCGGGTCAGCACCGGGTGGGCGAGGTCGCTGGTCTTGAACGGGCTGTAACCCTCCAGCACCACTCCCCGGTCCCGGTGCTCCTTGTGCCGCTGCCGGTCGTACAACGAGGGGCTCCACCGGATCTGGTTGACGGCCGGGTTCTCCTCGGTCGCCTGGATCAGCTCGTCGAGCTGGCCGGTGCCGTAGTTGCTCACCCCCACCGCGCGCGCGAGCCCCTCGTCCCGGGCGGCGAGCAGCTCGCGCCAGACGGGGATGTTGTCCGCCGGGTTCTCCGGCGGCCAGTGGATCAGCCACAGGTCGACGTGGTCGGTGCCGAGCGCGGTCAGGCTGGCCTCGAGCGTCTCCCGCTCCCGTCCGACCCGGTCCGGCGGCAGCTTGGTGGTGACGAAGACGTCCTCGCGGCGCAGCCCGCTCTCCTGGACCGCCCGGCCGACCTCCTCCTCGTTGCCGTACATCGTGGCGGTGTCGACGTGGCGGTAGCCGGCGTCGAGCGCGGCGAGCACCGCGTCGTACCCGGCCTGGCCGGTGGCCTGCCAGGTGCCGAAGCCGAGCAGGGGCATCCGCACCTCGCCCGGGAGCGCAACGGTGGGCTGGTCCTCGTGGTCCATGCCGCCGTCTACCCGTGATGACCCACGACATGCCCGGGCGACCGGACACCCGGGCGGCCGGCGGGCCGGCGCGGATTGCCGGAGAATGCGGAGGTGGCTGACCCGCTGGAGGAGTACCGGCGCAGACGGGACGCGGCGCGCACCCCGGAGCCGGTGCCGAAGCGCCCCCCGGGAAGGAAGCGGCCCGCCGACGGCACGGCCCGGTTCGTGATCCAGCAGCACCACGCCCGGAGCCTGCACTGGGACCTGCGCCTGGAGCACGAGGGGGTGCTGGCCTCCTGGGCGGTGCCGCGCGGGCTGCCCCGCGACACCGGCCGCAACCACCTCGCCGTGCACACCGAGGACCACCCGATGGAATACCTCGACTTCCACGGCGAGATCCCGGCCGGCGAGTACGGGGGCGGACGGATGACCGTCCACGACCGGGGCACGTACCACTGCGAGAAGTGGCGCGACGACGAGGTGATCGTCGTGCTGGACGGCGAGCGCACCTCCGGGCGGTACGTCCTCTTCGCCACCGGCGGCAGGAGCGGGCGGGACTGGATGGTCCGGCGCACCGACCCGCCACCGGAGGGCTGGACGAGCATGCCGGAGCTGGTCCGCCCGATGCACCCCACCCGGGCGGCCAAGCTGCCGGCGGACGAGCCGGAGTGGGGCTACGAGCTGCGCTGGGACGGGGTGCGTGCGGTCGCGTACGTCTCGGGTGGGCGGCTGCGGCTGCTCGCGGAGGACGACGAGGACGTCTCCGGGACGTACCCCTGGCTGCGGGAGCTGGCCGAGGAGCTGGCGCCCACGGAGGCCGTGCTGGACGGCGTCCTGGTGCGCATCGACCGGGCCGGCCGGGTGCGGCCGGCGCGCGGCGGACGCCGGACCCCCGACGCCCAGTACCTGATCTTCGATCTGCTCTGGATGGAGGGCGTGACCAGCCTCGACCTGCCCTACGCGCAGCGCCGGGAGCTGCTCGACGGCTTGGCGCTCGCCGGCCCGCACTGGCAGACTCCGCCGTGGTTCCCCGGTGCCGGCCGGGAGGCGCTGCGGACCGGGCGGGAGCAGGGGCTGCCCGGGGTGGTGGCGAAGCGCCTGGACTCGGTCTACGAGCCGGGCGGGCGCAGCCGGCGCTGGCTGAGCATCGACGCGAGCCGAGACACGAGCTGAGACGGCGAGGAGCATCGTGTACCTGACGCACCTGGAGTGCCCGCGCTGCGGGCGGGAGCACGACGCCACCAAGCTGACCAACCTCTGCGACTGCGGATCCCCGCTACTGGCCCGCTACGACCTGGCGGCGGTGGCGAAGGTGCTCACCCCGGAACGGTTCCCCCTGCGCCCGGCCGACCTGTGGCGCTACCGCGAGCTGCTGCCGGTGGCCGACCCCCGGCACGAGACCACGCTGGGCGAGGGCTGGACGCCGCTGCTGCGCACCCCGACCTACGGCGCGGAGATCGGCGTCGCGGACCTGCTGGTCAAGGACGAGGGGCTGACCCCGACCGGCTCGTTCAAGGCGCGCGGCGCGGCGGTGGGCGTCAGCCGGGCCCGCGAGCTGGGCGTCACGCGCATCGCCATGCCCACCAACGGCAACGCGGGCGCGGCCTGGGCCACCTACGCCGCGCGGGCCGGGCTGGGCGCGACCATCGTCATGCCGCTGGACGCGCCGGCCATCTGCCGGCGCGAGTGCGTGGCCGCCGGGGCCGACCTACGCCTGGTCGACGGGCTGATCGGCGACGCCGGGCGGCACGTCGCGGGGCTGGTCGCCGGCTCCGGCGGCGCGATCTTCGACGCCGGCACGCTGCGGGAGCCGTACCGGCTCGAGGGCAAGAAGACGATGGGGTACGAGATCGTCGAGCAGCTCGGCTGGCAGGTGCCCGACGTGATCATCTATCCCACCGGCGGCGGGGTCGGCCTGATCGGCATCCACAAGGCGCTGCACGAGCTGCGCGAGCTGGGCTGGATCGAGGACAAGCTGCCCCGCCTGGTCGCGGTGCAGTCGACGGGCTGCGCGCCGATCGTCCGCGCCTTCGCCGCCGGTGAGCAGCGGGCGCGGCCCTGGGCCGACGCGCACACCGTGGCGTTCGGCATCACCGTGCCCGCCCCGCTCGGCGACGAGCTGATCCTCGACGCGCTGCGCGCCAGCGCCGGCACCGCGATCGCCGTGGACGACGCCGAGATCCTGGCCGACCTGCGGAACTTCGCCGCCCGCGAAGGGCTGCTGCTCTGCCCGGAGGGGGCCGCCTGCCTGACCGCCGCCCGGCACCTGCGCGCCGGCGGCTGGATCCGGGCCGGCGAACGCGTGGTGGTGCTCAACACCGGGGCCGGCGTGAAGTACCCGGAGACGGTGGACGTCACCGACGTCCCGGTCCTCCCCGCCTGAGGTGTAAGGAGGGGACCCTTCCTATACAAATAGCGATAGTAGGGGGCCCTTCCTTTCACCCTCGTCAGTCCGTGGTGGGGTCGGTCAGCCGCCAGGCGGCGCTGACCAGGCCGATGTGCGACAGCGCCTGCGGGGTGTTGCCGACCTGCGCGCCGGTACGCGGGTCGATCTGCTCGCTGAACAGGCCGATGTCGTTGGCGTGCCCGAGCAGCCGCTCGAAGAGCGCCTCGGCCCGGCCCTGCTCACCGGCCAGGACCAGGCACTCCACCAGCCAGAACGAGCAGGGCAGGAAGCCCGCCGGGTCGGTGTCCCAGCGGCGGACGAGTCCCTCCCCGGCGCCCAGCCCGCTCTCGACGGCCTCGATGGTCGCGCGCATCCGCGGGTCGGTCGCCGGCAGGAACCCCACCAGCGGCAGCAGCAGCACGGAGGCGTCCAGCTCCGGCGAGCCGAACGCGCCGCCGTACGCGCCGGTCCGCTCGTGCCAGCCGTCGCGCAGCACGGTGGTGCGGATCTCGTCGCGGATCCTCGCCCACCGCCGGGCGTCGGCCCGGCCGCCGAGCCGGGGCGCGAGCCGCACCGCCCGGTCCAGCGCCACCCAGCAGAGCACCTTCGACGTGAGGTAGTGCCGGTCGGTGTCCCGGGTCTCCCAGATGCCCCGGTCGGGCAGGTGCCAGGTGGCGGCGACCTGCTCGGCCAGGCCGAGCACCATCTCGCGCAGTTCCGTGTCGAGCGCCTCCCCCAGGTGGTCGCGCAGCTGCCAGACCGCCGAGAGCACCTCGCCCGGCACGTCGAGCTGGCGCTGCCGCCAGGCGTCGTTGCCGACCCGCACCGGCAGGCTGCCGCCGTAGCCGCGCAGGTGGGCGCACTCGTGCTCGGAAACGTCCCGCTCCCCCTCCAGGCCGAAGAGCACGGGCACGGGATCGGGGCCGACCCGGCCGATCGAGCGGGCCGCCCAGGCGAAGAGCCGGGACGCCTCGGACGGGCAGGCGGCCACCCAGAGGGCGCGCAGCGTCATGGCGAAGTCGCGCAACCACGAGTAGCGGTAGTCGTAGTTGTGGTCGCCGCCGATCCGCTCCGGCAGCGACGTGGTCAGGGCCGCGGCCACCGCGCCACTGCGGGCGTACGTGAGGCCGGTCAGCACGGTCGCGCTGTGCCGGACCTGCTCCCGGTAGCGGCCGTCGTAGTGGTGCGACTCGCGGTAGGCCTGCCACGCCTGCACCGTCTCGGCGAGCGCGGCCACCGGCTCCAGCCGGGCCGGCACCGTCCCGTACGCCTGCCCGTACGCCACGTCGAAGCCGACCACCTGCCCGGCGGAGACCTCGAACTCCTGCCGGACCCGGTCCCGGTCGACGTGCGGCGGCACCCCGTCGGTGTGCAGGACCAGCACCACCGGGCCGGCCGCGGCCAGCACCCCGCCGTCGGGCTGCCCGTGCAGGTACGGGGTGAGCAGGCCGTACTCCGGGCGGGGGCGGAAGTCGAGCGACATCCGCACCCGCCCGGCCAGTCCCTCCACGACCCGCAGCAGCACCGCCGGGGAGTTCATCCCCAGTTGGTGGCCACGGGCGCCGAACTCGGCGGCGAGCGCGTCGGTGACCGCGACGCTCCCCTCCGGCGTGTGATGCACGGTGCGCAGCACCAGCGTGTCGGCCACGTACGCCCGCTCCACCCGGTGCCCGGGAAGCCCGGCGGCGGTGGGCGCCAGCCGGAAGTGCCCGGCCTCCGGGTCGAGCACGCGGCCGAAGACCGACGGGGAGTCGAACCGGTCCGGGCACCACCAGTCGATCGAGCCGTCCCGACCGACCAGGGCACCCGATCGGCAGTCGGAGAGGAACCCGTAGTCGGAGATCGCCAGTTGGTCCACCCGCTGCGGGTACCCCGTTGCGGCCGCCTCAGGCGGCACCGACGGTCAGGAGGTGGGCGGCTCGTCCTCGCCGGCGGCCTCGGCCGCGTCGGCCTCCTCCTTGGTCCGGTGCACCGCCTGGTCGGCGTGCTCGGGCGGGCCGTAGACCGTGTAGAGCACCAGCGGGTTGGGGCCGGTGTTGACGAAGTTGTGCTTCGTGCCGGCCGGCACCACCACCAGGTCGCCCTGCACGACCTCGCGCTTCTCCCCCGCCACCTGCGCCTCGCCCGTACCGCTGACGAAGGTCAGGATCTGGTCGATGTCCTCGTGGACCTCCTCGCCGATCTCGCCACCCGGCGGAATCGTCATGATCACCAGCTGGGTGTGCTCACCGGTCCACAGCACCCGCCGGAAGTCCGGGCTCTTCTCGGCGACGGTCGCGATAGTGAAATGCTCCATGCCGACGCACATACCCGCTGCGGCCCGACGCCACGCCGGGACTCGCAGATGGTGGAATTCGCCACTCCTCGGGGGTTTCGATCCCCGATGGACGGGGATCGAGGGAGTAGCCGGCGCACGATGGCCGGTCGAGCCAGGTCCCCGCCGGCGTACCGCCGTACGGCTGCGGTGGTGGGAGACGGCCAGAGCGCGGCGACGTTCCGATCCCCGGGATCCGAACGGCGCCGCGCGCTCGTGTCCGGCTCAGTCGTCGTCCTCGACCGACACCGGCTCCAGCCCCACGCAGCGCAGCTTCAGCTCGAACTCCCCGGACGGGCCGGCGAAGGCGACCTCCACGTCGTCGTCCGGCCCCGGCTCCGCGTCCGAGACCCGGTAGCCCGGCGCGGGCGTCCAGGAGACCAGCCGTACCCCGCCCGGGCCGCACTCGACCACCGCGCTGCCACCCGTCGTGGCGAAGGCCCGACGTGCTCCCGCCGGGGTCGAGCCCGTCGCTCCCGGCGACGGCGGCCCGCCGGTCCCGCCCGCCGCCGGGGACGACGGTCCGCCGGCCCCGGGGACGGTGGGCCCGGGCGAGGCCAGGGCGCGCTCGATCTCCTCCTGGCTGAGCACCCCGCCGGGGGTGCCGGCGATGCTCTCCCCCACCCACCGGATCGCGGCCACCCCGATCAGGGTGGCGAGGGCGGCGGTGGCCAGCCACCCGGCGACGGCGAGGAACGAACGGCGGCGCATGCCCCGAGTCTGACCGATCCGAGGTTGGGACGAGCACCGGACGAGGCTAAGGGAGGGTTAACGTCCGGGCCGGCGCGCCGCGTGGCGGCTAGCCTGCCACCTGTGGCCCGCCTGCTGCTCATCGAGGACGACCTGACGATCCGTACGCCGCTGCTGCGGGCACTGCGCGAGCGGGGGCACGCGGTGGCCGCCGCCTCGACGGCGATGACCGGCCTGCGCGACGCGCTGGACGACCGGCCCGACCTGGTGGTGCTCGACCTGGGACTGCCCGATCTGGACGGCCGCGAGCTGCTGCGGATGCTCCGCGCGGTCAGCGCCGTGCCGGTGATCGTCGCCACCGCCCGCGACGACGAGACCGAGATCGTCGGGGTGCTCGACGCCGGGGCGGACGACTACGTGGTGAAGCCGTTCACGGCCGCGCAGCTCGACGCGCGGATCCGGGCGGTGCTCCGGCGCGGGAGCGGGTCCGCCCCGGAGGAGGACCCGGCGCTGGTGGTGGGCGGGCTGCGGGTCGACCCGCGGTCGCGGCAGGTCACCCTGGACGGCGCGCCCGTCGAGCTGACCCCGCGCGAGTTCGACCTGCTGCACCACCTCGCGGGCCGGCCCGGCCAGGTGGTCACCAAGCGGGAGCTGCTCGCCGAGGTGTGGCGGGTCCCGTACGGCGGCGCCGACAAGACCGTGGACGTGCACCTGTCCTGGCTGCGGCGCAAGCTCGGGGAGAGCGCGCAGGCGCCCCGCTACCTGCACACCGTGCGGGGCGTCGGGGTCCGGCTCGAAGCGCCGGGGAGCGCCGGATGAGGGCCCGGTTGGCGCTGCTGGTCGCCGCGGTCAGCGTGCTCACCCTGGTCGCCTTCCTGGTGCCGCTGGCGCTGCTGGTGCGTACGGTCGCGGCGGACCGGGCCACCGTGCGGGCCACGGCCGACGCGCAGAGCCTCGTCACCGTCGTCGGCACCGCCGACACCGCGACGATCCGGCTGACGGTCGACCAGCTGGCCACGGAGTCCGCGCGGCCGGTGACGGTGTTCCTGCCCGACGGCACGGTGCTCGGCGCCCCGGCCCCCCGTACGGCCGCCGTGGCGCTGGCGGAGCGGGGGCAGAGCCTCACCGCCGAGTCCGGGCGGGGTCGGGAGGTGGTGATCGCCGTGCAGGGGCGTCCGGACGGCACCGGCGTGATCCGTACGGTGGTCCCGCCCGCCGAGCTGACCGCCGGGGTGACCCGCTCCTGGCTGGTCCTGGCCCTGCTCGGCGTGCTGCTGGTGCTGATCGGGCTGGCCGTCGCCGACCGGCTGGCCCGCACCCTGGTCCGGCCGATCGGTGAACTCTCGGCGGTGTCGCACCGGCTGGCGAACGCGGAACTGGCGGCGCGCGTCACGCCCGCCGGGCCGCGCGAGCTGCGCGAGGTGGCCGGCGCCCTCAACCACCTCGCCGGCCGGATCCAGGTGCTGCTGGTGCAGGAGCGGGAGGAGGTCGCGGACCTCTCGCACCGCCTGCGTACGCCGCTGACGGCGCTCCGCCTGGAGGCCGAGGCGCTGCGCGACCCGGAGGACGCCGCCCGGGTGACCGCGGCCGTGGACGGGCTGGAGCGGGCGGTCACGGGCCTGATCCGACAGGCCCGGTGGCGGGTGCCGACGGCCGGGGCGGCCAGCGCCGACGCGGCGGCCGTGGTGGCCGAGCGGGTGGCGTTCTGGTCGGTGCTGGCCGAGGACACCGGGCGTGCCGTGACGCTCGACCTGGCGCCGGGACCGCTGCCGGTGGGCGTGCCCGCCGACGAGCTGGCGGCGGCGGTGGACGCCCTGCTCGGCAACGTCTTCGCGCACACCCCGGACGGCACCGCGTTCGCCGTCCGGCTGACGGCGGAGGAGGCGGGCCGGGCGGCGCTGGTCGTGGCGGACGAGGGTCCGGGGATGCCGCCCGGCACGATCGGCCGGGGCGCGAGCACCGCCGGCTCGACCGGCCTGGGCCTGGACATCGCCCGCCGCGCCGCCCAGTCCAGCGGTGGCCGCCTCACCCTGCATGCCGCGCCCTCCGGGGGCGCCGAGGTACGCCTCGAACTGGGCCCACCCCCGTCCTGACCCGTCCTCCGGTCCGGCCCGGACAGGCTTAACCCGGCCTTAGCGTTCGGGCAGCGTGGCGCTATCCGGGCGGGCGCGATCCTGGGAACCAGCAACCGAGGAAGGGTGAACGAGATGAAGCGCAAGTCCCTGATGCTGGCGTCGCTCGGAGGCGCGGCCGTGCTCGTCGTGACCGGTGCGACCTTCGGCGTCGCGGCGGCCGACAACGGCGCGGCCCGGGCGACCACCCTGGCCGCCGCCACCACCGCCCCGACGACCCCGGCCGCGCCGGGCACCCCGAGCGGCACCGGGAGCAGCGCCCCGGCGACGAGCAGCGCCCCGACCACCAGCGGCACCCCGGCGGTGCCCGGCTCCCCGTCGGGCAGTGGTGCGCCGACCACCGGCGACGACGCGGTGAGCGAGCAGCGGGCCGGCGAGATCGCGCTGGCCCGGGCGGGCGGCGGCAAGATCGTCGAGGTCGAGCGCGAGGACGAGGACGGCCGGGCCGTGTGGAGCGTCGAGATCGTGGCCGGGCAGACCGAGCACGAGATCGACGTCGACCGGGGCGATGGCACGGTGGTCAAGGCCGAGCAGGAGCCGGTCGACGACGACGATGACGACGACGACCGGGACGACGACGATGACGACTCGGACGACGACGGCGACGACGACTGACCCGTCGCCGGTAGCGCCGCCGTCCCGCAGTGCGGGGCGGCGGCGTCGTCGTTGCGGGCTGCACGGCGACGGTCTGCGCCGCCGGATGCGGCCCGCCCCGGCAGGCGGGACGGGCCGGTCGGCCCTGTGACCGACACCGATGTCTGGCTACATTGGGGTATGGTGCCCGCCCACGAGGGCCGGGCGGCGGAACCGGTCTACCGCCCCATCCTCGCCAACCGGCGGGGCGAGCTGGAGGCGCTCGGTCATCTCGACGACGTCGTCGCCCCCCTGCTCGCCCCGGTCCTCCAGGTGTCCGTCCTCGACCAGTTCACGCTGGACGTGCTCCGTCGGCTGCCCGACGGGCTGCTCACGGCCGTCGACGTCACCGGCCTGCCCGACGCCCCGGAGGCCGAGCTGGTCCGTTGGGGCGTACCGCTGGTGCCGGTGATCGGGCTCGCGGACAGTGACCGGCGCCTGGTGGCGCACGGTGCCGCCGCCCGGGCCCACGCCCAGCGGGCGGTCGTCCGGCTGCGGGTCGGCCACGATCGCGCCGGCCCGGACGCGGCCACGGCGGCGGCGGAACGGGTCTGGCGGCTCACCGGCCTGGTGCCCGAGCAGTGCGACCTGCTCCTCGACGCGGGCGACGTGTGCTGCCGGGCCGACGTACGGGTGGCCGAGCCCCGGGTCCGCCGGTTGTCGGAGTGGGCCCGCCGGCACGCCTGGTGCTCCGTGAGCGTGGCGGCGGGCGGGATGCCCCCGGCGGTGTCCGCCCTGCCCACCGACGAACCGGTGCGCGTCGACCGCTGGGACTGGCAGCTCTGGCAGCGGCTGGCCGACCTCGGCGTCGGGTACGGCGACTACGGCGTCGGCTCCGCGGTGCCCGGCGCCGACCAGGCGGGAGACCGGCTGCCCACGGTCCGCTACACCACCGACGGCGCCTGGTGGGTGTACCGCTGGTCGCGGCGGGGCGGACGCGGCGACGACCGGTTCGCGGACCTGTGCCGCACCGTGGTCTCGGCGCCGCACTGGCCGGCCACGGGCGCGGCCTTCTCCTGGGGTGACCACGAGATCCTGCGGCGGGCCCGCCGGGGCGCCGGCGCCGGGTCCGCCAGCAACTGGGCGGCGTGGAGCACCTCGCACCACCTGGCGCACGTGCTGGCCGCGCTGCGGCAGCGAGGGCGGGAGTCCCGACCGGGACCGTGGCGGTCCGGTCAGGCGCCGCCGGAGCGGGGCCGTCCCGCCCGGCCGCACCGCAACGGGGAGACCCGCCGGGCCGGCTGAGCGCCTCCCCGCCGGGCACCGGCGAGGAGGCGGCGCCCGGCCGTCACTGCTTCTCGGTGAACCCGAACTGCACGATGCCCTCGTCGTCGACGCTCGCGTCCACCGACGCGTCGCCGAGCAGTTCGGCGGCGTCGGAGTCCAGGAAGATGCGGGCGCCCTGGTTGTCGACCACGTGGTCGCCCTCGATCGGTTCGGCGACCAGTTCGACGGTGAGCGACCCCGCGTCGGTGTCGGCGGCGATCCGCACTCCGCCGTCCTCGGCGACGTCCTGCTGGTTGGCGAGGTCTCGGATGACCAGCACGGCGTTGTCGGTCATGGTGAGCATGGCGGAACTCCTCGTGGATTCTCGGATTCGCGGTGCGGGACCGGGCTCGGCCCGCGGGCGAGCACACGTGGGAGGCGATGGAAGGGCGACACGCACATCGCCGTCGCGCTTCGGGGCAGCTCAGGGCCCCTCCACGGCCTACGGTGCCCCCTGTCGGGGCATCCGTCAAATAGAGCGGGGTCAGTGCGCGGCACGGGCCGGGGCGAGCCGGGCCCGGATCTCGCGTACCGCCGCGCGGCCCGCCCGGTTGGCGCCGATCGTGCTCGCGGAGGGGCCGTACCCGATCAGGTGAATCCGCTCGTCGGCGACCACCCGGGTGCCGTCCATCGTGATACCGCCGCCCGGCGCGCGCAGGCGCAGCGGCGCGAGATGGTCCAGCGCGGCCCGGAAACCGGTGCACCACAGGATCACGTCGGCGGGCACGAACCGCCCGTCGTCCCAGGCCACCCCGTCCGGCGTGATCCGGTCGAAGACGGGTAACCGGTCGAGCACGCCGCGCTCGCGCAGCCGGCGCAGTTCCGGCGTGAGCGGCAGCCCGGTCACCCCGACCACGCTGTCCGGCGGGCGGCCCGCGCGTACCGCCGCGTCGACCAGGGCCACCGCCGCGCGCCCGCGCTCGGGGGTGAACTCCTCGTCGCGGAAGTCGGGCGGGCGCCGGGTCACCCAGGTCGTGCCGGCGGCCACGGTGGAGACCTCGGCGAGCAACTGGACGGCGGACGTCCCGCCGCCCACCACCACGACCCGCCGGCCGGCGAACTCCGCCGGTCCCCGGTAGTCGGCCGTGTGCAACTGCCGGCCCCGGAAGCTCGCCCGGCCGGGGTAGTGCGGCCAGAACGGTCGGGTCCAGGTGCCGGTGGCGTTGACCAGGGCACGGGTGGTCCAGGAGCCGTGGTCGGTGTGCACGGTCAGCCGGCCGTCGGCCCGGTCGCGCACCTCCCGGACCCGCACGGGCCGCCGCACCGGCAGGTCGAACTCGCGCTCGTACGCGGCGAAGTAGGCGCTGACCACCTCGGCCGCCGGCCGGTCGGGCCCGGCCACCGGGAAGGGCAGGCCGGGCAGGTCGTGGAAGCCGTGCACCCGGTCGAGCCGCAGCGTGGGCCAGCGGTGCCGCCACGCCCCGCCCGGCCCGTCGCCCCCGTCGAGGATCACGAAGCCGTCCCCGGGGGCGAACCCGGCGCGGCCCAGGTGGTGGCCGGCGGAGAGGCCGGCCTGCCCGGCCCCGATCACCAGCACGTCGACGGAGCGCTCGTCCATGCCGGGTACAACACGGACGGGCCCGCCCGGCTGCCCGCCGGGAGCGTCTCGCCGGTCACAGCCCGCCGACCCACGGAAAATATCTTTCCATCGACGCTCTTTTCTGGCAGATACCTGCATGGCAGCATCACCCCATGCATCGTCGTCTCTTCCCCCGGACGCTCGCGCTGGTGGCACTCGTCGCCGCGGCGGCCACGGCGGGCGCGCCCACCGCCACCGCCGAGTCCCCGACCCCCGCGGCGACCCGGCTGAACGCCACCATCGACGCGATCCTCGCCGACAGCCGGCTGGCCGGGGCCCAGGCCTCGGTGGTGGTCAAGGACGCGGCCACCGGAGAGACGGTCTACCACCGCAACGGCGACCGCCGCCTGGTGCCCGCCTCCAACACCAAGCTGCTGACCTCGGCGGCGGCGCTGGAACTGCTCGGGCCGGGCCACCACTTCAGCACCGAGGTGCGGACCAGCGGCGCCCGCCGGGCGGGCCTGGTCTCCGGCAACCTCTACCTGCGCGGCGGCGGCGACCCGACCATGCTCGCCGCCGACTACGACGCGCTGGCCGCGCGGGTCGCCGCCGCGGGCGTCCGGGTGGTCACCGGCAACCTGGTGGCCGACGACACCCGCTACGACAGCACCCGCCTCGGCCCCGACTGGACCTGGGACGACGAGCCGTACTACTACGCCGCGCAGGTCTCCGCCCTGACCGTGGCACCGGACACCGACTACGACGCGGGCACCGTCATCGTCCACGCCGCCCCCGGCGCTACCGCCGGCGCGCGCCCGGTCGTCACCACCACCCCGGCCACCCGGTACCTGAAGATCGACAACCGGGCCGAGACGGTCGCCGGCGGGGAGACGTCGGTCTCCTTCGAGCGCGCGCACGGCAGCAACACGATCGTGGTGACCGGGCAGATCGCGCTCGGCGCCGCGCCGGCGGGCGACTGGGTCAGCGTCTGGGAGCCCACCGGCTACGCCGCCGACGTCTTCCGCTCGGCGCTGCGCCGGCACGGCGTACGGGTGCTCGGTCGGACGGTGCTCGGCCAGGCCACTCCGGAGGGCGCGGCCGAGGTGGCGCGGCACCGCTCGATGCCCCTGGCCCAGCTGATGGTGCCGTTCCTCAAGCTGTCCAACAACGGGCACGCCGAGGTGCTGACCAAGGAGATCGGCCGGGTGCTCTCCGGCTCCGGCACCTGGTCGGCCGGGCTGACCGCGATCAGCGAGTACGTCGCCGACGCCGGGATGGACACCGGCACGCTGCGCCAGCGCGACGGCTCGGGGCTCTCCCGGCGCAACCTCATCCCCGCCGACGAGTTCGTGGACCTGCTCACCGCCGTGCGCGACGAGCCCTGGTTCGACACCTGGTACGCGGCCCTGCCGGTCGCCGGCGAGGCGGACCGGTTCGTCGGCGGCACGCTGCGCAGCCGGATGCGGGGCACGGCGGCGGCGGGCAACGTGCACGCCAAGACCGGCAGCCTGACCGGCGTCTCCGGTCTCTCCGGCTACGTCACCGACGCCGACGGGCGGGTGCTGGCGTTCTCGATCCTGCTCAACAACTACCTCGCCTCCTCCGTGAAGACGCTGGAGGACCAGATCGCGATCGCCCTGGCCTCGTACACGGGCAGGGGCGTGACCGGCGCGCGGGCCGCGGCCCCGACGGCGCCCGACGCCCCCCGGGTCCCGGAGGGCCTGGAGTGCGCCTGGGTCAAGCCGAACGCCTGCTGACCGGCCGGCGGGGCCCGGTGCGGGGGCCCCGCCGGCACTCAGGCGCCGGGGCGGTGCGGCAGCTCGGCCGCCGGATCGCCGCGCTCGATCAGCGCGGCGATCTCGGCGGGACGCAGGCCGCGCTGCGCCAGCACCCGGGCACCCCAGCGGTGCAGCCGGCACGGGTGCGGGCTGGCGTCGTTGCGGCAGACCGTCCCGCCGGACCAGTGCCGGGGCGCGTGCACCACGACCGCCCGCACGGCGAACTGGGCGTCCTCGACGGTCACGTACGGCGGCAGCGGGATCTCCCGGAGCACCTCCCCGGACGGCTCCCCGGCGCCCCGGGGGGCGGTCGGACGGACGGTGCGGGCGGTGACGCTGCTCATCGGTGAGGCCTCCACAAGGGATGGTCGGAGATGGACAGCAGAAAGTTACGACAGGCGCGACGCGGCGCGACGGACAAACTGTCCCGCAGGGTGGACACGGACCCGCCCGCCGGCACCGGACGGCGGTCCGGGCGGGACCGCCGTCGAGGCGGAGCCACCGGTCAGCCGGCCGCCCGCGCCCGCAGCCGGGCGGCCGTCCGGCGGGGGTCGTAGTCGTCGGCGACGCCGTCGACGATCAGCGCCGTACCCGGGATGTGCCGGGTGCGCAGCGGCAGGATCTCCTGGTACGCCGGCGAGTCGTACCAGGCCCGGGCCCGGTCCAGGTCGGGGAACTCGATGACGACCACGGTGCCCGGCCAGTCGCCCTCCCTGACCTCCACCTCGGCGCCGTGCACCCGGAACCGGCCGCCGAACGGGTCCAGCGTGGCCTGGATCCGCTCGATGTAGGTGAGGATGTCCTCGTGGGCCGGGGTGTCGTACAGGTGGGCGAGCGCGAACGCGGGCATGGTGCCTCCCGGGAGCCGGTCCGCCCGGCCGGACGACCGGGGCGGTACGCCGAGTCTCCCGCCGGCGCGTGTCGGCGTCGATTACCCGTGGGGTAACGGCGGCAGCTCGCCCCGCTCAGACGCGGTCGAGCACGACGACGGGGATCTCCCGGTCGGTCTTCTCCTGGTACTCGTCGTACGCCGGCCAGATGGCGGCCATCGTGGACCACATGCGCGGCTTCTCCCCCGCCGTCGCGGTACGCGCCCGCGCGGTGAACCGCTCGGCACCCACCTGCACCTCGACCAGCGGCTCGTCGAGCAGGTTGAGGTACCAGGCCGGGTGCTTCGGGTCGCCGCCCTGCGAGGCGACGACCAGGTAGGCGTCGCCGTCGCGGCCGTAGATCAGCGCGGTGCGCCGCAGCTTCCCGCTGCGCCGGCCCCTGGTGGTCAGCAGCAGCGTGAAGACCCCGGGCCGCCACTCGTGCCCTTCGGCGCCGCCGGTCTCGACGTACCGCCGGATGTGGTCGGCCACCCAGCCCTGCGGGCTGTCCAGCACATGCTCGCCCATCGGCCCTCCCGTTCGCCCTCGCGCACCCGGTCGTCGCGATCACGCTACTCCGGGCAGCGGACGGTCGCCGGGCGAACGGGGCCGCCCGGGCACCCGGGTCAGCGCAACGCGACCGCCTGGACGCCGACGTTGCCGCAGTCGTCACTGAACGCCTGTTCCACCGTCCAGGTCAGCACCAGCCGGCTGCCCTTCGGCGCCTGGAACCGGATGGTGAACTCGGTGGACCGGCTGGTGTGCCGGTCCTCGATCCGCAGGGTCCGGCTCGGACCGCCGACGGAGAGGCGGGCGTCCAGCCGGCCCCGGGCCATCCACACCCCGCCGTACAGCCGGACGGTGCGCGCCTGGCCGTCGGCGGCCACCGCGAGCGTGAAGCCGCTGCCGGCGCCGCACCGGTAGACCCCGTGCGGCGAGCCGCTCGCCGACGCCACCGGGCTGCCGTCGCGCCAGCTGAAGCTCTCCTGGTTGTCGTCCCAGCCGCCCCGCCGGCCGGTGCCGCCCTCGTCGCGGATCTCGCCGGAGCCGCCGCGCTTGCGGACCGTCGACTCCGCGCCGCGCAGGCCCCAGTGGACCCAGTCGCGGCGGCCCACCGCGGTCAGGTCGACCTCGCCCGGCGCCTCGGCCATGCTGGCGGCGAGCACCGCCCGCACCGGCGTCGCCGACGTGGGTGGCGTGGGTGGCGTGGGTGGCGTCGGGGACGGGCTCGGCGGACGCTGCCGGGGCCGCAGCCCGGGCGAGACCAGGCCGGCGTCGAGGTCGCGCCCCTCCACCCCGGGGAAGCCGCTCGGCCGGCCGGCGTCCGCCGGTACGCCGCCAGCGGTCTCCCCGCCCGGCTCGGGGTCGCCGGCGGTCAGGTACGACACGAGGGCGACCAGGCAGGCGACCACGGCGATCCCCTCGACGACCCACCGGCGGCGCTGCCGTGCCCGGGCCAGCCGCCGCAGGCCGGTGCGGGTGTGCCCGGCCTGCGGGAGGGGCGGATGCCGGGTTCCGGGCGGGGCTGCCGGGTCGCCGTATCCCGACGGCCGGATGTGCTGTCGGGTGAGGTCTTCCTCCGCCACCGGCCCTCCACTCCCCACCGGCCCCGGCCGGACGCGGCCGTCCGTTGTGGACGACCCGCACCCGCACCGACTCGTCCGTCGCGCCGGACGGACGGGCGTGTCCAGTTCGTCACCGGACGGTAGCGGACATCGATCAGGACGGTGGTCGCGGGTCGGTGCCGCTGGCCCGGCAGGCGATCCGGACGCCCCGGGTCGACTGTCTCAGCGGATCTCGAAGCCCAGCGCCTGCGCGATCACCATGGCCTGCGTGGCGTCGACGATCGCCCCGGCCCGCTCCACCGCCGTCGGGTCGAGCGCGGTGAGGTCGCTGCCGCGCAGGTCGGCCCCGGTCAGCCGGCAGCGGTGCAGCTGCGCGGCGGAGAGGTCGACGCCGGTCACCGTGGCCCCGGTCAGGTTGGCCCCGGTCAGGTCCGCCTCGCGCATCCGCACGTCGGTGATGCGGACCCCGCGAAGGTCGGCGCCGGGCAGCGCGACGAACGACCAGTCGCCGCCGGCGACCGTCAGCGGTCGCAGGTCGCACTGGGCGAAGGTGCTGCCCACGAGCTTGCAGCCGGTGAACTCCGCCTCGAAGAGGTTGCACCGCTGGAAGGTGCAGCGGGTGAAGGCCGAGTCGGTGTGCCGGGAGGCGTTGAAGCGCGTGTTGCCGAAGGTGCAGCCGTCGAAGACCGCGCCCCGGCTCACCGCCTCGGACAGGTCGACGTCGAAGAACGTGCAGCGGACGAAGTGCCGGTCCACCAGCTCCTCGGCGTACCAGTCCTCGTTGCGGAACGTCGCGTCCTCGGTCAGCTCGGGCATCGGACCAGGCTATCGAGGGGGTGGGACAACGGCGGGCAGCCCCTTCCGGCGGGGCGTACCGGCTAGTAGTTTCGGCGACGTGAGTGTGGCACGCAGCATCGACCCGGACCAGATCGGCTTCGACCCGGCGCGGTTGGCGCGCATCGACGAGCACTTCGGCAGGTACGTCGACGACGGTCGCCTCGCCGGCTGGCAGGTGCTGGTCACCCGCCGCGGCGAGATCGCCCACTCGTCGACGTACGGGCTGCGCGACGCGGAGGCGGGCAGGCCCGTCGAGGCGGACACGCTCTGGCGCATCTACTCGATGACCAAGCCCGTCACCTCCGTCGCCGCGATGCTCCTGTGGGAGGAGGGCCGCTTCGAGCTGACCGACGAGATCAGCCGGTGGCTGCCCGAGTTCGCCGACCTGCGGGTCTACTCGAAGGGCTCGGCGCTCAAGCCCTTCACGGTGCCGGCGGTCGAGCCGATCCGGGTGTGGCACCTGCTCACCCACACCGCCGGCCTGACGTACGGCTTCATGCAGACCTCGGTGGTCGACGGCATCTACCGGGCCGCCGGCTACGACCTGTACCCGCCGGCGGACGTCGACCTGGCGACGGCCTGCCAGGCGTTCGGCGAGCTGCCGCTGCTGTTCCAGCCCGGCACCGCGTGGGGCTACTCGGTCGCCACCGACGTGCTCGGCCGGCTCGTGGAGGTGGTCTCCGGGCAGAGCCTGGACGCCTTCTTCGCCGACCGGATCTTCCGCCCGCTGGGCATGACCGACACGCACTGGTGGGCCGAGGGCGACACCGCCGACCGGCTCGCCGCCCTCTACGCGCCCGACCCGCGCACCGGCCGCGCGTTCCGCTACGACAAGCTGGGCGCCCTGGCGTACGAGAAGCCGCTGCTGCTCTCCGGCGGCGGCGGCCTGATCTCCAGCGCCGCCGACTACCACCGGTTCACCCAGATGCTGCTGCGCGGTGGCGAGCTGGACGGGGCACGCCTGCTGGGGCCGCGCACGGTGCGCTTCATGACCCGCAACCACCTGCCCGGCGGGCAGGACCTGGAGACCCTCTCCGCCGGTGGCTTCGCCGAGACCACCCTCGACGGGATCGGCTTCGGGCTCGGCTTCGCCGTGGTCGACGACCCCGTGCCGAGCCGGGTGCCGAGCAGCCCCGGCGAGTACTACTGGGGCGGCGTGGCGAGCACGGCCTTCTGGGTCGACCCGGCCGAGGAGGTCACGGCCCTGTTCTTCACCCAGCTCATGCCGTCGAGCACCTACCCGATCCGGCCGCAGCTGCGGCAGCTCGTCTACTCCGCCCTGGTCGACTGA
This sequence comes from Micromonospora reichwaldensis, assembly GCF_031845925.1. Taxonomy (NCBI): domain Bacteria; kingdom Bacillati; phylum Actinomycetota; class Actinomycetes; order Micromonosporales; family Micromonosporaceae; genus Micromonospora; species Micromonospora reichwaldensis. The sequence goes on along the minus strand of NZ_JAVRFL010000016.1, from coordinate 89,447 downwards.
GCCGGCTCCAGACCCGGCCGGCGAGGGGGACGGCGGCGCGGTGCCGGTCCGCCCCCGGTCGCCGGGTCACCGCCGCCGGCACTCCTCCATCCCGTCGGGGTACGTCCAGCACTCCGTCTGCACCCCGGCCGTGCCGGTGACCCGGAAGGGACGCCCCGCGTCGTCGACCGTGACGGTGCCGGTGCGTCCCCGCGACGCCCAGTCCACCTCGACCGTCCAGTCGCAGTCGCAGTCGACCGTGTGGCCGATGACGAGGAAGGTCTCGGCATCGGTCAGGGACACCCGGTACGGGAAGCGGATCTCTTTGCGCTCGTGTTCGGGGAGGCTCGCCCCGCCCTCGTCGAACAGGCCGGCGGTGAGCACCGGAGGGTCCTCGTCCAGGTTCGCCTCCACCCAGCGGTAGGCGGTCGGGCCGCCTCCGCCCGGAGCGGTGAACACGCCCCGCAGGGCGGGGCGCCGCGTCATCACCCGCACCCGCAGGTCGGTGAGGGTCACCTGCGCCTCGTCGACCCCCTGGACCGTGAAGTAGACGTACTGCCGGGAGGCGGGCGTCCCGGCGGCCTCCCGGGCCCACCGCGACCAGTCGCCCGCCCAGGCCGGTCGGGCGGGGACCTCCGCCAGCGGCGGCGCGACCACCCAGCCGTCCGACGCCTCGTGGCCGACGCGGACCGCGACCGTGAACGGCAGCGCGTCGGGGTCGGGCGGAGGCGGCGGGGGCCTGCCGGGAAGGAGTCCCCAGGCGAGGAGCCAGGCGGTCAGCATCGCCGTGACGACGGCCGCGAGGACCCCGGCGAACCAGCGGCCGGCGGGCGGCCCGGCGGGCGAGAGCCGGCGCACCAGTGCCCGTACCCGATCGGACCGGGCCGGCCTCGGCTCCTGCGCCGGTTCCGTCGACGCCTCCGGGGGCCCGGGCGTCCCGGCGGACGCGTCACGTTCCTCCGTCATCGCGCCCACCCCCGCCCTTCAGCGGTCACGGTCCGATACCAGTGCACCCCGAAGCGTGCGACGACGCAAGGGGCGGTTGCGCCGCGCGGGATCCACGGTCCGCCAGCGCGCGATGTCGCCGGTCAATAGCCTGGAGACGAGCCACGTCCGCCGGGCCGGACGGGCCTGGCGGGAGGCGGTATGAGCAACATCGTCGTGTTCGGCGCGGGTGGCACCGCGGGGTCGCGGATCACCGCCGAGGCGGTGGGCCGTGGGCACCGGGTCACCGCGGCGGTACGCCGGCCGGAGGCCACCTCGTACCTGCCGCCGGCGGTCACGGTGGTGACCGGGGACGCCACCAGCGAGCGGAGCGTACGGGAACTGGCGCCCGACACGGACGCCATGGTGGTGGCGATCGGCGGCGGCGAGCACGCCCTCTGGCTCGACGCGGCGCGCAACCTGGTCGGCGCGCTGCGTGGCATGCCGGCCGCGCCCCGGATCATCCACGTGGGCGGCGGTTCGACCCTGCTCACCCCGAAGGGCACCCGCTACCTCGACGAACCGGACTTCCCCGAGGAGTACCGCGAGGCGGCGCGGGGGCAGGCCGAGGCCCTCGACTTCTACCGCTCCTCGGCCGACGGGGTGACCTGGACGTACGTCTCCCCGCCGCCGCTGGAGTTCCACCCGGGCGAGCGCACCGGGCACTACCGCACCGGCGGCGACCAGCCGGTGACCGACCACGAGGGCCGCTCGGTGCTCAGCTACGAGGACCTGGCGGTGGCGATCGTGGACGAGATCGAACAGCCGCGCCACGAGAACGCCCGCTTCACCGCCGCGTACTGAGCGGCGCGGGGCGGCCGCACCGCAGCAGCGGTGCCGTGGGCGCGGGATCAGTCGGCGAGGCGGGCGGGGAAGCCGCCGGTGGCGATCGGGCCCCAGGCGTCGATGGTGACCCGGATCAGCGACTTGCCCTGGCGGACCATCGCCGCCCGGTACTCGTCCCAGTCCGGGTGCTCGCCCGAGATGCAGCGGAAGTACTCCACCAGCGGCTCCAGCGCCGCCGGCAGGTCCAGCACCTCGGCGGTGCCGTCGAGCTGCACCCACGGGCCGTTCCAGTCGTCGGAGAGCACGCACGCCGACACCCGTGGGTCGCGGCGGATGTTGGCGACCTTGGCCCGCTCGGGATAGGTGGAGATCACCAACCGGCCCTCGCCGTCCACCCCGGCGGACACCGGGGACGACTGCGGTCGACCGTCGGCGCGGGTGGTCATCAGCACCACCCGGTGCCGCGGCCGGAGGAACTCGGTCAGCCCGGCCCGGTCGACCCGGGTGTTCGTCGCGATGCTGCGTGTCATCGTTCGTTCCTACCAGGGCTTCCGTCGCACGGCGACCGCACCGGACGGAACGGGCTCGACGCACACGGACCGCGCGTCGGCGCGGCGGCCGGATCGCGGCGCGGCGGCCTCAGCGGGGTCGCGGGGCGGCGCGGCCGGCGGCGGGCTGGGCCGGCACCCGGGGGCGGACCGAGGGCCGCCAGGCGCGGCCGTTGGCGTAGATCACCCGGAAGCCGAGGTACGAGGCGAGGGGCGCCCAGTGCGCGGAGCCCATCCGCAACTCGGCGGCGTTGTGGCGCTGCCCGTTGGCCAGCACGTCGAGCAGGACGGTTTCGAAGGCGGCCGACTCGACCCAGTCCACCTCCCGGGTGTATCCGCAGATCAGGGCCGCTCCGGTGGCGTCGAGGAAGTCCCGCAGCACCGCGTCGGAGGCCCGCAGCACCGAACAGCTGCCGAAATAGAGCCGCCGGCCCTCGCAGCGGCCCGCCATCAGCTCGGCGACGTCGGCGAGCGCCACCGATTCCCAGTCGGTGAGGCAGAGCCGACTCGGCTCGCCGTGCATGGCGAAGAAGCCGACCCGGTGGTCGGCGTACTGCTTGAGCAGCCAGCGGTCGACGAAGTAGAAGAGTTCGTCGCGGGTGGCCGCGTCCTTGTGGATGAAACGGATCTTTCCGAGCCGTTCGAGCAGTTCGAGGGTGGGCAGGACGGAGCCGCGCTCGTTGAGGTCGCGGTGCCACTGGCCCTCGATGCAGAAGACGCCACCGCGTGCCATGTCGCCCCCTCCCCCGGTCCCGGCCGGCGCTGACGTTACCGGGTCGGGCCGGCGGGAGAACATCACCCGGCGCGTGCCGGGCTGCGGCTTTGCGTGCCGTTCGCGCTTTCCTGTGGCCTGTTGCCGATCAATGGGCGTTTCGCAATTCGCGTAATGCCCAGGCAACGCTCAGGAACGGCGAATCGTGAGGACAATTCTCGTTAATCGCCGCGAACCATCCGTCGGCCTGCCAGGGTGGAAAAGCGGGACGGGCAGGCCGATGTCCCGGATGCCACCCCATTCCCACTCCTATCGGGAGGACTTCTGTGCGCGTTAACACCCTGAAACGGGCCGCTGTCGCATTCGCCCTGGCGTTGCCGGCAGCCGCTGTCGCCACGGTGGCCGCCGCGCCAGCGGCCCACGCCGACGGCTGCTACACGTGGAAGCGCAACCTCTACCAGGGGCGCTCCGGCGACGACGTCCGCCAGTTGCAGATCCGGGTCGCCGGGTGGGCCGGCAACCGGGACATCGTGGAGAACGACGGCCGCTACGGACCGAAGACCGCCGCCGCGGTCAAGCGGTTCCAGGCCGCGTACGGGCTGCGCGCCGACGGCATCGCCGGACCACAGACGTACGGCAAGCTCTACGACCTCCAGGACAACGACTGCACGCCACGGCACTTCAGCTACAGCGAAATGGACGACGGCTGCGGTCGCGGGGGCTGGAGCGGCGGTCCGCTCTCCGCCGCGCAGACCCGGCAGAACGCGCTGCGCACGATGTGGAAGCTGGAGGCGTTGCGGCGCAGCCTCGGCGACAAGCCCCTCCTCGTCAGCAGCGGTTTCCGCAGCCGCACCTGCAACGACCAGGTCGGCGGGGCGTCCGACAGCCAGCACCTCTACGGCAACGCCGCCGACGTGGTGTCGCGCACCAGCTCGCTGTGCCAGATCGCCCGCGACGCCCGCAACCGGGGCTTCAGCGGGATCTACGGTCCCGGTTACCCGGACCACGACGACCACGTGCACGTGGACTCGCGGCGGGAGAACAACAGCGACGACACCCCGAACACCACCAGCTGGTCCGCGCCGGACTGCGGGATCGGCGCCGGCCGCGACTGAGCCGGGCGGACAGGCCACGCGCCGAGCCGGTCGGACAGGCCACGCCGAGCCGGGCGAACGGCGACGCCGGTCCGGTGCGCGGGTGCCACCCCGCGCACCGGGCCGGCGTCGTGTCCCCGGGTCCGCCGAGCGGGCGTACCTCCGCCCGGTGTACCGGGGAGCAGCGGTCCCGCCGGCGGACGAACCCGCTCAGCTCGCCCGGGGCCAGCGCGGCGCGGTGGCGGGGGGAGCCACCGGCCGGGCGGGACGGGCGCCGGGCGCGACCGCGCGCGGGCCGCCCGGGTGCCCGCCGGTGGCACGTGGTGCGCGGGTGGCCGGCGCGGGGCCCGTCACCGTGAACGGGAACGGCACGTGCACGAAGGGGTTGCCGTGCCGTACCAGGGCGTCGATCTGCCGCTCGTTGAGCCCGTGCCGCGCCAGCACCCGCCGGCCCCAGCGGTGCAGCCGACACGGGTACGTCGCGCCGTCGTTGCGGCACAGCGGCCCGGCCGGCCACTCCTCGGCGGCGTGCACCACCACCGCCCGGACCGCGAGCCGGACGTCCTCGGGGGTCAGGGGCGCCGGCACCGGCACCTCGCCCAGGATCTGGTCGATGGGATCCGTCGACTGCTCACCAACCCGCACGGCAGGCCTCCCGCGGCTCCGGCAGCAGTGCGGCTGACCCGCCGCACCGCATCCTCGGCGACTGGTACGGCCCCCGCCCCCGGAAGGTTCAATCGCGCCTCAGACGAGGCCGGCGTCGTGCACCAGCAGAGCCACCTGAACCCGGTTGTTCAGGCCCAGCTTCACCAGCAGCCGCGACACGTACGCCTTGACGGTCGCGACGCTCATGAACAGCTCGGCGGCGATCTCCGCGTTCGTCCGGCCCTGCCCGAGCGCGACCGCGACCTCGCGTTCCCGGTCGCTGAGCCCGGCGAGCTGCCGCAGCGCCCGCTCCCGGCGCGGGTCGGGGCCGCCCGCCGCGCCCGGCGCGGTCACGTGGTCGATCAGCCGGCGGGTCACCGCCGGGGAGAGCGTCGCCTCGCCCGCCGCCACCCGGCGCACCGCCCGCACGATCTCGGCCGGCGGGGTGTCCTTGAGCAGGAAGCCGCCGGCCCCGGCCCGCAATGCCCGGAGCACCTGCTCGTCGGCATCGAAGGTGGTCAGCACCAGCACCTCGGGCGGGTCGGGCGACGCACGCAGCGCCTCGGTGGCCGCGAGACCGTCGAGCCGGGGCATCCGGATGTCCATCAGCACCACGTCCGGCGCGCAGGCGGCCACGGCGGCGGGCACCTCGCTGCCGTCGGCGGCCTCCCCGACCACGAGCAGGTCCGGCACCCCGCCGAGGATCATCGACAGGCCGGCCCTCACCAGCGCGTCGTCGTCGACGAGCAGCACCCGTACCGGCCGGCCGGGTTCGGGGCCCGGCCCGCTCACGCCGGCCACGGCAGCCAGGCGGCCAGCCGGAAGTCGCCCGCGTCGTCCCGCCCGTACTCCAGCCGGCCGCCGGCCAGGCTGACCCGCTCCGCGATGCCGACCAGGCCGGTGCCGGCGCCGGGGATCTCCGGGCCGGCGATGCCGCCGACCGGCCACCGGTTGCGGATCTCCACGGTCAGCCCGTCGCCGGGGGCGCCGGCCACGTCGACGGTGACCGCCGCGCCGGCGGCGTGCTTGCGGGCGTTGGTGAGCCCCTCCTGCACGATCCGGTAGACGCTGCGCCCCACCGCCGCGGGCACCCGTTCCGCCGAGGTGACCAGCTCGCGGACGCCGATCCGCGCCCCGGCCGACCGGGACTCCTCGACGAGCGCCGGCAGATCGCCCAGGGTGGGCTGCGGGCGCTCGGGATCCCCCTCGGCGGTGGTCTCCGCGCGGAGCACCCCGATCACCTCGCGCAGATCCTGCAACGCGGCGTGGGCGCTGCCCCGGATCACCCCGGCCGCCCGCGCCACCTCCTCCGGCGGCGCGTCCGGCCGGAACTCCAGCGCCCCGGCGTGCAGGCTGAGCAGCGAGATCCGGTGCGCCAGCACGTCGTGCATCTCGCGGGCGATCCGGGTGCGCTCCAGGTGCCGGGCCTGCGCCACCCGCAACTGCTGCTCCGCCTCGGCCCGCTCGGCGCGCTCGCGCAGCGACACGACGAGCTGCCGCCGGGCCCGGACGAACATCCCCCACGCCAGCACGGAGAGGCTGAGCACCATCCCCCAGACGGTGGTCGCCCAGTACGGCATCTGGGGGTCCGGGCGCAGGTAGCTGAAGGCGAAGTTGGTGACCAGGCCGGCGGCGGTCAATCCCAGCGCAACGGCCGTGCGCCGGTGCACCACCACGGTGAAGTAGATGATCAGCAGCGGGATCGCCGCCGCCATCGAGAACAGGGTCAGCGGCACGGTCGCGACGGCGAGCCCCACCGGCCACCGGCGCCGCAGCCAGATCAGCGCGCAGCAGGCGAGCCCGAGCAGGGCGTCGGCCGGAACCATCCAGCGCTGCGGCAGCGGCGTGGCGAACTCCGGGTCGGCCGAGGCCGCGTCGGCCGTGGCGAGCAGGACCCAGCCGAGGGAGAGCAGGAAGCAGAGGCCGTCCACCACCCAGTCGCGGGTGGTGCGACGCGGCCCCCGCCCCACCCGCGCCGCCGGATCGACGCTCAGCGCCCCCGGCAACAGCCAGGGGTGCTCCGGTACGGCGGCACTGGTCACGCGACCATGCTAGGCAGCCGCCCGGCGGGCCGACCAGCTACCAAAGTCGAGACCCTGGCGTCGACCAAGGTAGCCGCCGGCCGAGACCGTCGGCCGCAGCGCGCGACCGGGTGGCTCCGGCAGCGTGGCCGGCATGATCAGCGTGGAACACCTCACCAAACGGTACGGGCGGCACACCGCCGTCGACGACGTGTCGTTCCGCTGCGAACCGGGCACCGTCACCGGCTTCCTGGGACCGAACGGCGCCGGCAAGTCCACCACCATGCGGATGATCTGCGGACTCACCCCGCCCAGCGGCGGCGGCGCGACGGTCGGCGGCCGGCCGTACCGGGAACTGCCCAACCCCGGGCGGGAGGTGGGCGTGCTGCTGGACGCCTCGGCCCAGCACGCCGGGCGCACCGGGCGGGAGGCGCTGACCGTGGCCGCGGCGACCATGGGCGTGGACCGCCGGCAGGTCGCCACCAAGCTCGACCTGGTCGGGCTGAACGAGGTCGCGGCGAAGCGCCGCCTCCGGGCGTACTCGTTGGGGATGCGGCAGCGGCTCGGCCTCGCGCACGCGCTGCTGGGCGACCCCCGGGTGCTGATCCTCGACGAGCCGGCGAACGGCCTGGACCCGGAGGGGATCTTCTGGATGCGCGGCCTGCTGCGCGACTTCGCCGACCGGGGCGGCACCGTGCTGCTCTCCTCCCACCTGCTGCGCGAGGTGGAGGCGGTCGCGGACCGGCTGGTGGTCATCGGGGGCGGCCGGATCGTGGCCCAGGGCGACAAGGCCGAGTTGCTGGCCGGCGGCGGGACGCTGGTGCGGGCCCGCGACGGCGGGGCGCTGCGCGGCGCGTTGGAGCGGGCCGGGCTGGCGGCCACCGAGGGCACCGAGGGGCTGCTGGTCCACGCCGACGCCGAGGCGGTCGGGCAGGCCGCCGCCGACGCCGGCGTCGCCCTCACCGAACTGCGGTCCGCCGGCAGCGGCGGCCTGGAACAGCTCTTCCTCACCCTGACCGCCGGCGCGTCGACCCAGGAGGCCGTCCGATGACCACCGCCACCACCGCCAGCCCGCCCGCCACCGCCGCGCCCCAGCGCCATTCCGACGTACGCCGGCCGTCGCTGCTCCGGCTCACCGGCGTGGAGCTGCGCAAGCTCGTCGACACCCGGGCCGGGCTCTGGCTGCTGATCACCATCGGGCTGCTCGCCGCCGCCCTCGTGGTGATCCAGTTGATCTGGACGGACGACGCCCAGCAGACCTTCGCCAACTTCTTCCTCTCCTCGCTGCTGCCGATCGGGCTGCTGCTGCCCGTGCTGGGCATCCTGTCGATCACCGGGGAGTGGTCGCAGCGCACGGCGCTCACCACGTTCGCCCTGGTGCCCCGGCGGGGCCGGGTGATCGTCGCGAAGCTGGTCGCGATGGTGCTGGCGGCCCTGGCGTCGGTGCTGGTGAGCCTCGGCGTGGCCGCCGTCGGCACGCTGGTCGCCGGGGCCACCGGCGGCGCCGGCACCTGGCGCATGGAGTGGGCCCTGGTGCTGCACGCCGTGGTGCTCCAGGTGGCCAACGTGCTGATGGGGGCCGGCTTCGGCCTGCTGCTGCTCAACACCCCGGTGGCGATCGTCGCCTTCCTGCTGCTGCCGACCCTCTGGTCGATCCTCGGCGAGATGATCCGGCCGCTGCGCGGCCCGGCGGACTGGCTCGACACGGGCCGGACCATGGAGCCGCTGCTCACGCCCGACGTGACCGCCGGGCAGTGGGGACGGTTCGCCGTGTCGCTGCTGGTCTGGCTGGCCGTGCCGCTGGTCGCGGGGCTGGTCCGCACGCTGCGGCGCGAGGTGTCCTGACGGTGGACGGCTACGGTGCCCCCACCGTAATCGACGGCGGCGCGGCGGAACTGGCGATCCTCTGGGGCGGGTTCCCGGCACTCGGCGCGGGCGCCGGGTGGCTGCTCGTCGCCGGCGCGGAGTGGGTCGCCGGGCTGTCCTGGGCCCCCGCGCAGGACCTGTTCGAGCTGGTCGCCCGGCTGCCGGACCCGCAGGCCGGCATCGGCGGGCTGGCCGTCGGCACGCTGGGCGGCCTGCTGGTCGCCGCCGTCGGCACCGCCGAACGGCTCGCCGTCACCGTCGACGCCGAACGGGTCCGGCTACGCCGCGACCGCACGGACCGGCAGGTCGGGCGGCGACCGGTGCGCGCCGTCTTCGTCGACGGCAAGGACCTGGTGCTGCTCGGCGCGGACGACGAGGAACTGGTCCGGGAGCGGTCGGACCTGGCCGTCGACCGGCTGCGCGACGCCTTCCGCGCGCACGGCTGGCCGTGGACCGACGGCGACCCGCACCGGGACGCGTACCGGCGGTGGGTGCCGGGCCTGCCGGGGCTGCCGACCGGCGCGGACGCGCTGCTGCGCGCCCGGCAGCGGGCCCTCGACGCCGACCGGGGCGGCGAGGCCCGGGAACTGCGCGGCGAACTGGGCCGCACCGGGGTGGTGCTCCGCGACGACGGCCGTCGGCAGTACTGGCGGCTGACCCGTGCCGCCCCGCGCCCCCGGCCGGAGGACGCGACTTCGGCTGAGCCGGAGGTCGAGGGCCGGTAGCGTTGCTCCCGACGGGGCCCGCGGCACGGGGAGCGCGCGATGACCGAGCAGCAGCCGTACCGGGTGGTGGCCCGGCACCCCGGCTTCGAGCTGCGCCGCTACCCGGCCCACCTGGTCGCCGAGGTGCGGGCGGAGGGCGCGTTCGAGCAGGCCGCCCGGGACGCCTTCCGGCCGCTGGGCGCGTACCTGCGCGGTGCCAACCGCGCGCGGCGGTCGACCGCCCGGGAGACGGGCCCGCAGACGATCGCGATGACGGCCCCGTTCGTGCAGGAGGAGGGGGACCGGCCGGGCCACTGGCTGGTGTGGCTCGTGATGCCGGCGGGCCTCACCGCCGACACGCTGCCCGAGCCGGCGGACCCCCGGGTGCGCACCCGGGTCGTCCCGGAACAGCTCGCCGCCGCGACGCGCTTCGCGGGCCGCTGGACGGCCCGGGCGTTCGACCGGCGGGCGACCGCGCTGGGCCGGGCGGTCACCGCGGCCGGGCTGCGCCCCACCGGCGCGGTCCGGTACGCGCGCTTCGATCCGCCGTGGATGCCGTGGTTCCTGCGCCACAACGAGGTCGTGCTGCCGATCGCCGAGTAAGCCCCGGGTGCCGCGGCCCGGCACGGGGCGCTCCCGGCCGGACCGGCGCGGCTATCCCCGTCGGGATGCGCCCGCGGGCCGGGGCCGGGGGGTGGTCACCGACGCCAGCAGTTCGTCGAGGGCGTCGACCTCGGCCCAGCCGTTCACCGCGATCCGGCCGGCGGCGTCCACGGTCACCTCGACCCGGTCCGGGCTGTGCGACACCTCGTCGAGCAGTCCCGGGAAGCGGTCGCCGAGCAGCACGAACTCCTGGTTGGTGGAACCCACCCACGGCCGCCGGGTGTCGATCCGATCGGCCAGGAACGGCCCGGCGACGAGGAGGTCGGTCGCCGCCAGCAGCGCCGCGACGTCGTCCCGGCCGACGTCGACCGCCCGGTGCAGCTGCGCCCGGGTGTAGCCGGTGAAGGTCATCACCGAACGCCCGGCGGCGCGTACCCCGTCGGCGACGGCCGCCAGCGGGGCTGCCTGGTCGAAGGGCTCGCCGCCCAGCAGGGTCAGCCCCTCGGTGCCGGCGTCGAGCGCCCGGCGCACCAGGTCGGCGGGGGCGACCCGTTCCCCGCCGCGGAAGCTCCACAGGTGCGGGTTGAAGCAGCCGGGGCAGCGGATGGCGCAGCCCTGCACCCAGACGGCGGTCCGCTCGCCCGGGCCCTCGGCGCGGGTGGCGGCCAGGAACCGCGCCACCGCCACCGTCTCCACCCCCACCGGCGGGCGCGGCCCCGGACCGTCGTCAGACATCGAGGACCCGGCCGGGTGGCGGCCGGTCGGGCGCCGGCCCGGCGGGCGGGACGCACTCCACGGCGTCGCGCAGGCGCGCGTACTCGTGCGGGGCCAGGTTGGCGGCGGCGGCGAACTCGGCCAGGCTGCCGAAGGACCCGCGCCGCTCCCGCTCGGCCAGCACCTGCCGGGCGCGCTGCGGGTCGAAGCCGGGCAGCGCCGCGAGGTCGCCCGGCCCGGCCGCGTTGACGTCGATCGGCGAACCTACCGGCGGCCCGGAGGCCGGCGCGTCCGGCTGCCCCGGGGCCGGCGCGTCCGGCTGCCACGCGAGGGACGTGATCGGCCCGGTGGGAAAGGGGTCGACGGCCGGCGCCAACGTCGGGTCGGCCGCCAGCGGTGCATACCCCGTCGACGTGGGCGGATGCCCCGCCGGCGTCGCGGGCGGGTACGCCGGCGACCCCGACGGATAGGTTGACGACGCGGGCGGATAGGCCGGCGACCCTGGCGGGTAGGACGACGACCCCGGTGGGTAGGACGACGCGGGCGGGTAGGACGACGGCCCCGGCGGGTACGCCGGCGACCCCGGCGGATAGGCGGGCGACGCGGGCGGGTACCCCGGCGGGTAGGTCGGGGACGGGTAGGCCGCCGTCGAGCCGGGCTGATACGTCGGGGACATGCCCGGGTAGGGATGGGGGTTCGGGCCGCCGGGAGCCGCCCCGGGCAGCGGGGCCAGCGGGTACGCGCCGCCGGGCCACGGCGTCGCCGCGAACCTGGCGCGGCGGTCCGTGAGCCAGCGCAGCCACGCCGGATTGATCAGCGCGGCATGCAGGATGCTGGCGATCCACACGGCCAGGAGCACGCCGACCGCCCAGTCGCTGAGGGCGCTCTCCTGGTCCGACTCGCCGACGACGAGGAACGCCGCCGAGCCCACCACGGTGTAGAAGATGCCGGGGAGCCACCACGCCGCGCGCTGGGCCCGCAGGCCCACGTAGATGAATCCGAGGCCGCCGAGGCAGCTGCACCCGAGCACGGGCAGCAACAGCCACCAGCTCTGCAACACCTGCCACGTCGCGCTCGGCCGGGGGACGGCCGGTGGCGGCCAGCCGGGGCTAGGCGCGCTCGACATCGCGCTGCTCCTGCCGCTCGGGCACGGCGGCGCGGTCGCGGTCGGCGGTGTACGCGCTGCGTACCGTCCGGGCCGCCAGCAGGTCCTCCAGCACGGCGATGTAGTCGAGGCAGCCGTCGCCGAGCACGTCCCTGGTCTCGGCGCTCACGACGCCCTCGCTGGTCACGGTGACCACGATCCGCGGCTGCCCGCCCATCACGACCTGCCCTCGACGGCGAACACCAGGCGGACGCTCGCGTCCTCGGTGACCTGTTCGGACTCCAGCCGCAGCCCGGCGGCGGGGGCCTGCTCGCGCAGCCGCTCCAGCACGGCCCGCTGGACCTGCCGCCCGTACGCGGCGTCGATGGCCCGGACCGCCTCGACGGCCCGCGGCTCGTCGACCTCGCCCGTGAAGTGCGCCGACCAGATGCCGTCCTCGCCGCGCCGGAAGCCGGCCCGCACGTCGGCCCAGTCCGCGATGATCGCGTCCGGTTCGGTGGTGACCACCGCGCCGGTGTCGCGCAGCGCGGTGACGAGCAGCGTCTCGTCCCGCATCCGGGTCTGCACCTGGCAGACGACGCGCCCCTGTCCGTCCCGTCCGGCGGTCGCGGCGTGCGTCGCGGCGACGGCGGCGACGGCCAGCGGCAGGAGTATCAGTGAGACGCTCATCGGGGCCCCCTCCCTCGGTGTCGACCCACAGACTAGAACTCGACCGCTCGCCCGCCCTGCCCCCGTTGCTGTCCCGGACCGCCGGGGCGGGAGCCGCCCGGGCCGGCGGGACGACCGCCGAGGTCCCAGTCCTCGGCGGCCGTGGCGGCGACGGCGCGGGCGTCGGCCCAGGAGCGCACGGCGTCGATGCGTTCCGCCTGGGTGACGCTGAGCGGCACCATGCTGACCAGGGCCCGGACCAGGTCGTCGCGGCGCAGCGGACGCCGTTCGGCGAAGGCGTCGAAGAGCCCGCCGACGACGGCCTGCTCGATCTCGGCCCCCGAGTAGCCCTCGCTGAGCCCGGCCAGCTCGCCGAGCAGGGCGTCGTCGGGCGTCAGGGCACCGGCGACGGCCGGGTTGCGCAGCCGCCGGGCGAGGTGGACCCGCCAGATCGACGCGCGCTCCGCGCGGGTCGGCAGGTCGACGAAGAAGATCTCGTCGAAGCGCCCCTTGCGGAGCAGTTCCGGGGGCAGCCGTTCGAAGTCGTTGGCGGTCGCGATGACGAAGACGGGCCGGGACTTCTCCTGCATCCAGGTCAGGAAGGAGCCGAAGACCCGGGCGGAGGTGCCGGAGTCGTTGGCCCCGCCGACGAAGCCCTTCTCGATCTCGTCGACCCACAGCACGCAGGGCGCGGTCGCCTCGGCGGTCCGGATGGCGGTGCGCATGTTCTGCTCACTCGACCCGACGAGCCCGGCGAAGACCCGGCCGACGTCCAGCCGCAGCAGCGGCAGGCCCCAGGCCGAGGCGACCGCCTTCGCGGTCAGCGACTTGCCGCAGCCGGGCACGCCGGTGATCAGGACGCCCCGGGGCGCGGGCAGCCCGTACGCCGCCGCCTCGGCCAGCCAGGAACCGTCCCGCTTGGCCAGCCACCGCTTCAGGTTCTCCAGCCCGCCGACGTCGGCGAGGTCGACCGGGGGGTCGACGAACTCCAGCAGCCCCGACTTGCGTACGGTCTGCCGCTTCTCCTCGTGCACGACCGCGAGGTCTCTGCCGTCGAGCACGCCGTCGTTGACCATGGCGCGGGCGAACGCGTTCTCCGCCTCGTGCAGGGTGAGCCCGAGGGCCGCCTTGGCGAGCCGTTCCCGGCCGAGGTCGTCCAGCGCGATCCGGATCCGGCCGCCGGCGGAGTTGGCGGCGATCATGCCGTCGAGCACCCGCCGGATCTCCGTCTCGGTGGGCAGCGGGAAGTCGACGATCGTCACGTCCTTCTCCAGCTCCACCGGGATGTGCAGCACCGGCGAGACCAGGACGAGGGTGCGCGGCACCGGGCCGGCCTTGAAGGCCGCCACCACGTCCCGCAGCCGGCGGACCACGCCGGGGGTGCCCGGCCGGTCGCTGCTGCCGTGCGCCGGGTGCAGATCCTTGAAGATCAGCACGCTGGGGTGGTCGAGGCGCAGCACCGCGGCCAGCGCGTCGTCCGGGTCGGTGGTGCCCTTGCGGGCGACGCCGTCGGGCTGCACGAGCCCCGTCGTCAGCGACCAGGTCCACACCGCCCGGGGCGTGCGGACGAGGGTGGCGTCCCGGGCGACGGCGCAAACCTCGGCGACCACCCGCTGTTCCTCGGACGACTCGACGTAGAGGACCGGGAAGCGCGCCTTGAGCATCTGCGACAGTGCGTCGCGGAACGGCACCACCACCGTCGCCCCCCTCCCACCCCCGACCCAAGAGCAGCGCAGACTCTAACAGCGGTGCCGGTGCAGGTACGTGTGAAGGCGGACCGCCGGAGCGGGTGTCGCGCCGCTTCACCCGCCCGCTACCGTTCCCGGTCTGGGGAGGTGCCGGTGTACGTCGTATCAGTTATCAACTACAAGGGCGGGGTCGGCAAGACCACCGTGACCGCCAACCTCGGTGCCGAGCTGGCCAACCGCGGGATGAAGGTGCTGCTCATCGACCTCGATCCGCAGGCCAGCCTCACCTTCGGCTTCTACGATCCCGACGACTGGCGGGACCGGCTGCGCGACGGCCGGACGGTGAAGCGCTGGTACGACGGCCTGCGCGGGGACACCCCCGCGACGACCCTGGGCGAGCTGGTCGTCTCCCCCGGCCCGGCCAACGCGCGGCTCAGCGGCGCCGGCCGCCTCGACCTGATCGCGTCCCACCTCCAGCTCGTCGACATCGACCTGGCGCTGGCCCGGGCGGTGGCCGACGGCGACGAGTACGACGCCGAGCTGTTCCGGGTGCGCGGCTCCCTGGCCGAAGGGCTGCACGACGACGCGCTCGGCGGCTACGACATGGTGCTGATCGACTGCCCGCCGAACTTCAACGTGGTCACCCAGTCGGCCATCATCGCCAGCGACCACCTGCTCATCCCGGCGAAGGCCGACTACCTGTCCACGCTGGGCATCGACTACCTGCACGGCAACGTCCGGGAACTGGTCGACCAGTACAACGCCGACGCCCGCCGGTTCGCCACCACCCGCCGGCACCACAAGGTGGCCCCCGACGTGGCCGGCGTGGTGTTCACGATGATCCAGCTCATGGCGCAGCGGCCGATCGCCGCCCACCAGGGCTACATGGACCAGGTCCGGGCGCTCGGCCTGCCGGTCTTCCCCACCCCGCTGCGGGAGAACGTCACCGTGTTCGCCACGAACACCCCGCGCGGCGTGCCTGTGGTGCTCCGCGACCGGATCGCCACCCCGGCGGTCCGCGACGAGCTGCGCCGGCTCGCCACCGAGTTCCTCGACCACCTCCAGCCCGAGCGGACCGGGGCGTGACCGACCCGACCCGCGACGTCGCCTCTCTGGTGACCGCGCTGCTCCGGGGGCTGCCCGCCGCCGACCTCGCCGCCCTGGCGGAGGGGCGGGCCCGGCTCGCGGTGGTACCGGTCGACCCGGCCCCACCGCCCGCCGGAACCACCCCCGCCGGGCACCCGGCCGCCGCGTCCACCGGCCGGGGCGGGGCCCCCGCGCGCCCGTCGGCCCGGCGGGCGGCGTCCGCGCCGGACCCGGTGGCGGCCCGGGCCGCGCTGGCGTCCATGTCCCGCCGCGACGACGGTACGGCGTACCTCTCCGGCTGGACCGCCCGCGACCTGCGGGTGCTCGCCGCGAGCCTGGAGTTGCGCGGCGTCGCCGGGCTGCGGAAGGCGGACCTGGTCGCCCGCATCGTCGACCGCACCATCGGCTTCCGCCTCGCCTCCGCCGCCATCCGCCGGCTCTGACGGCGGACCGGAGCGGACGGCGTCGCCGGCATCCGCGGGATCCCGGCCCGGCTCCGCCGCGCCGTCCGGGCACCGGGCACGGCGATGGCCGGACCTGCCCGGCCCGGCCATCGCCCACCGTCCCCCCGCTGACGCCTCGGGTACGGCCCTTCCATCAGACACGGTGACCATTGCGCTGGTACGGCGGCTGGCCACCGACCGGAGGCGGGCAGGTCGGGTGGCGGCACGACGGGCCTGGTGGGTCAGCCGGTCGTGCAGGCCAGTCCGTCGAGGGTGAAGCCGACCGGGCGGTCGTTGCTCGTGGACCAACCGGCGAGGAAGCCCAACTCGACCGTCCCGCCGGCGGGCAGGGCGGAGTTCCAGGACGTGGGGGTGACCGACACGTCCGCGCCGTCCTGCCGGACCGTGCCGTTCCAGAGTTGGCTGATCCGCTGCCCGTCCGGGAACCGCCAGCGCACCGTCCAGCCGTCGTGCGCCCGCCCGCCCGTGTTGGTGATCCTGACGCTCGCCTGGAAGCCGTCCGGCCACTGGTTGGAGACTGTGTACGTCGCCCGGCAGGCGTCCGGCCCCGTGGTCGGCGTGACCGTCGGCGAAACGGTCGGGCTGACGGTCGGCGAGACCGTCGGGCTGACCGTCGGCGTCGGGGTCGGGTTGATCCGGGTCGGGTCGACGATCCCCCAGTACGCCGGCTTGGCCTGGAGCTCCGTGTCGAACAGCAGCGGCGCGTCCTTGCGGGCCACCGGGAAGGTGTCGAGCCAGGTGTCGTCGTCCGCCAGCCCCCACAGGGTCACCGAGGTCAGCTCGTCGGCGTAGCGGCGGTAGAGGGCGAACAGGTCCCGGTAGCGGTACGCCTGGGTCAGCAGCCGGTCGGCCGGCGGGGTGGGGAAGGACTCGTTGTTGTTGACGTAGATGCTGACGTCCATCTCGGTGACCTGCTGCTCCACCCCGAGCGGGACGAACGCCTGGAGCATCGCCTCGGTCTCGGCGATCGAGGGCCACTGGACGTTGACGTGCATCTGGTGCCCGACGCCGTCGATCGGCACCCCTTCGGCGCGCAGCTGGCTCACCAGGTCGCGCAGCTTGTCGCGCTTGGCCGGCACGTTGGTGTTGTAGTCGTTGATGTAGAGCTTGGCCGTCGGCGCGACCTCCCGGGCCACCCGGAACGCGGTGCGCAGGTAGTCCAGCCCGCTGATCTCGTGCCAGCGGCTGCGCCGCAGCCCGTCGGACTGGTTCTCGTCGATCACCTCGTTGGCGACGTCCCACACCCCGATCGCGTCGCCGTAGCGGCCGACGACCGCGCGGATGTGCGCCTCCAGCCGGGACAGCAGCAGGGCCTTGTCGGCCGGGTCCGAGGTCAGCGGGGTGCCGTCGGTGTCGGTGAAGACCCAGGCGGGAGTCTGCTGGTGCCAGACGAGGGTGTGTCCGCGTACCGCCAGGTCGTTGTCGGTGGCGAAGCCGACCTGCGCGTCGGCGTCGGCCCACCGGAAGGTGCCCTCGGCCGGCTGGGTGGCGTCCCACTTGAGCGCGTTGCCCGGGGTCACCGTGTCGAAGTGCCGGCGCAGCAGGGTGGCCTGGTCGCCGATGATCTGCCGGTTGCCGATCGCCGCCCCGATCGGGAAGTCGGCGGCCAGCACCTCACGCAGGGCCGGGATGTCGGTCTGCACCGGCTTGGTCGGCTGGTACGCCATGGTGAAGTCGTCGATGTGCAGGTCGGCGGTGCCGCTGGCGGTCTCCACGTACGCCGACAGCCCGTCGACGTCGTGGGCGAGCACGTACGTGCCGGTGAGCCGGACCCAGGCGTCGGCGGTGACGGCGGTGTCGCCCACCACCTGGTCGTAGGCGGAGGTGCCGCCGGAGTCGCGTTGCACGCTGAGCCGGACCTGGCAGGGCGACTGGCCGGCGGCGAGCCGCACCCACACCGTCAGCGTGTAGCGGGTGCCCTTGACCATCTCGTCGAGCAGGTCGAGGGCGGGGCCCTGCCAACTCGCGGTGCGGCCGGAGGCGAGCAGGCTGCGGGTACCGCCGTGGGCGACGGCGGTGCTGACCGCGACGGTCTCCCCGGCCCGGGGCCGGAAGCCCTGGGTGGTGCCGTCCTCGAAGGTGGCGTCGAGCACCACGACGGGGTCGGCGGCGCGGGCGGGCGGGCTGGTCAGTGGAACGGCGGCGGCCACGGCGACGGTGGCGAGGCAGGCCAGGGCCAACAGCCCCGGCAGAAGGCGGTGACGGCGCGTCCAGGGAGCGCGCATGGCGGTGTCCTTCCGGTACGGATGGGTGCGCGCGGACCGCTGGGCGAGGTTCTCGCGGAGGCGGTCGCACGCCGGTCGACCGGCATGAGCCCGCATGCCGGTGTCCGTGGTCCCGCTCCGCTCGCGGCACCCGTTGCCGGGGGCCGCTGTCGAGAACCGATGGTACGGATCACGGACCCGGCACTCCAGCGCGATGTGCGGAGCATCGGGCCCGCCCCGGCGACGACGGCCGCGACCGACGTCGACCACGCCCTAGGCTGGCCCGTACCGGCGGGTCGAGGAGGTCGTGTGGACAGGTGGGTCGCGTTGCTGCGCGGGGTCAACGTCGGCGGCGCGAAGGTCGCCATGGCCGACCTGCGCCGGCTGGTCACCGGCCTCGGCCACCAGGACGTGCAGACGTACCTGCAGAGCGGGAACGTGGTCTTCGGCAGCACGGTGCGCGACGCCGACGCGCTGGCCCGGGGCATCGAGCGGGCCATCGCCGACGAGCTGGGGCTGACGGTGCCGGTGCTGGTGCGCAGCGGTCGGGAACTGGCGGCGGTGGCCGGCGGCAACCCGTACGCCGGGCGGGAGGACGACCCCACGCGGCTGCTGGTGGTCTTCCTCGCGACCGCGCCCGACCCGGCCGCCGTGGCCGCCCTGACCGTGCCCGACGGCGAGAACCTGGCGTTCTCGGTCGCCGGTCGCGAGGTCTACCTGCACTATCCCGACGGCGGCTACGGCCGGTCGAGGTTCACCAACAACCACCTGGAGAAGAAGCTCGGCGTGGTGGCGACCACCCGCAACTGGCGCTCGGTGCGGGCACTGGCCGGGATGTCGACGGGCTGAGCCCTCTGCGCCCGGTCCCGCGTCGGCGGCCGGCCGGGGCGCGACGACGGGCCGGGGCTGCTGCCCGCGGCCCGCCGCGCGTTGCTCAGAAGTGGTACGCGGTGTGGTACTCCGGCACGATCACCCGGCTGCGCGGGGAGACCCGGCGGATGGCGGCGAGGAACGCATCCAGCCGCTCGCGGTCCGTCGGCGCCATGGGCACGGGGTTGCGCAGCTCGGTCTCGAAGTTGTCGAAGTGCACCGGCACCACGACCTTCGGCCGGTCCAGCGCGTCAAGCAGCCGTTCCGCGTAGTCGGCGGTGACCGTGGTGCTCGGCAGCGCCAGCATGGCCACGTCGGGGGCCAGCCCGGTCAGGTTCCGCTCGGCGAAGTCGCTGGCGCCCATGAAGAAGACCGACGGGCCGCCGGGCACCCGCAGCTGGTACGCGAGGGTGTCGCCCTCGGGCAGGTCGGCGATGGTCTCCGGCTTCGCCGGCTGGCTGACCCGTACGCCGGGGAAGGCCATCGAGTACGACTTGTTGCGGCTGTGCAGGGAGCTGACCACCTCCACGGTGTACGCGCCGAAGTCCAGCACCTCCCCGCCGCGCACCGGGCTGAGCTGCCCCGACGGCAGTCCGTACGCCAGCCCGAGGTGGTAGGCGGTCAGCGTGCCGAAGACCCGGGCGCCGGTGCGGCCGGCGATGTGCGGCACGTCCATGTAGTGGTCCCAGTGGGTGTGCGTGACGAGCACCGTCTCGGCCCGGTCCACCAGGGAGTCCACGACGTCGGTGCGGACCTCCAGCTTCCTGGTCTGGTCAAAGGCGCCCCTGAACAGCCCCGTGTCGATCCGGCTGAGGAAGGGGTCGACCAGGACGGTCCGGTCGCCGACATCGATGCGCCAGGCGGACGTACCCCACCAGCGGAAGCTGACCGGGCCGCTGCGACGGCCGGCCGGTGCGGCGGCGACCGGCGCGGCGTGTGCCGGGCCGGTCAGGGCGGCGCCGGCGAGCCCGCCGGCGGATACCAGCGCGGTGCTGGCGGCGGCGTCGCGGAGGAAGCGACGGCGGTCGATGTTGGGCATGCGGAACTCTCCCCGTCGTGGTGCTGATCGGTCGGTGCCGAGCCAATCAGCTCGGCCCGGGCCCGGTCCAAGATCCTCGGCCGACACGATCGATACCCGCCGGCATATCGGGCCAGCTCAGCCGGGTCGGCGGCAGCACCTCGCGCCCGAAAGATCAGCCGGCACGCAGGGCCTCGACGGCCGTCCGGGCCGCCTCCCCCATCGCCAGGTCCACGTCGATGCGGCGGGTGGCGAGCTGCGTGGCGCGGACGAAGACGGCGACGGCGTACCGCCCGCCGTCGGGGTACTCGGCCACGCCCGCCTCCAGGTGCAGGCCCGGCAGGGTGCCGGTCTTGCCGGCCACCCGCACGCCCGGCGGGAAACCGGCGGCCAGCCGGGTCCAGAAGAGCTGCCGCGCCATCCAGCCCCGGACCATCGCGCACGCCTCGGGCGGGCCCGCCTCGTCGCGCCAGATGAGGCCGAGCAGTTGGGTGATCTCCCGGGCGGTGCTCGACGTGGTGTGCGCGGGATCGAACATCCGCATCGCGCGGACCCGCTCGGGCGGCAGGGTGGGAAAGATCCGGGCGAAGTCCGCCTCCGTACGCGCGCCGACGTCGGCGAGCATCGTCTCGACCAGCTGCCGGGGGCCGCCGACGATCCGGGTACGCGCCAGCCCCAGCTCGGCGGCGAGCATCGGCAGCACGTCCGCCCCGACCCGGCGCAGCAGCAGGTCGGCGGCGGTGTTGTCGCTGACCGACATGGCGAAGTAGGCCAGGTCCCGCAGCGACACCTCGGCGTCGTCGGCGCAGCCGGCGATCCCCCACCCGCCGAGCCGGTCGTCGGCGGTGACGAGGACCCGTTCCCGGGGGTCGAGCTGGCCGGCGACGGCCTGCCGGGCGAACTCCAGCACCAGCAGCACCTTGAAGATCGAGGCGATCACCACCTGTTCGTCCGCCCGGACCGCCACCTCCCGCCGGCCGCCCGGCTCCCCCGTACCGGCACCGCCGTCGACCGCGTCGAGGTCGACGACGTGCAGACAGCCGGTGACCCCGGCCCGCTCGAAGATCTCCACGATCCGCTCCGCCACCACACTGCGCACGGTAGCCGCTCCCCCGTCCCCGCCGACGCTCGACGCCCGACGCCCGACGCCCGACGCCCGGCGCCCGACGCCCGACGCCCGACGCCCGACGCCCGGCGCCCGGCGCCCGACGCCCGACGCCCGGCGCTCGGCGCTCGGCGCTCGGCGCTCGGCGCTCGGCGCTCGGCGCTCGGCGCTCGGCGCTCGGCGCTCGGCGCTCGGCGCTCGGCGCTCGGCGCTCGGCGCTCGGCGCTCGGCAGATCTTGGTAGAAAAGTGCCCCCCGAGGGGCGCTTCGGTACCAAGATCTCGCCGCGTCGCGGTTGCGGTCGCGGACGCGGACGGTGGACGCGGACGGTGGACGCGGTCGCGGTCGCGGTTGCGGACGTGTTCGCGGTTGCGGGCGCGGGCGGGCGCTGGCGTAGGGTCCGGCCGTGGACCTGCTCCGGCACCTACGGCACTTCGTGGTGGTCGCCGACGAGCTGCACTTCGGGCGGGCGGCCGAGCGGCTCGGCATGGCCCAGCCGCCGCTGAGCCAGTCGGTGCAGCGCCTGGAGCGGGAGTTGGCGGTCGAGCTGTTCGACCGGTCCCGGCGGCAGGTGCGGCTGACCACCGCCGGCCAGTTGCTCCTCGGCGAGGCCGAGGAACTGCTGGCCGGTGAGGGCCGGCTGCGCAACCTGATGCGGCAGGTGCGCGACGGGGTGTCGGGGGTGCTCCGGGCGGGGGTGCCGCCGGAGACACCCGCCGTGACCCTGCGCGAGCTGCTCGACCGGCTGGTCGAGCGCGCCCCCGGGCTCGACGTGGACCTGCACGAGCTCACCAGCGGCGAGCAGGAGCGGATGCTCAGCGAGGGGCGGCTGGACGTCGGTCTACTGCACCATCCCGTCACCGACGACGGGCTGCGCCTCGGCGCCGCCGTCGACGTACCGCTGGGGGTGCTGTTGCCGCGCGCCTCGGCGCTGGCCCGGGGACGGGAGGTCGAGCTGGCGGCGCTGGCCGGGCTGGACCTGGTGACCGCGCCCCGGGCCACCGCGCCCGGCTGGCACGACCACCTGCTGGAGGTCTGCCGCCGGCACGGGTTCACGCCGGGGCGGGTCCGCCCGGCGCGAAACCCGGAGTTCCTCTTCGGGTTGGTGCTGGCGGGCGGCGGGGTCGCCGTCGAGCCGGCGGCGACGGCGCGCCGGGAGCCCCGGATCGCCTGGCGGCCGGTCGCCGGGTCGCCGCTGGTCCGGCGCACCTCGGCGGCCTGGCCGCGCCGGGCCGCGCACCCGGCCGCGCCGATGTTCGGGCAGCTCGCGGCGGAGGTGCTGGCCGACGGGTCGGAGCCCCCGGCGCCGCCGCCCGGGCCGGCGCCCCGCCCCTGGCCGGTGCTCTTCGACGAGCCGGCCTGACCACCGGTATGGCGGCCGCCCTGATCCCACCCGCCGGGACCGGCCGAACCGACAGAGGTCGACCACCCCGCTGCGGATCGAGGAGAACTTCCGGATCTTCGACTTCGCGCTGGACGACGCGACGATGGAGCGGATCACCGGGCTGGACCGGGGCGAGGCCGGCCGGCCGGGACCGAACCCGGACACCTTCGACTACATCCCGGCCTGACGCCTCCCCGCCGGCGCGCCCTGTCACCCCGCCGGACCGCCCCTCCCCTGGCGCCCGGGGCAGCACCCGCCGCCGGCATCGCGCCCCGCCAGTTCAGATCTGGCGGGGCGCTGGCCGCCGTCTCGCGCCCGACGGGTGGAACCGGAGCCGGGAGGGGGAGCCATGACGCCACTGCGCCTCGCCGTGATCATCGGCAGCACCCGGGAGGGACGGGCGGGCGACCGGATCGGCCGCTGGTTCGTCGACCGGGCGCGGCGGCGCGACGAGGTGGCGGTGACGGTCGTCGACCTCGCCGACCACGACCTCCCCCCGAGCTGCCCGGCTGAGCCGACTCCCGCGATCGACTCGTTCGTCGCGCAGGTCGGGCGGGCGGAGGCGTTCGTCGTGGTCACTCCCGAGTACAACCACAGCTTCCCGGGCTCGTTGAAACAGGCGATCGACCACGCGTACGACGAGTGGCAGGCCAAACCGGTCGGCTTCGTGTCGTACGGGTGCGGTTCCATCGGCCTGCACGCGGTCGAGCAGCTCCGGACGGTCTTCACCGCACTGCACGCGGTCACGATGCGCGACGTCGTCGGTGTCGACCTGCTCGACGGCGCGCCGTCACCCCCGACGGCCGACCGGTGCGAGCGGGCAGCCGACGTCCTGCTCGACCAGCTCCACTGGTGGGGCCTGGCCCTGCGCGAGGGCCGCGCCGCGCGCCCGTACGTCTCCTGAACGTGTGACACATGAGGAAGGTAGGGAGCATGACACGCACCACCGGCCTGGCCATCGAGGCCGAGGGCCTGACGCGGTCGTTCGGGGACACCCGGGCGCTCGCCGGCATGGATCTCCAGGTCCCCGCCGGCACCGTCTACGGGCTGCTCGGCCCGAACGGCGCCGGCAAGACCACGGCGGTACGGGTGCTGGCGACGCTGCTGCGCCCCGACGGCGGACGGGCCCGCGTCTTCGGGCACGACGTCGTCACCGAGGCCAATACCGTGCGCGCCCGGATGAGCCTGACCGGCCAGTACGCCTCCGTGGACGAGGACCTGACGGGGCTGGAGAACCTGATGCTCCTCGCCCGCCTGCTCGGGCACCGCAAGCCGGCCGCCCGGGAACGGGCGGAGGG
The DNA here is from genome assembly GCF_031845925.1 of Micromonospora reichwaldensis. Classification (NCBI taxonomy): domain Bacteria; kingdom Bacillati; phylum Actinomycetota; class Actinomycetes; order Micromonosporales; family Micromonosporaceae; genus Micromonospora; species Micromonospora reichwaldensis. The sequence continues at coordinate 65,922 of NZ_JAVRFL010000016.1, read as the reverse complement.
CATGCTCGCCGCGTTCGGCCTGACCGACGCGGCCGACCGGCAGGTCAAGAAGTACTCGGGCGGCATGCGGCGGCGCATCGACATCGCGGCGAGCATCCTCAACACCCCCGACCTGCTGTTCCTCGACGAGCCGACGACGGGACTGGACCCGCGCAGCCGCAACCAGGTGTGGGAGATCGTCCGGGCCGTCGTGGCACACGGCACGACGGTGCTGCTGACCACGCAGTACCTGGACGAGGCCGACCAGCTCGCCGGCCGCATCGCGGTGGTGGACCACGGCCGGGTGATCGCGGAGGGCACCCCGGGCGAGCTGAAGTCCTCGGTCGGCTCCGGCACCGTCCACCTGCGGCTGCGCGACCCCGGGCGGCGGCCGGAGGCGGAGAGGCTGCTCCAGGCGGCCCTCGGCGTGCCGGTGCAGCTCGCACCCGACCCGGTCGCGCTGACCGCGCGGGTCGGCGGCGCCGGCAGCGACCTCGACGCCAGCGAGCAGGCGGCCCGCGCGCTCGGGGACCTGGCGCGCGCCGGCATCGTCGTCGACGACTTCTCCCTCGGTCAGCCGAGCCTGGACGAGGTCTTCCTGGCCTTGACCGACCACCCCGCCGTCGCGGCCGACGAGCGGGACGACCAGCTGGAGGCAGCCCGATGACCAACGCCACCACGACCGGGCGGGCCCCGTCCGTCTACGTACCCTCGACGGAGGCGCTCTCCACCGTCCTCGCGCCCGGTGCGCGACCGCCCAGGCCCGGCGCGCTGTCGGCGTCGCTGACGTTCGGCTGGCGCGCGCTGCTGAAGATCAAGCACGTGCCGGAGCAGCTCTTCGACGTGACGGCGTTCCCGATCATCATGGTGCTGATGTTCACGTACCTGTTCGGTGGCGCCCTCGCCGACAGCCCGCGCGACTACCTCCAGTTCTTCCTGCCCGGGATCATGGTGACGAGCGTCGTGATGATCACCATGTACACCGGCGTCGGGCTGAACACCGACATCGAGAAGGGCGTCTTCGACCGGTTCCGGACGCTGTCGGTCTGGCGGCCCGCCCCGCTGGTCGGCATGATCTTCGGCGACGTGCTGCGGTACGTGCTGGCGGCCGTGGTCATCCTCGGCGTCGGGCTGGTGCTGGGGTTCCGGCCCGACGGCGGGCTGCCCGGCGTGCTGGCCGGGATCGGCCTGCTGGTGGCCTTCTCGTTCGCGTTCTCCTGGGTCTGGACGTTCTTCGGGCTCGTCCTCCGCAGCGAGAAGTCCGTGATGGGCGCGAGCATGATGGTGCTGTTCCCGCTGACGTTCCTCAGCAACGTGTTCGTCGAGCCCGCGACGATGCCCGGCTGGCTCCAGGCGTTCGTCAAGGTCAACCCGATCACGCAGCTGGTGGCCTCGGTACGCGCCGTCATGTCGGGAACCTCGGACGCGTCGGCGATCATGTGGACGCTGCTCTGGACCGCCGGCTTCCTGGTGGTCTTCGGCACGCTGACCATGTACCGCTACAACCGCCGCTGATCCTGCCGACGACGGGCACCGCCACGGAGGTGGTGGTGCCCGTCGTCGTGCGGCGGCCGGCTAGGAGTCGACCCGGACGGTGCTGGCCGTGCCGCCGGTAGCGGTGACGCGTACCTCGGTGGCGTCGGCGGGTAGCAGCGCCGCGCCGCGCCCGGCGTCGTGCCACTCCCCCGCGCCGACCCGGTAGCTCAGCGCCGCGCCCTCGGCGGCGACGAGGACACCCTGCCCGTCGGGCAGCCGCAGCCGTACCGGCAGCGGCGCGTTCCAGTCGATGAATCCGCTGGCCACCGGCTGGAAGGGCGCGCCGGCGTGGGCGAGCAGGGCGATCGCGCGGGTGGGATCGTCGTCGTACTGGTGGCTCTCGAGCAGCAGCTGCCGGCCATCGGGGGTCGCCCCGTAGACGACCAGGTGGGGAGATTCCCCTTCCCGGTGCATGCCGCCGGGATCGACGTAGGCGGCGAGCGCTTCCGTTCCGTAGACGTTCCTGCCGACCTGCGCGGCGGGGCTGTCGCCCCACACCCGTTCCGCGCCGGGCAGCGTGTAGGTGACCGACCGCTGTGGGCTGGCCTGCCGGTCGGGCAAGAGGATGTCGTGCGCGTTGGCGATGTGGACGGCGGTCGTCGCGCTGACCGGCTTCCTGACCAGGGCGACGGTCACCCTGTCGCGCTGCGGCGGCACCGACAGCACAGCGGCCCCGTCCCGGAACTTCACCCGCTGGAAGGTGCGCTCGATCCGGCCGTCGGCCGCGTACCGGAACGTCGGCGAGAACTCCACCGGCTTCCCGGCGTCGAGCACGACCAGCACGTCGCGTCGCGGCCCGAGCAGCGCGGCCTGCCAGCTGCCGTAGCTGCCGGCATCGGTCACGGTCTCCCGCGTCATGACCCGCGGCCCGTCGGCGGTGGGCTCGACGAACGCGGCATAGCCGATCATCCGCTCACCGGCCGGCTCCCACACCTCGCCGGTGGCAGTGGCCCGCTGCGCGACGTAGGCGGCGGGCCCGGCCGGCGTGTTTCCCGCCCAGACCACGTGCGGATCGCCTTCGACATCGGAGCCGGTGTCCCCCGCCCCGTCCCGCCACGCCTGCCGGACCTGCCGCAGATACCTGCCGTCGCCAGCCAGATCACCGCGGGTAGGTCCGTCGAACAGCGGCGAGGCGACCTCCGCCACGGCCCCGCCGTCCGCGAGGTGGAGCGCACCGCCGACGGGCACCGCCACCACGACCGCGCACACGGCGGCCAGGACGGCGCGACGGCGCCGCAACCGGCGACGCCCACCCCGTCGTACGTCGTCGAGCAGGGTCGGCGGGCCGACGAGGTCATCGGTCACCCGACGCAGGACGCCCCGCACGTCACGCTCTTGGATGGTCATCGCGCACTCCCGGTGTGGGTCGGGGCGGACAGGACGAGGCTCGACCCGGCAAGCGCCACCCGGAGGTGGGCGAGGCCCCGGGAGGCGTGGCTCTTCACGGTGCCCTCGGAGCAGCGCAGCGCCCCGGCGACCTCGGCGACCGACAGGTCCTCCAGGTAGCGCAGCACGACGGCGGCGCGCTGCCGGGGCGGCAGGGTACGCAGCGCCGCGACGACCGCCTGGCGCAGCGCGATGTCGTCGGCGTGGTCCCGGGCGACCCCGTCGTTGTCGCCCAACGCCTGCTCCGGCCGCCGGGACCGCCACCGCCACCGGTTGATCGACCGGTTCACCAGGGCCCGCCGGGCGTACGCCTCCGGGGAGGTGCGCAACCGACGCCAACGCACGTACATCTGCTCCAGTACCTCCTGGAGCAGGTCCTCGGCCGCGTGCCGGTCGCCGGTCAACAGGTAGGCCACCCGCAACAGCGCCACCGACCGGGTACGGACGAAGTCGTCGAACTCCGTGGCATGCGCCTCTCGCATCTGGCCCCTCCCGGGTCTCTCAGTCAGCAAGACACCGCGGGAGGCTGCGGGGTTTACCGGCCCTCGCCGACGACGAGCGACCGGCGCCCGGGGGCTAGAGGCGCCAGGGCAGCGGCTCGGGCGGGAGGTAGCGGCAGGTGCTGCCCGTGGAGACGGTGTCGCGCAGGTGGGCGGCGAGGCCCGGGTGGCGCTGGTCGAGCTTGCGCAGCGCGTCCCGGATGCGGGCGGTGACCGTCTTGCGGGCCCGCTCGGCCTCGTCGCCCAGGCGTCGGCTGCGGCCGGCCAGCCCGGCGGCGGCGCGCAGCTCGGCGAGCAGGGCGCCGCGCTCGGCGTCGAGGTCGGCCAACCTCCGCTCGTCGCCGCGTTCGGCGGCCCGGTCGATCTCGTCGTCGAGCCGTTCCAGGTGCCGCCGGTAGCGGGCCTTGGCCTCGTCGTCGAGGACCGGGTCGCCGCCCATCCGGCGGGCCGCGACGAGTTCCGGCCCGGCGGCCGGGTCGAGCAACTCGACCGCCGGGACGTCGACGCCCGGGCGGCTGAGCAGCACGTGCAGGTCGCGCAGCCCCTTCGCGTCGGGCAGGTGCACCACCACGCCGGCGTAGGCGAGCTGCCAGACCGGCCCGTCGCGGCGGAACCCGTACGCCTGGCGCTCCACGGCGGACGGGTGCGGCCCGGCGGCGACCGCCGGCACGGCGGCCGACCCGGTCCCCACCGCCTGCGGGCCGGCGGTGACGGCCCGCGCCGGAGTCGGGCCGGCGATCGGAGCGACGGCCGACGCCGGGCGCGAACCGGCGACCGCGGCGACGACCCCCGGCCGGCCGGCGGGCGACGCCTCGGCCCCCGTCCACGGTGCGCCTACCAGGCGGCGGGCCGTCCGGTGCATGCCGAGGTCGTCGGCGTCGCGGGCGGTGGTGGCGCGCAGCGCGGCGGCGGACGCCGCGTCGCCGGGACGGTCCCGCCCGGTCAGCGCGTCGGCCAAGGCGGCGCGGGCCAAGACCGACCACGGGCGGGCACCCAGCCGGTCGGCGGAGGCGCGGGCGGCGGAGAAGCCGGCCACCGCGTCGTCCCAGCGTTCCTGCGCGGCGTCGACGACCGCCAGCCAGTGGTCGACGGGGCCGCTGAGGTCGCAGCCGAACAACGCCGACATCCACTGCCCGCGGTGCGGTCGCAGCGCGTCGCGGGCCTCGGCGCAGCGCCGGGGGTCGCGACTGACGGCGGCGACGCCGGCGCGCAGCCGCAGCCACAGCGGCGACACCGATCCCGGGTACGTCGTGCCGGCGGACTCGATGCCGGCGACCACCCGTTGGGCCGTCTCGGCGTCGCCGCGCTCGGCCGCGGTGATGCCCCGGACGAGTTCCGGATGGGGGTAGCCGGTCGAGGGCAGCTCGTCGAGCAGGGCGTCGACCTCGTCGGCCCGGCCCTGCAGGTGCAGCCGCGACCAGCGCAGGTGGTGGCCCATGAAGGCGAAGTCGGAGTGCTTCCACTCGGTGAGGGCGGTCAGCTCGCCGACCAGTTCGTCGGACCGGGCGAAGTCGCCACGGAAGGCCGCGATGATGGCGTCGTCCATCGTGGCGGCGGCCCGGTGCCGGGCGTCGCCCTGACGGGCGCCGGTGACGAAGGTGGCGAGTTCGTCCTGGTAGCGGGGGTCGCCCAGCTCCAGCAGGGCGACCCAGCGCAGCGCGGTCGCCCAGCGCGTCGTTTCCAGGTCGCCACCGCGGCGCGCCACGTCCCGGATCTCGGCGGTGATCGCGGCCCGGTCGCGGGCCGAGCCCAGCCCCCAGGTGGTGTCGTGGCGGGCCCACAGGCTGAAGGTGAGCGCCTCGTCGTCGTGTCCCCGCCGGGCCAGGGATTCCGTGGCGGCGATCAGGTCGGTGACCATCGTGCCGACCGGGACGGTGCCCGCGGACCCGCCGATCAGCCGCCGGTACGCCTCCCGCAGCACGTCCTCCGGATCGGCGAGCTGCCCGGGACCGTCGGCATGGCGGCGGTGGACGACGAGGGCGACCCGGGCCAGCACCACCGGATCGTCGGCCGCCACGGCCAGCGTGGTGGCCTCGGCGAGCAGCCGCCGGGCCTCGTCGCCCGCGCCCGAGTGGTGCAGCAGCTCGCCCAGCTCGATCATGATCCTCACGCGCCGGGCCGGGTCGTCGGCGACGTCGAGCGCCCGGCGGAAGTGGACCACCGACTCGTCGATGGCCAGCCGGCCGGCCGCGGCGCGGGCCGCGGCGACCAGCAGTTCGGCGGCGCGGGACGGGTCGAGGTGGGTGCCGGCGAGGTGGGCGTGCCGGGCCAGGTCGGCGGGGATCAGCCGCTCGGCGAGCGTCGGCGCGCCGTCGACGGCCCGGACGACCGCCGCGTGCCGGGAGCGCCGGTCGTCGTCGGGCAGCGCGTCGTAGAGGGTCTCCCGCACGAGGTCGTGGACGAAGGCGAACCGGCCGCCGCCACGGGACACCACGAGCCGGGCGGTCACCGCCCGGTCGAGCAGCCGGTCGGCCTGCGCCGCCGGGGTGCCCGCGCAGGCGGCGAGGACCGGACGGTGGAACTCCCGGCCCAGCACGGCGGCGACGGTGAGCGCCTCGACGACCGCCGCCGGCAACTGGGCGAGGCGGCCCCGCACCGCCTCCCGTACGCCCGGGGGGATCGTGCCGATCCGGCCGTCGGCACGCCAGATCCGGGCGGTCTGCTCCACGAAGAACGGGTTGCCGCCGGTGCGCCGGTGCACCTCGTCGAGGAGGTCGGCGTCGGGCGCCCGGCCGGCCGCCCGGGTCATCAGCGCGGCCACCTCGTCGCGGGACAGGCCGGTGAGGGTGAGCGTGGTCGCCTTCGCCACCAGCGGCATCAGCAGCCCGCGCAGCGGGTGCTCGGGTGACTCGACCTCGGCGTCGCGGTAGGTGCCGATCAGCAGCAGCCGCTCGAACCAGGTGTGCTGGGCGACGAAGCGCAGCAGCCGCATCGAGGCGGGATCGGCCCAGTGCAGGTCGTCGAGCACGACCACGACCGGCCGGCGCTGGGACACCGCGACCAGCGCGGTGGTCACCGCGTCGTGCAGCGCGAACTCCTCCTGCTCGACGCGGTCGTCACCGCTCCGACGGCCGGCCGCCTCGCCGGCCGCGCCGTCGACCGCGCCGGCGACGCCGTCGACCGCCCCGGCGGTGCCACCGGCCGCCTCGCCGAGCAGCGCCGCCAGGGCCGGCTCGGCCGACTCCCGGGCCAACGCCCAGTCGTCGGTCGAGCGGCGCAGGCCGCGCAGCACCTGCACCCAGGGCCAGTAGCCGGGGGCACTGTCGGAATCCCAGCAGGCCGCGCCGAGCACCAGCGCGCCTCGTCGGCGGGCCTCGCCGGCCGCCGCCGTGACCAGCGTCGTCTTGCCGATGCCGGGCTCCCCGGCGACGAGGACCAGACCGCCGTGGCTGGTGGTCACCCGGTCGATCTCGGCGCGCAGCAGACCCGCGGGATGCTCCCGCCCGATGACGTCCCCGTCGTACCGCGGATCCATGACGCCCAGACCGTAGCGGAACGGTGGGACATCGCGAGCCCTTTACGCGCGGCGACGCCGCCGCCCGGCCTGTGTGCGCGGGTCCGCCCGGCGGGCGGTCGCCCACGAGCAGTCGGGCGGTCGGGTGCTCAGCGGGCGTCGGTGACCACGTGGGAGCAGGCGGCGCAGGCGGCCCGGCCCTGCTCCGCGTACCACCGGCAGGTCCGGCGGATCGCGCAGCGCGGCAGGTCGTCCTCCGCCGGACCGGCGACCTCCTGGAACGACGCCGCCACCCGTTCGCCGAGGCCGCAGTGCGCGCCGGTCCAGAAGCCGCACTTCGACGTGACGCACGGGCCGGCCAGCCGGTACCGGGACTCGACCGGGGTGTCCGTGCCGGCCTGGGCGAGGGCGACCTCGGCGGGGAGCGGGGGCGTCACGTAGGCGACCCGCCCCGCCGGAGTGATCATGCCGAGGAACACCGTGGCGTTGGCCGCGGGGGTGCTCGGGCACATCCGCTCCGGCGGGTCCGGCCGGTGGGCGGTGTCCGTCACCGCTGCATCCAGAAGCCGATGTCGTTGATCTTCTGGCCCAGCTCCTCGGCGAACGGGCCGTCGATGACCCACAGGCCGTACCACTCGGGGCGGAGCTTGATGTTGGCGTGCCCGACGGCGAGCGGGTTGGTCAGCCTCTTGCCGGCGGTGGAGAGGGCGTTGAGGCCGGCCTTCTGGATCTCGCTCGCGATCAGGCTCTGCTGTTCGACGGTCAGGTCGACGCCGTCGACGACGAAACGGAACTCGCTGCGTGCCATGTCCTACCTCCGGTGGTCAGTACGAATCGGTCCGCAGCCCGCGCCGCAGACTCGCCCTGGTGAATGCCGCCCAGCCGGAGCGGGAGGTGGGGTCGCCCCCGTGCCCGGCCCGGCTCAGGTGCTCCCGCCAGTCGGTCGCGTCGGCGGCGCGCAGCCCCCACAGCTCCCGACAGGCGGTGGTCGCGAACGCGACCTGTCCGGCCGAGCCGGTCCAGCCGGCGGGGCCGTCGGCCACCCGCAGCGCACCGCCCGCCTCGACGCGTACCGACGGGAAGTGGTGGTGCAGGCTGGCGAGGGTGGCCAGGTGAGCGGCGTCCGGGCGCCCGGCGGCGAAGGCGTCCCGCGTCTCGTCGTCACGGGTGACCCGGATGGCGTGCAGCGTGAACGCGTCGCCGTCGCCACCGACCTGACCCTCGACCTCCGTCGGAGTGCTCCAGATCCGGGGCGAGTTGGCCGACCAGAAGGCCAGCCAGGCGCCGAGGCGTTCGTGGAAGTCCGCCTGGAAGCGGGCCGGTCCGCCGGCGAGCCGGGCGGTGGCGAGCCGGTCCCGGACGACGGGACGCCGGGCCGGTCCTGCCGGGGGCGCTCCCCCGGCGGGTGGCGCGGCGTGTGCGGCGCTGGCTCCGGCGACGGTGGCCGCCGAGGCCGCGGCGGCGCCGAGCAGGATCCGGCGCCGGGAAAGTGGGGAATGGGATTCGTTCATGGCCCGCCTTTCATGGACGGCCTTTGCCACGACACGCTATCGACAGACGTAGATCAAGAGAGACGTCGCTCTATCGGTGAACCGACATGAAAACCGGTGATCGACGGCGGCGGAATCCCGCGCACTGTGCTGTCAGCCGGCACTACGCTCCCGCCGGCCGGATATCCACCTAACGATTGATAAGCATCCATCCGCACTCGTAGCATCGCCACCATGCGTGCCCGTCGCGTCACCCTTGCCGTCGTCCTCGCCGCGTTGCTGAGCCCGTTCGCCGTCGGCGCCGCGCGGGCGGACGACGCCCCGGCGCTCACCACCCCCGGCAGCCCCGTCGTCGTGGTCGACGAGCCCCACCGCCTCACCCTCTCCTGGACGCCCTCGACCTGGGTAAGCGAGCCGGCCGGCGAGGAACCGATCACGTACGAGGTGCGGGCGCGGCTGGGCCCGTACGTCTACCGGAGCCTCGGCAGCACCACCGCCACCACCCTGACGCTGACCAACCTGGCGCCGGGCAGCGAGTACCGGCTCGTCGTCAGCGCCTACACCCTCGGCGGCTACTCCGACCCGTCCCCCGTCACCCCGGTCCGCACGGCGTACGGGCGGGCCAAGGTCAGCTACCTCAACCTCGACTGGTCGGCGACGGACAACCAGATCCAGCACGTCCTGAAGGTCACCAACACCGGCACGGGGCCGCTCGATCTCACCGCCGTGCGGGTGCGCTACCACCTGACCTTCGAGGGCGGCGACACCTCGCTGGTGCTGAACTGCGACTGGGCGGCGCTGGGCTGCGACCGGATCCGCCGGGACGTGACGTTCTTCCCGCCGCCCCTGCCGCCCGGCGGCCCGCCGACGCCGACGCCCACCCCGACGCCGACGCGGTACCCGCTGCCGGGCACGCCGGTCCCCGGCTGGGTGGAGCTGACCTTCACCGGGGGCGTCCTCGCCCCGGGCGCGTCGTCCGGGCCGATCCAGCTACGCCACCACCGGCCCGGGTGGACCGACATCGACGAACGCGACGACCCGAGCTGGCGCGCCGCCACCGGCCAGTGGACCGACAACAGCCGGATCACCCTCGACGTCGACGGCGTACGCGAGTTCGGTGACACGTTCGCCTGACGAACACCGGCCGGTGACACCACCCCCGGATCGGGGCGGCGCCACCGGCCGGCGCCGGTGAACTACGCCGTGGCGCAGATGGCATACGCGGTGCTGGTCCAGTTGCCGGTGAACGTGTCCTCCTCGTACGCGCCGACGGTGGCGGTGGCCGGCGCGACGGCCGGGCCGCCATTGGGGCGGAAGTCGTCGACGACGCCCTCGCCCATGATGCCGTCGAGCGCGTAGCCGGCTCCGGTCAGCACCTTCCCGAGCGGGCAGGCCGCGGCGACGCTGTGGAAGTCGTTCGAGTCGCTGGGGCTCACCGCGGAAATGCGCACCAGGCCGGCGAGGGGGTTGGCGCAGATCGCGTACGCCGTCGCGGACCAGTTGCCGGCGAAGGCGTCGGCCTCGTACGCGCCCACGAAGACCGAGGTCGGCGCGGCGGCCGGGCCGCCGTTGGGGCGGAAGTCGTCGACCACGCCCTCGCCCATGACGCCGTTGAGCTCGTAGCCCGTCCCGGTCAGCACCTTGCCCACCGGGCAGGTCGCCGTGACACTGCGGAAGTCGGCCGAGTCACTGACGCCGGTCGCGGCGATCCGCACCAGACCGGCGACGGGGTTGGCACAGATCGCGTACGCGGTGAGGGACCAGTTGCCCGCGAACGCCTCCGCCTCGTACGCCCCGACGGTGACGGCGGTGGGCGCGGCGGCCGGGCCGCCGTTGGGGCGCAGGTCGTCGACCACCGCCTCGCCGGTCGCCCCGTTGAGCTCGTAGCCCGTCCCGGTGAGCACCTTGCCCACCGGGCAGGTCGCCGTGACGCTGCGGAAGTCGGTCGAGTCGTTGGCGCTCGTCGCGGCGATGCGCACGAGGCCGGGGACGGCGGCCGAGGCGGGAGCGGCGGGGACGACCACCCCGGCCGCCACGGCGACGCCGAGGATGAGGGTGAACGCGTGGGGTCGGAGCCGGCGGGCGGCTGCCTGAGCTGACATGGGGACTCTCCTGTCTGTCGCCTCGGCGGTGACCTCCCGCAGATGTCGGGGGGCGACCATGACGAGGCGCTGCGATTGACGCGCTCACGCTATGTAGTCACGTGACCAGGCATTATCCCCAAGCCGACTACGTCGGGTAATCGACTGATCGCCCTCGCCCGGGCCGCCACGCCCGCCGGCTTCTCTGATCACCGGCGGGCGGGCGGTCGGCGGGCGGTGCCCCCGACACGGTCCGGTCGCCGTCAGGCGGTGTAGAGGATCTTCACCCCGTTGAGGCTCGTCGCCGAGACGGTCGTGCCGCGGACGCCGGAGTTGAGGTTGCGCCAGCCGGTGTTGCTGGCCGCCTCGTGGACCATGCCCCCGGCCACGGTGTAGACGTGCTTGACGCCGTTGACGTCCATCGCCGCCAGCGCGTCGGGGCTGATCCCGGAGATGCCCGAGTTCAGGTTGCGCCACCCGCTGTTGCTGGCCGCCTCGTGGACCGTACCGCCGGCCACCGTGTAGACGATCTTCACACCCTGGTGACTGATCGCGGCCAACGCGTTCGGGCTGACCCCGCCGATGCCGGAGTTGAGGTTGCGCCAGCCGTTGTTGCTGGCCGCCTCGTGGACCATGCCCCCGGCCACCGTGTAGATGATCTTCACGCCGTTGAAGTTGATCGCGGCCAACGCGTTCGCGCTGACCCCCGAGATGCCGGTGTTCAGGTTGCGCCAGCCGTTGTTGCTCGCCGCCTCGTGGACCATGCCCCCGATCACGGTGTAGATGTACTTGACGCCGTCGACGTGGATCACGGCGAGCGCGTTGTTGCTGACCCCCGAGATGCCGGTCCACAGGTTGCGCCAGCCCGTGTCGCTGGCCGCCTCGTACACCCGGCCGTCGTTGACCGTGTAGAGCAGCTTGTTCGTGCCCATGACCATCGACGCGGTGGTCGAGCCGGTGATGCTGTTGACCGGCAGCATCTGCCAGCCGCTGTGGCTGCCGGACTCGTACACCTGGCGGTTGGAGCTGACCTGCCCGCAGTTCCGGCTGGTCATGTTCCGGGCCGACGAGACGGGACCGGAGACGTAGAGCGGCCCGGTGTTCGGGCTGCCGTCGGAGGTGATGCCGGAGGGCACGCCGTTGAAGTACGCCTCGCTCTTGACGCCGTCGCGCGTCTGCTCGTAGTGCAGGTGCGGGCCGGTCGAGTTCCCGGTGCTGCCGACCCGGCCGATCTGCTGGCCGGTCGACACCCACTGCCCGGCGCGCACCGGCGGCGACTCGATCATGTGCGCGTAGCTGCTCCTCCAGCCGCCGCCGTGGTCGATCACCACGTACCAGCCGCCGCCGTTGGTCCAGCCGGCGAACGTGACGGTGCCGGCGTACGAGGCGAGGATTGGCCGGCCGTTGCTGGCCCCGCCGGTGAAGGTCATGTCGATGTCGTAGTCGTCATGCCCGTAGTAGGTGGCCATCCGCCAGGTCTCGCCGCAGGGGAACGGCATCTGGAAGTTCGGCCGTGGGCCCGCAGCCTGGGCCGGTGCGGCCACGACAGCGATGGCGCCCACCATGGCGAGCAGCACGGCGCCGACGCCGGCGAGTGCCAGGCGGGCCGAGGTGAGGACACGGGCGGGTAGACCCGTCATGGGAAAGTTCCCTCCGGAGCCGGATTTGATGTTGATGGATGTTAGGACAGCCATCACCATCCGGCGAGAGGGGGCGGACGGTTCCGTCCGGCGGGCGGAACCGGCCGGCGGCGGGGGGCCGGGTCAGCCGGCCACCGTCGTGCCGGCGAGCAGGGCGAGGATCGTCTGGTTCGCCTCCCAGCCGTCCGGGAACTTGACCGGCACGTCGAGGTGCACGGTCTCCGTCGACGGGTGGGCGTCCAGCAGCTCCCCGATCCCGGCGCGCGCCACCACGATGCACGCCTGACGGTGCCGCGACGTCAACACGCAGAGCCGCCCCGACTCCAGGTGGAACGCGGTCGCGTCGCGCCGCCCCGACAGCGGGTGCAGCACGATCGTCACGTCGTACTCCCGGCCCTGGAGCCGGTTGGCGGTGTCGACGGTGATGCCGACCCCCGCCGGCCCCAGGTGCGCGCGGATGGCGGCGGCCTGGTCGCGGTGGGCGGCCCCGACGGCGATCCGGTCGGCGGTGACCGGCGCGCCCGCCGGCGCGTGCTCGGAGACGGCGACCGCTCCCCGCCGGAGCACCCGCAGCGCCAGGGCCGCGCAGGCCGAGGCGGCCTCCGCATCGGTACGCAGGGTCTGCCGCGCCGGCAGCTCGTGCAGCGCCCAGCCGGTGGCCGCCGCGAGGTCCACCGTCCGGTCCAGGGCGTCGCCCGCCCCGGGCTCGCCGAGGCGCAACGCCCGGTCGGCCGGGCCGGTGCCGGCGCGGAACCCGGTGAACGGGTAGAACGCCGCCGCCACCACCGGCGCCGCCGAGGCGGGCAGCCGCCACGACACCGGCAGCCGGTGCACCGGCAGCTCCGGATTGTGCCGCAGCAGCACGGCCACCGCCGACTGCATCGGATCCCAGGTCAGGCCCGTCCAGCGGCCCGTCTCCACCGTCGAGAACGGGTCGAGCTGACCGGGATCGCCGACGAACAGCGCCCGCTCGAACCGCCGGGCCACGCGCAGCAGGGCGTCCGAACGCATCTGGTACGCCTCGTCGACGATCGCCCACGGCCAGGAGCCCTCGGCGACCGTGGCCCACTTGGCGGCCGTACCGATGATGACGGCCGGACCGCCCAGGTCGGCGACCTTGGCGGCGACCCGGACCGTCTCGTGGCCCCTGACCCGCTCGGACGGCCGGTAGTCGGCGGCGGAGAGGCGCCCGATGCGCAGCTCGGGCGCCTTGCGCGCCAGGCGGTCGATGAGGTCGTCGACCTGCTCGTTGGTCTGCGCGATGATGATCAGCGGTTCGCCGGCGGCGGCCAGCTCGACGGCGGCGCGCACCACCAGGGTCGACTTGCCGGCCCCCGGCGGCGAGTCGACCACCACGCCGCGATGGTGGCCGGAACGCAGGTCGGCCAACACGGCGGCGATGACCCGTTCCGCCTCGACCGCCGGCGGCACCTCCAGCCCGGAGCGCATCGATTCCCCCTCCCCACCGATCACCGGGACACTACGCCTGCCCCACCGCCGAGCGGTGACGCCGTGCCCCGGTCAGGCCCCGCGCGACGGCCGGCCCCTCGACGGCCAGCCCGGCTCCACCTGCATCGACGACTGCCCGTTCCGGCTGTGCCCGCTGCCACCGAAGGGCGACGAGCTGCCGTACCAGATGGAGGAGGTCTTCTGCGCCCACCAGATCGACCTCGTCGGGCACTGGTTCCGGCCGGGCGCGCCGGCCGACTGGCAGGCGGTCAACCGCAGGGACCTGCGCGCGTTCTGGCACGAGATGTCCGAACGGATGGCCCCCGCCTGGCGCAAGTGAGCCGTACGGGCATCCGGCACTAGGCTCCGACGCATGTGGACGTCGCGATGGCACGGCCTGGCGGCGAAGATGGCCCTGGTGCCGGCGGTCGGCCTCGTGGCCGTCGTCGGCCTGGTGGTGCAGGCGTCCGGCATCGACACCGACGCCGAACGGGCGGCGCTGTTGGCGGTGCTGGCGTCCTCCGGTGCGCTCTACCTCCGCCGCCGCCATCCGGTGGCGGTGGGCGTGGTGGCGCTGGCTGCCGTCGGCGCGTACGGCGCGCTGCTGCACCGGCCCGGGCCGATCATGCTGGTGTTCGTCGTGGCGCTCTACACCGTCGTCGACGAGGGGCATCTCGGGGTCGCCGTCGGGCTCGGTCTCGCCTCGGTGGTCGCCTTCGCCGTCGCGGACAGCTACAACCGGACAGCCGAGAGCGTGAACGGGGCGACGCTGCTGCACGCCGGTTGGCTCGTCGCGGTCATCGTGGGCGTGACCCGCAACCGCCGGGCCTACCTCGCCGAGGCGCAGGCCCGGGTGCTGGCCGCGGAGCAGGGCAAGGAGGAGGAGGCCCGGCGACGGGCCACCGAGGAGCGGCTGCGCATCGCCCGTGAGCTGCACGACGTGCTCGGTCACCACCTCTCCCTGATCAACGTGCAGGCCAGCGCCGCGCTGCACCGGCCGGATCCCGACCGGTCGACGCAGGCGCTCGCCGCGATCAAACAGACGAGCAAGGAGACGCTGCGGGAGTTGCGCACCACGCTCGGCATCCTGCGGCGGGAGGAGGCGGCGCCGACCGGGCCCACACCCGGCCTCGACCGCCTGTACGAGCTGGTCACGACTGCCGGACGGTCCGGGTTGGAGATCCGCACCGAGCTGGCCGAGACCCGCGCGCTGCCACCGGAGGTCGACCTGGCGGCGTACCGGATCGTCCAGGAGGCGCTCACCAACGTGACCCGGCACGCCGGTGCGACCGCCGTGGTGATCCGGGTCCGACCGGACCGCGACGACGTGCTGCTGGAGGTCGAGGACGACGGCGTCGGCACGGCGGGCCAGCCCGGCAACGGGATCCTGGGCATGGGCGAGCGGGCCCGGGCACTGGGCGGCTCGCTGACCACGGGCCCCGGCGTCGACGGCGGCTTCCGGGTACGCGCCCGCCTTCCGGTACCGCCCGAACCGGTGCCGGCGGCCAAGCCCGCGCCGCGACCGGAGCCGGGGGACGTGGCGTGATCCGGGTGCTGCTCGCCGACGACCAGACCCTGGTGCGCGCCGGGTTCGGGTCCATCCTGGGCGGCGAGGACGGCATCGAGGTGGTCGGCGAGGCCGCCGACGGTGCCGAGGCGGTGCGGCTCGCCCGGCAGCTGCGGCCGGACGTCGTCCTCATGGACATCCGGATGCCCCGGCTGGACGGCCTGGCCGCCACCCGGGAGATCGCCACGAGCTCCGACGTCCGCGTGATCATCCTGACCACGTTCGACCTGGACGAGTACGTCTACGGCGCGCTGCGGGCCGGCGCGAGCGGTTTCCTGGTCAAGGACACCGAGCCCGCCGAGCTCATCCACGGCGTGCGGGTGGTGGCGCGCGGTGACGCGCTCATCGCGCCGTCGATCACCCGCCGGCTGATCTCCGAGTTCGCCGCCCGGGCCACGCACCCGGATCCGGGGCCGCGGCTGAACGCGCTGACGGAGCGGGAGCGGGAGGTGCTGGTGCTGGTCGCCGCCGGCCTGTCCAACGACGAGATCGCGGCGCGGCTGGTGCTGAGCCCGGCCACCGCGAAGACGCACGTCAGCCGGATCATGACCAAGACCCGGGTCCGGGACCGGGCCCAGTTGGTGATCCTCGCGTACGAGTCCGGCCTGACCGTTCCCGGCTGGCTCACCCGCTCCTGACGGCGACCTCCGCGGCACCGCACCGACCCGGCGCCCCTGGCCGGTCCACGATCAGGCGGTGCGCCGGGAACGCACCAGGGCCAGCCCACCGAGGACCACGGCGACCAGCCCCAGCACCAGGGCCACGTAGGCCCCGCCCCGCCCGTTTCCGGTGCCGATACCGCTGTCGGAGGTGACCACGACCAGCCCGCCGAGGGCGATGCCGATCAGCCCCGCGGCCAGCGCCACGGTGGCCCCGAGCCGGCCGGAGCCGGTGCCGAACCGACCGGCGGGGCGGGCCAGAGCCAGCCCGCCGATGATCACCCCGGCCAGCCCCAGCAGGGCAGCGACGGTGGCCCCGAGGCGCCCGGCGCTCATGGTGTAGGCACTGGTGGCGGCAAGCAGGTGACGGACGTTCATCGAGGATCCCTTCGCTCTCATGACGAGTACAGCCGGCAGCGTATGTACCGGCGTGGTCACGGGTCGTCATGCCGGAGTTGGCGATGGGCCTACCACCCGGGTTGCGCGCGCTCGAGGCGTCGTACCCCCCTGGTTGTCCCGCGCCCTCGTCAATGGCGGGGCGGGCAGGACTAGTCGCCGGCACGTCGGGTACCCGCGGCCGGGATACGGAGGTGACGCCCGGATGACGAAGTTCCTGTTCATGGCGACCTACACGGTCGAGGGAATCAACGGGTTGATGAAGGAAGGCGGGACGAGACGCGCCGAGGTGATCCGGGCGTTGGTCGAGAACACCGGTGGCCGGGTGGAGTCCTTCCACTTCGGGCTCGGCCCGCACGACGCGTACGTGATCTGCGATCTTCCCGACCAGCAGACCGCCGTCGCCCTGGCCACCACGATCCGGGCGGCCGGCGGCCTGGACACCCGGGTCAACCCCCTGCTGACCCCGGAGGACATGGACGGGGCGCTCCAGCTGAACATGCCCTACCGGCCGCCGGGAGGCTGACCCGTCGACCCGGCCGCCGCAGTGGTGCACGGTCCGGGCCGGCAGCGACCCCACCCCGGCCCGGGAACACCCAGGCCGAGGGCCGTCACGGCATTCCGGCCACCTCCCGGCGGTGGGCACGCAGCGCGGCGGGATCCGGGCGGTCCGCCGTACGGGCTGGGGGACGCAGTTCCCGGTCGTGCCATTCGGCGTAGTGCGCGGCCTCCGCCTTGACCCGGACGCGGAGCTGCTCGTCGACCCAGATCAGGCCACGGTCGAAGAGGTTGTGCACGTCGGCCCGGAGCAGCAGACCGTTGGTGACCCTGTTCGTGGCGGGCCCGTCGTACGGCGAGATGTGGGCGGCCTGGAGCGCTGCCTCGGTGTCGCAGCCGGTGATCGCGCAGCGCCGCCCGTACGCCTCGATGAGCCTGCGCCGGAAGTCGGCCTGCCCCTGGCGGGCGGTGACCTCCACGAGCCGGCGGCGACGCCCCTCCGGCAGGGCCTCGGGCTCCGGCGCCCCGCTCGCCTCCAGCGCGTCGACGACGCGATCGAGCTCGGTCGCGCTCATCTCCCGCACCCCACGCACCGAACCCGCCGGCAGTACGGGCACGTCCTCCTCGCTGTCGAGGAGGCGCCGGGTCAACTCGGCGTCCCACCGGACCGCCACCCGCCACTCCAGCCCGTTCTCCGTCGCCCGCTGACGAGGGTCGTCCCAGGCGACGCCCGCCGCGACGAGGCGGGCGGGCGGCTCGGTGGCGTACGCCCAGGTCCGGTCCCCGGCGGCGATCTGGTGGTAGCCGGCGGAGAGCTGCCAGTCGACCACCGCGTCGCTGTGGAAGTACTCCCAGACGTCCTCCCCCGACGAGCTGTTGCCCGCGTCCACCGGGCAGAGCCAGTCGGTCTGCTCGTGCCGGCCGAGCACCGCGTCGGCGAGCGGCTGGTTGTGGCCCCGCGCATGCAGGGTCCGCGACCGAAGCAGCGGTTCGGTGAGGGCACGGGCGGCCGGGACGACGCGCTCGTCCCCGAGCGCCGCGATCAGGTCCTCGACGTCGCCGGCGAGGACCTCCTGGTCCGGCCCGGCATCGACGTAGTCCGACGGCCACCTGGTGATGCCGGGATGGGCCGCCCGGAAGCCTGCCGGCGTCCAGTGCCCGTCGAGCACCGACTTGCGGACGACCAGGAAGCCCTCGGCCGGGGCACCGGCACCCGGCTCGGTCGGCTCGTGCAGCACGAACGTCTCCATCGTCTTCATGGAGACCGCCGACAGCCGTGGCGGATCCGTCCGAGTGCCGGGCAGGCAGGAAAGCGCCCAGTACTCCCGCTCGGTGGCCGCCGCGTCCGGCACCACCGCGTCGAGGTAGGCCCGGTTGGCCGCCACCACCGAGTCGAGGTACGGGCCGCCCGCCAGCCGCTCGAAGCGGCTCACGGGATCCGTGGACGCGGTCCGCAGCCCTGGCAGCAGCCGATTGAACCGTGGATTCATCAGGGTGAGCAGGGCCTCCTTGAGCGCCTTCGGGTCACCCGTCTCCCGCCACCTGATCTCGCACCGGCCAAGCCACGCGGCGATCTCGGCGGCGGTCGCCTGCCGGCCGAGTTCCCGGTCGAGCAGCTCGCCGACCTGCTTGTGCAGCACCGACGAGCCCCGGTTGCCCCGCAGGTGGGCGCGGAGTCGTTCCCGCAGGGTCCGCCCCGTCTCGCCCACGTAGATGATATCGCCGTCGAGGAGGACGACGTGTGTCCCCGGCGCGAGGGGCGCACGGGCCGCGGTGTCGGGTGTGAACGGCTTCGGTTCGGTGAAGGGTTCGAGCAGACCGTCGAGAGTGGAGTCCGGCATCCGGGGAGGCTACCGACGGCAACGCCTCTCCGCCGTCCGAGCCGAAGCGCTTCGGGACCGGCATTGGCTCGATCGTTGGGCTCGCACGCGGCGGGGCACCCCAGCAGTTGCAGGCATGGGTGCAAGAATCGCGAGCTTGCGGATCAGTGAGGAGGCGGCGTGGGCTTCGACTACCTCATGACGGACCACCCAGCCTGGCAGCCGGACGGCGACAGCTTCCACCGCCTGATGACGGACGACGAGAACAGCGCCTGGCTGCTCAGCGTCCGCGGCTCGCAGGCGAGTTTCCGGGCCGTGTCCGGTGACGCTTTTCCACCGCTCGTCGCCGCGTTCGCCGTGCCACCGCAGGCCCCGCCGCCGGCCGCGCCGATCCACCAAGCCCTGTCCGACCTCGGAACAGTGGGACGCCCACGCAACCCCAGCCTGTGGGACGCCATGGCGACAGCAATCGTCCGGCAGGTCATCCGGGCCGGACAGGCCCGTCGGCTCTATCGCGACTTCTGCCTACGCTTCGGCTCCCGGGTCGCGCTATCCGGTGAGAAGGACATTCACTCTTTCCCATCGCCGGAACGTGTGCTAACTCTGAGCGATGACGACTTTACCCACAGTGGTATGGCGTTCAAGCGGCGGCCCTTGCGGCACGCGGCACGGGCGTTCCTCGCGCAAGGCGAAAGCTGGTCGAAACTCTCGCCCTCCGTGCTGGTCAAGGAGCTCCAGACCATCCCTGGTATCGGCCCGTGGAGCGCGGGCGCGGCGGTGGCCGACTGGAGCAACGACTGGGCGCTCTATCCGTACGGCGACCTCGCGGTTCGCACCTGGGCGCGGCGCGCCAACCCGGACCATCACTGGCCCGCCGACGAACCATCGTTCGCGCGAACATGGCGGCGCGTGACCGGTGACAGCCTCGCCACATACACCGTGCTCACCCTCGCCCTCGGTTGCCGACACAGCGGATCGATCTGACTTCCCGATCCTCGGCGCTCGGCCGGACGCACGGCTCGACCTACTGCTGATCAACGCACCACTGCGCGACTACGACCTACGGCCGCGACTCAACGAGTTCACCTTGCCCGTCCTCGGAATGGGCTACATCGCGACCTATGCCGCAGCCCAGGGGTTCCATGTCGGTGTGCTTGACGGTGAGGCCCTCGGCCTCAGCGTCAGCCGGATCTGCGCCATCGCCAACGAGGCCACACCACGCTGGGTGGGTTTCAACCTTCTGGCGCCGACCTACGAGCTCAGTGCACGCATCGCAGCCGGGCTCGATCCGGCGATCCACATCATGGTCGGCGGTCATCAAGCCAAAGCCATGCCCGCCATGGTCGTCAACGACGTCCGGTTCGGCCGCCTGGAAGCGCTCGTCATCGGTGAAGGCGAGACGCGGGTCGCGGAATTGCTTCATGATCGTCACCGTCGAGCTGCGCTGCCCGGAGTCATGTGGCGCGACCCCGTCCTACGTACGCCGGTCACGGGAGGTGTGCCCGGCACCGGCGGCCATTTGGCTCCGGACATCAACCGCCTGCCGTTCGTGGACCGACGCTACTTCGCGGCCGACCCGTACCGCCCCGGCACGGGGCCGTTGGAAGCAGCCATGGTGGGTGCCCGAGGCTGCCCGTACGACTGTTCGTTCTGTGGGGCCGCCGTCAGCGCGAATCCGGATGTCACGATCCGCACTCGTGAGCCGGAAAACATCATCGCCGAGATGGACGAGGTCCACGCCCGGTACGGGGTGACGGCGTTCCGCTTCGTCGACGACCTCTTCCTCGGCTATGAGCGGTTCATCCGTCGCTGCATGGCCGCGTTCGGCGCGGCCGGGGTGGGGACCCGGTACGTCTGGGACGCCACTGGGCGGATCAACGTACTCGCCCGAGCCGACGACAGGTTGCTTGCGACCCTGGCCGAGAACGGCTGTCGAGAGGTGGCGCTCGGCATCGAGTCCGGCAGCGCACGGGTGCTGGGTCACATCGGCAAACGGATCAATCCGGAGCTGACCCGGCAGGTCGTACGTCGACTCACCGGGCTCGGCATCAGCGTCAAGGGCTACTTCATCCTCGGCCTGCCCACCGAGACCCGCGCCGAACTCGATGCGACCGTCCAGCACGTCTACGAGCTGTGGAGCCTTGCCGACAGCCAGCCTGGCTCCTTCCGGGCCAGTGTGTTCGAGTTCCGCCCGTATCCAGGAACGCCGGAATGGCACCGGCTTCTGGCCACCGGTCGTTACGACCCAGCCCAGCTGCTGGATTACGGCGCGGTCGACCTGACCAGCGACGGATTGGACGAAGCGATGCGGGAACGCGACGAGTTCAACTTCTCGGTGAATCTCCAGTTCGGCGAGGTCGAGCTGCCGTACGTGCGGCGCAAACTCGTCGAGCTGGCCCGCATCCAACACGACCGATCGGCGTTGCTGTGACCGGCCGGTTCATCGTCGTGGACGGTCCGAGCGGCGTCGGAAAGACCACGACCACCGCGCTACTGGCCGACGCGCTAGCTGCTGAGGGCTGGCAGGTGTACCCGACGAAGGAGCCGACCCGTACGAAGTTGGGTGAGACGGCACGGTACGGGACCGACGACTACCACGGCCTGACCCTCGCCTGCCTGGTCGCCGCTGACCGCTATCACCACCTGGAGGCCGAGGTCCGACCGGCGCTTGCCGCCGGGATGATCGTGTTGTGTGATCGCTACCTCGCGACCTCACTGGTGTTGCAGCGGCTGGACGGGGTCGACCCGGCCTTCATCTGGGACATCAACCGTTTCGCCGACCGCCCGGACCTGACCGTGATCCTCACCGGCGACCCGGCCCGCTCCCGTGAGAGAGCCGCCGCGCGGGGGATCCACAGCAGATTCCACCGTGGCGGGCCCGAGGCGGGTCGGCGGGAGATGGAACTCTACGTCCGGGTCTCGGAAGAACTGAGCAGGGCCGGCTTCGCGGTGCACGTCCACCACGTGGGCGAGCAGTCACCGGACGCTGTGGCCACGGCGCTCCTCGGCCCGGTCCGGGCGCTGCTGAGCGCGGGGAGCGACGGTCAGACCCCGACGGGCAGCGCCGCCCGGAGCAGCGAATCGTAGGTCTCGGTGCTCCGTTCCAACTCCACGTCCAGTGAGCGCGCGAACCGGTCGAGGTCACGCTGCACCTCGGAGGCCGGGCGCTGCCCGCCGACCATCGCCTCGATCTCGAAGAAGGCGCCCAGACCGCTGACCTCATCAAGGCAGAGCGACATGTGCCCGAGCCGGGCGGTACGGCGAGTCTTCACGATGCGCACCGTCGGATAGAAGCCCATCGCCAGGATCGCCGCGTGCATCTGATCCCGGCCGAGCACCTCTGTCTCGTGCTCCTGGCAGGCCAGCTCGTTGTCGAGCGGCCTCTTGACACAGAAGACGTGCCGCCCGTTCTCCGTCCGTAGGCGGGCGAACACCGCGCCCGCCTTGCTCTGCCCGTACGTCCAGCCGACGGCCGCGTACGCCTGGTCGTCCTGGTGCACCGGCTTCGAGAAAGTCGCTCCCCGGGCTTCGAGCGCGTCGGCCAGCACATCGGGATCGTTGACCCGGTACTTGACCTCGATTTCCCGGAGCCCGTCGGTCATCACATCTCCATGGCTGCGTAGTCGTGGACCCCGGTCACTCAACCACAGGGCCGGACCGTTCCGGTCTCGACACTCTGCTATCCGGTCGAGTGGGTTGGAAGCTGTGTTTCCTTCGCAAAGCTGCCGAGTAATCCACGTGCGCAGCCTGGCTGGGGGCAGGGCGAGGATGACCCGTTCAGTCATGCCCGCCCTGCCATCATCGGTCAGCCGACGCGCTGGCGGGGGCGGGTCAGGGCGAAGCCGACCACGCCCGCGACGGCGGCCAGGATGCCGCCGCCGATGGTCCAGTACCAGCGGGACGACAGGCCCGGCCACCGCACCCAGTCGAACCAGCCGTCCTCCTCGTCACCGGCCGCCCCTGGGGCCGGCGTGCTGGCGGTCGGATCGCCGGCGAGCACCTTGCCCGGGTTCACCGCCGGGACCAGGGGCTCCTTCAGGTCGCCGCCCTCCGGCTCGGTGTCGCCGTCGGACTCCACCCCGACCAGCAGGCTCACCTCGATCGGCAGGCCCAGCTCCTGCTCCGGCAACTCGATGCCGGACAGCCGGACGTAGTAGGTGCCCGGCAACGGGTCACCGGACCACGGCTCGGCCCACGAGCGCACCTGGCGCAGCTCGCAGTCGAGTTCGACGGTGGCGGCACTCTTCGACGCCACCGGGGTCTGCGCCCCCGCCACACACGCCTGCCGGCGGCGCAGCCCGTCGAAGACCTCGACCGTCCAGGTGGAGTCGCCCTTCCGGCTCGCCGCGGCGGGCAGCGACACGGTGGCCGCCACGTGATGGGTGTCCCCCGCCGCAGCCGTGAACGACCAGTACAGGTAGTCGCCCACGGAGGCACCGACCCGTACCGGCTGGCCGGGGCTGATCCCGGCGGCGGTGAGGAACGAGGTGCCGGCCTTGTTGATGGTGGCGGCCCCCGGCGACGGGGTGGGCGTGTCCGCGCCGGCGGCGGCCGGCAGCGCGACGGCGATGCCGGTGGCGGCGAGCAGCACCGCCGCCCGGTGGGCCGAGGTCAGGGCCGGAGCCTTCCGCATCGTCATCGGGTCCTCCAGACCGCTACCCACCAACGGGTCAGCCAACCAACGATCAACCCACTGAGCAGGCCCGCGAGCATGAGTACGCCCAGCAGCACCCAGCCCCGGCCGAGGCCCGGACTGTTCGGGGCGGGCGACGCGTCGACCAGGTCGATGGTCAGTTCGAGCGGCATGCCCGGAGCCTGACCGGCGCCCGCCTTCGCGGAGAAGGAGTTGCTGACCACCAGGCAGACGACAGTGGGCTCGGGAGCCTTCTCCGTCGACTCCGTGAAGACGCCGCCCTTGTCGTCGTCCTCCGACTCCTCCTCGTCCTCGTCATCCGCCGCCGACCAGCGCACGCCGGTCGACAGCACGTCGGTACGGCCGCTGCCGGCGTCGTTGCCCCGGACCAGTTCCCGCCCGTCGGTGGCGGTGGCCCGCAGCAGTACGCCGTAGTCCCGGTTCAACGGCCGGTCCAGGCCGATGCTCACCGAGGCCCGAAGCTCCTGCCCCGGCTGGACCGGGATCCGGTACCACCGGTGCTCCTCGAAGCGCTCCCGGTCGGTGTAGACACCGGGGGTGAGCACGGGCGCCTTGGCGCAGACGTCGGTGCCGGCCACCTTCGCCGGCGTCTTCGTGTGCGTGTCCTTGGCCCGTTCCACGATCTGCTTGATCCGCCGGGTCAGGTCTTCTTTGCTCTGCGCCGAGGTGTAGGTGCCGCCGGTCGCCGAGGCGATGCAGACGAGCTGCTTGCGTACCTTCTCGTCCGGGATGAGGCCGAGCGTGTCGACCACCAGTTTGGTGCCCTGGGCGGCCAGCTCGCGGGCCACCTCGCAGGGGTCCGGCGGCGCGCAGGTGTCCTCGCCGTCGGTGATGAGCACGATGCGTCGGGTGGTCTCGCCGGTGCCGAGGTCCTTCGCCGCCTCGCGCAGGGCCAAGCCGACGGGGGTGAAGCCGGTCGGGCGCAGGGTGGCGATGGCGTTCTTGGCCTTCACCCGGTCGACGGGGCCGACCGGTACGAGCTGCTGGGTGTCCTGGCAGCCGACCTTCTTGTTCTCCCCGCCGTAGGTGGCGCCGAGCACGCGGATGCCGAGATCCGTCGTCTCGGGCAGGGCGTCCACGACGTCGTTGAACGCCTCCTGGGCCACGGCGATACGGGAGCGCCCGCCGATGTCCTTGGCGCGCATCGAGCCGCTGACGTCGAGGACCAGCTCCACCTTGGGTGGCTCGGCGGGTTCGGTCTCGTGCTCGTCGGCGTAGGCGGGAGGCACGCCCAGTGTCGGGAAGGCCACCAACAGTCCTAACAGGACCGCCGGGAGCCGTCGTTTGATCATCACGGCGCCGATACTAGTGATCACCAAGCTTTCGGCCGACCCGGCGGCATCACCGTCGTCCATTCAGGATCGATTGGATCCATCGACAGCCGACTCGCTTTCCCGGTGGTCGTCGCGACTCCGACGCGGCGGCTTCGGAGGGTCGCGCAGGAGCTCGGCCGTCGGGGCGCGGCTCCGCCGGCAGGTGGATGCGGTCGGCGGGCACCCCGGCGGCGAGCAGCCGCAGCCGCGCGCCGGCGAGCATCGGGGGCGGGCCGCAGACGTACACGTCGTCGTCGGGGCGGCGGTGGTCGAGGGCGATCGTGAGGGCGTCGCCCTGCTCGGCGGGCTCGGCGCCGGGATCGTGGCTGAAGGCGGGCACGACGGTCAGCCAATCGTGGGCATGATGGAGCTTGTCGAGGGCCGTCGCGTCGTACAGGTCCGCGAAGGTGCGCGCGCCGACGACCAGGGTCACCCGCCGGCCGTCGGGCGCGGCGGCGACCTGCTCGACCAGGGCGCGCAGCGGCGCCAGCCCGGTACCGCCGGCCACGAGCAGCAGGTCCTGCCGCGCGGACGGGTCCAGGCACAGCCCGGCGTCGCGCGGCGGGCCGAGGTGGAGCAGTTCGCCGGGGCGTACGTCGTGGACGAGGCTGTGGGCGACGGCCCCGGCGGCAACGGCGCGGACGTGCAGCTCGACGGTGCCGTCGGGGCGCGGGGCGTTGGCCGGGGAGAGCCAACGCCAGCGGCCGGGCCGGCGCGGCGTGCAGACGGGAACCGCCTGGCCGGGCCGGAAGGGCAGGCGCTGCCAGGGGCGTACGGTCAGAATGGCGATCGTGTCACACGGCCGGTCGTGGCCGATCACCTCGGCGGGGCACCAGGCCGGGCCGTCCTCGGTGCGGGCGGCGGCTCGCCGCACGGCCACATCGGCGCGACGGCTGGCGCGCTCCCAGGCGTCGGCGAGCCGCAGCGTCCACAGTGGGCGGGCATGGCGGGCGACGGCGGCGAGCAGTGCGTCGCCGATCGTGGCGGCGTGCGGCAGCAGGCCAAGCTGGCGGTACGCGCGGCCGAGCACCGCCAGCAGCGCCGCCCGCCCGGCCGGGTCGTCGCCGCCGACGGTGAGGCGGCCGAGCGCGGCGAAGATCAGCGGCGCGTCCCGTTCGGGCAGCAGGCCGGGGCGGCGGTCCTCCAGCGTGCACCAGAAGTCGTCGGCGCCCCGCTCGACGGCTGTCTCCCAGGCGGCGGCGATGGTCACGCGCCCACCTCGCCGGCGAAGGCCCGGCGGGCGCGGGCGATCCGGTCGTCGGGCTCGTCGAGCGCCCAGAGCACCCCCGCCAGGTAGTCGACGATGCGCCGGTGCTGCTCCTCCGACAGGCCGAACCCGCGCCACGGGTCCGTCGCCGGCTGGCCTTCGACGGCCGCGGTGAGGCCCGCCGCCAGGTGCGCGCCGAGCCGCTCCAGGTCGACCCCGATGAGGTACGGCGACAGCTCCGCGCCCGCCACCACGAGCCGCAGCCACTGCCCGACCGCCTCCTGCACGCTCACGCTCAACTCCTCGGGGGTGTAAGGAAGGTGCCCTTGTTAACGGATTCGGTAGAGGAAGGGCCCCTTGCCAACGGTTGGAGTGGCGCCGGGGCGGGCGGGAGCGGAGCTGTGTCGTTCGGGGATCGACGCAGTTCCGGAGCCAGCACCCGCCCCGGGCCATGCGTCCACCCTCACCTCCGGCCAGGGCTCCCGGTATGCCGCGATGATCGTGAGGGCGATACACGCTGCGCATCCGACAAATCACTCTCCGCCTGAGGCTTCGAGTCGCTCGCCTCCCTACGCGTTCGGCCCTGTCGAGCTGCCCCGTCCATGAGGGCATGTCCTTGCCGGACGAGCGACGAGCGGCGTGGACGACCGCGCGAATATGCGCGCTGCGTATACCGAGCCTGCACGGAGTGGCTTGAATGGATAGGCTCGACGAGGCGGAACGGACGGAGCCACTTGCGCATGGCGAGGTTGCCGGTAACACACGCGAACTGCCCCCGGTGCGGCGGACGGCTGGCCCGCGACAACGACAGCGGGCGCTGCGCGCCGTGCCAGGCCGCCGAGCGGGACAGGCTGAGCGCGCCACCGATGGTGCCGGCAAGCTTCTGGGAGCACGAGCCGGTGCGGCGGGCGCTGGCGGAGCGGCATCTCGGGCGGGCGATCCGGGCATACCGGTGCCATCCGTACCACGGGCGGGCCGCGCTGCCGCAGACCGTGGTGGCGGGGTGGCTGGGGATCACGCAGGCGCAGCTGAGCCGGGTAGAGAACGGACCACCGATCATGCATATGGATCGACTCACGCACTGGGCAAAGGTGCTTCGTATCCCCCTGGCACATCTGTGGTTTGCATTGCCGGGCAAGACCCACCACGCCGGTGACAACGCTGTAGATGTCACTCCTCTGTCTAACCAGCAGTCCTCGGGACCGGACGAGGGCCGGCGGGCACTGCTGGCCGGCATCGCCGCCGTCGCCGCAGGCGCTGGGCTTGTTGGCGGCGTCGGCTTCGTCGAGCCCCGACGAATCGGCGCTGCGGATGTCGCTCGGCTGAACGCCGTACTGGAGCTATATCGCTCAGTCGACTACGAGTGCGGCGGCGGGCTGCTGTACCAGGAGGTGACCCGATTCGCCGAGTCGGTGTACCGCATGCTCGACTGGTCCCACCCAGCCGGGCTGACCCCACGCCTTGTCGCAGCGGTGGCGGCATCTCGACAACTGGCCGGTTGGACGGCACTCGACGCGGTTCAGCACCATGACGCGCAGCGGCACTTTGTGGCAGGCGAGCGGGCCGCGCTGACGGCTGGAGATGCTCCGCTGGCCGCGATGATCCGCTATTCGCAGGCCAAACAGCTCCAACACCTCCGACACAATCGGGACGCGCTGGCGACGCTGCAACTCGCTCACGCGCAGCTCGGATCGCACGCCACCCCGGCGATCAAAGCCCTGCTCTGGGGCGCAGAAGCCGCCTCCGTCGCGGCACTCGGCGACCACCGGTCCGCGGTGACCACCCTCGGCAAGGCGAGCGATCAGTTCGAGCGCATCAACAGCGAGCGCGAGCCGGGCTGGTTGGGCTTCTACGACCGTGGGGAGTTGTTCGCCCAGTATGGCCGCGTGTACCGGGACAGGGCGCGGGAGGATCGCAGACATGCTCCCGAGGCGGTGCGCTGGGTCCAGGACGCCATTGCCGCCTTCGGGCCGGCGAACGTGCGGAGCACAGTGCTCAACGAGGCCGGGCTGTGCAGCGCCTTGTTCCTCGCCGACGAGCCCGAGCGGGCGCTTGCCGTAGGTACCCGCGTCGTGGAGCAGGCGCGAACGATGAGTTCCAAGCGGGTGATCGATCGGGTGGTCAACCTGCGCCGCGACCTGGGACGACATCGAGGGCTTCCGCAGGTTGCTGAGTTCGAGCGCCGCCTCACCACTCACGCCTCGAGGGCGAGATGAGGCGGTTCTCCGAGGAGGCGATGACGGCGGCAATGCGACAGATCGCCACGATCTTGGACGTCCCTGCCGACGACGCCCAGCTGCTACGACTGACCAACAACGCTGTATTCGCCCTGCCCCGATCAGGAATCGTCATCCGGATTGCGCGCACCCATCGGCTCCGGGACCGAGTGACGAAGGTCGTTCAGCTCGCACGCTGGTTCGCTGAGATGAACGCGCCGACGGTCCGCCTAGCGCCCGGCGTCGAGCAGCCAATAGAGGTCGGCGACCTGGTGGCCTCAATCTGGACTTACGTTCAGCCACAGTCGCCTACCCCGTTCGTGGAGGATCTCGGCTTGGCGTTGCGGGCGTTTCACGACCTCGAAGTGCCCCCCTTTCCGCTTCCCGTTTGGGATCCGATCGAGGATGCGCGCCGGCGGCTGGCCGATGCCGAAGGGCTCGACAGTCATGACCGCGACTTCCTGGTGGAGTGGTGCGACCGCCTCGCGCCTCGGCTCAATGCCCTGAACCAGCGCGCAGAGCCAAAGCTCATCCACGGTGACGCTCACGTTGGCAACCTGCTTCGAGAATCGTCTGGCCTGGTCGTAACGTGTGACTTCGATGCCACGTGCGTCGGTCCCTGGCAGGTTGATTTGGCAGCGGTTGCCGTCGGCGAGGAGCGATTCGAACGCATGGGGGCACACCGTGCATTGGCTGCCGCCTACGGCTTTGACGTCGCCTCCGATCCGTTCTGGCCGCTCCTCCGCGAGGCTCGCGAGCTGAAGATGATCGTCGCTGCTGTGCCGCTGCTGGACACCTCGACGCACGTCGCTGCCGAATTCGCTATCCGTATCCGTTCGGTCCAGGAGAATGACCACAAAACGCGTTGGAGACCGTTCGCCGAACTCCCGCCTTCGACCACGAGAGCCAGACTCATCTAAGCACTCTCCTGGCGCCGATAGCTTCACCGGCATATCGAGGTGCCCGTCACCGTCGAGAACGGGGGCATCCAGCAATCCGCCGATGCCCGCTCGCGCCATCACCAGGCAGCGCCGGTGCCGGGACGTCAGACGCAGGACTGTCCGGATTGAAGGTGGAAGGTCGCACACCCGGCCGTTCCGATAGCGGCAGTTTCACCGTCACGTCACACTCCCGGCCACGGAGACCGTTTGCGCTGTCCAACGTGATACTCGCTGAGGTGCGCGTAGATCGCCACGGCCTTATCACCGTGCGCGGCCCCCGGTCGATGACCGGCGCGTCCGCCAGACCGAGTGCCAGCAAACGCAGCCAGATCGCGTCGCCCGGTGGCGTTCTCGGCCAACACTTGACCAAGAACGCCACCGGGTGCATGTTGAATACTGACGCCGCCGACGTAACGCGGAGCATCATTCCCGCATATCGCTATCACCATTCGGCCGCTGGCCCCGCAGCCACCCGAGGGCCCAACCGCCAGCAGTTCGCGTATCGGCAGCCTATAATGGCGAGGCGGACTCGACTGCACAGATACCCCATCGCCCGAATAGCGCCTCCTTGAGTTTCAGCCCGGGGGTTCAAGCAAGGACCACGCATTCTATCCTCTCGCCTAGTCGCCGCGACGCCACGCTATAACCACAAACAATTAATCCTCAATAGCAGCTTCCTGGACATGGGCCCTGAGCCATGCCAAATCAGACAAAGCCTTCGCATGATCAACACCCCCGGCTCTAGCAAGTAGGTCCTTGATCGATTCGAGCATTAAGGAATGAGAAAAGTCGCGATCCCGCCCAACAGCCCAGCGGCGCTCATCGTCCAACATAAGGATGCTGCCAAGGATCAGCATCATCCCCCGCGGCTCTCTCCAACGACGCGCGGCACGAAGCAGTACCGAAACGATGCCCCCGAGTAAGTCGTTGCCGCCCCCGAATAACACTCTGTTTTCTCGCACGAATAACACTCTATTTTCTCGGATAACTCCACTGCGGTGCCATGCGGACGCATCCAAGGCGAGCGCCGTCACGGACGCCCGAGAGGATAAGCCGCGAAATCCAAGCTCTTGGCCGCTGGCTCGAACTAGCCCGGCAGCCGTTCGAGGGAGCCGAGTGCGACTGGCGCCCGCTGCCCATAGAAGGGAGACCCACGACAGAGCGGGAACATCTGCCATGTCGTCCCACGAAGAAAGCCTGGAGGATAGGACAATATCTGCCAGACCGGTCATTTTGTCATTCCCCTCCACGCATGCAAGAACAAGCTCGACCGCCGTCTCCACATCTCTCACCGACTCGAATTCGGCCTTCTCCAAGGCATCAGTTAGCCAGGAGCCACAAGCGTGATGATTGGTGCGTGCGACACGCAGTAGCGGAGCCCCAAGCGGCAGCGCCAAGAAGTCTGGAGTACTTCGCGACAGGTCCCGCAAAAGGTCGCGCAGCCACAAGGGCTCGAGCTGAGATTTAACCTCAATAACGAGAGTAGCCTCGTACCGAGAGAGAGTCCTAAGCCTGCGAGGAGCGTCTTTGCTTTTTACCGGCCTTAGGCGTTCTAGAGACTCTGGGAGTCCGCTTAGTCGTAGTGCAGCCAGAACCTCGAGCGCCGCACCAGGCATCAGCCCCTCCGGACTCCTCGCCAAGAATCCTACAACATCGCGAAGACGGTCCTCCCAGACGGCAAGTTTCTTCTCATCATAGCGGGCAATCTGAGCTAGGCTCTCGAGATCAACATTGACATCACTTTTTCCTAGATCGGCCAAAGCCCTCTCTGCCTGGCGTCGAGGTAGCCCCTGAAGCCGGGCCAAACCTAAACCACTTAGGCCTCCGGCAAGGTCTTCGGCCAACGCGGTGTTCACGTTAAAGAGCGTCTCGGCGGATGAACGGCTCGCCTGAAGCGAGAACTCCGGTCGAGCCAAGACTCGGACAAGACCCACTTTTCGCTCGGCGTAAACTATCGCTGCGATCCCGGCCATATCATTCAAATCGAACCATGACCGCCACAGGTTCACCAAACGATCCCACGACTTGCATGGGCCGCCATCATCAACACCCGACGCATCCAAAAAATCGTATCCTGGTTCATTAAGCACTGCAGCCAGTAGCACCAGGTTCACAGTGTAGGTTGATAAGTGACCTAGTAGTGGCAGCCGCTCAAATGGCGTCTTATCTTTTCCTTGCAAGAACCAGGCAGGCGGGGTGGTATTCAGGATCTCGTCCAGTTGTCGGTTTATTATAAGGCCGAGAGAGACATAGAAATCAGACGCGTCCTGTCTCAATTCAGCAAGCCGATGCGGCAGCCATTCACGAATCATATTCAGTACCACCGGGCGGCTATGCAGCACCGAGTAAGAGAGGCACGCGAACCAGTGTTTGTCGAGGAGCGTCAGTTGCTCGTGCAGCGCCGCCGCCAGACGTGGGTTGGCTCGGAGCCCGGCGATAAGGTCGGTTAGGACCAAGATTCGACGCAGGATGAAGTCTGCCGCGAGGAACTCTCCAAAGGTATTGTGCAAGAATTCGAAGGCTGCGGCCTCACCACGAGAGAAGTCGTCTGGATCGCCCGACTTGCTTCTTGACTCGTGGATAAAGAAAAAGCTTCCTAGCAGAAGGTCGGCTTGCGTGAGAGCAACGGCGCCTGCCTTGACCGGGAACGCCTGCCCCGTCTCGAAGAAAGCGATGTCCGAATCCAGGTCCTTACGACTTATGTGCAGAGACTTCCTGTTGAACATCCCGATTGCAGCCACGCCGAGCCGTTGTAGATCAACGTCTACCTGAGCCCTCCGCTCCGCTGGAGACAATGCATTGAAGTTCGAGCCATTATCGCCCTTGGCTCGTTCTCGCTCGATAAATCGCTGCAGCAGACTGTGGTATAGCAGCGTTTGATCAAGCTTGGCATCCCTGAGCTGGTTTGATTGGGAATCATACAAAGCAAGCATCAGCAGTAGAAGCGGCTGTTGCGCCAAAGCCAGCAATCTAGAGTTTTTAGGCAAACTGAAGGGCTGAATTTCAGAGGCAGCATAATAGCTATGATTTAGGTCATTCCACCGCGCGATCCATCGCTGCTGCCGACTGCTATCGAATTCATCTAGACGCATGATCGACGAGCCAATCGGTATCACCGCTTTATCGATCAGCGTGATCCGACTGGTCACCAAGACTCGCACGGGACGGCCAACTGCCGATTCCCGTCGCTGGAACTTATGAACCTGCTCTAAATAATTGCTGAATATTCGGCCATTAGCTTGAAGCAGCTCGTCGTAACCGTCAAGGATGATCACCAACGGATTGTCGGTCAAACTCTCGGCGTAGGTAGCCCAGTTGATTTCGAATCCAGAATCTTGAAGAATCTGATCCTCAATCTGACTTTGAAAGCTCGTCTCCGGGTTGATGTCTCTCAGCTCAATCCGAACGACATTGAAATTTGGCGGAGCAAGCCTCGCGGCAACCACTTCCGTTAGTAGTGACTTGCCAGAGCCAGGGTGACCGAGAACCAACAGAGGTGCTTCTGTACTATACGGCGAGCTTAGGTAGCTAACCATGAAAGCCGCCAGATCGTTCCTTTGCCTGATTGCCTCCCACAATCGCTCGTCTTCTAGGTTTACACTTCGACTCTCGTATCGCAACCTGCGATACGATTGAGGAATGAAGGCTTCAACTTTACTAGGATAACGCAGTGTTGTTTTGCCAACCTCCTCAGCGTAGTCATCCTTGATGACCAGTTCGTTAATCCGGGCCGAATAGGTTCTGGCGAGGGCCTCGGCCACCCGGTTAGCTATATTCGCCAGGTTATCAACGGTTGAGCTCGCCCTAACCGCTTCCAGCCCGGCTTCCAATCGACGCAACCCGATGTCGATTCCTTCGTTGGAAGATAACACTGCATTCAGCTGGGCATTAAGATTGATAGAATTTTCGATGACTAAGGACTGCGTTTTGGCATGCTCATACACCGCAGCCCAGGCAAAGAACTCTCGACTTTCTAACATGAGGTCGAGATACTGGGCATAGTAAAAACGCATAGCGAGGTCTGGCAAGCCACTTATTCCGCGCCTGAACGCCTCGCGCTTAGCTTTCGGTAGAACCTTCCAAGAATCAAGCTCTCCCACAATACGGGCAAGCTCTTTCGCCATCCCTAGATATAATATGCGTCGCTCGTCGTCCTCATTGGCGAAATTGGCAGCCGGGTGCGGCAAGGATACCGGCGGTAAGCCCGCATACGGGTCATGCATTGGCTGGTCCTGCAAGAACGTCGGGGTGACGGTGGCGGTACGCCTTACCACAGCCTCTCGGTCCTCACCCGAGAGCTTTAGTGACGACATAATTGGTCCGATTGAGTCGTCCAAGGCAGAAAAGAATGCTGTATAGCTAATCAGCATATGCCCTGCAGCTAGAGATCCACTTCGGTCCAGGAAACTCTCCCCCTTCCCAACGAGGGCACGTGCAGCATCTCTAACCTGGAGTATAAGCTCGCTCTTCATGTCAAATAGAGCGAGAAGAGGGACTGCGGCAGGGCCTAGCAGTACAGGAGAAATAATTAATCCCGCAGAGAAGAGTCGATCGACGAAGGTGATAGCTTTTGAGCTCGAGCTCGCTGCCGCAATAAGTCGCCTAACCTCGGCATAGGTCGGGTTCGTGGTCATTAGAATATTTTCTCCAGATTGTTTGAGCTGTCCGCGCCAATAGTCCCGCTTTACATCTCTCGAAAAGGCGCGAGGGTTTCGTCGACGGCGACTTTGGTGGCAAGTTTACGGCTTACACGTTCACAGACACGGCTACTCCAAGGCACTCCAGTTCCATTCTGAAGGAACCCGGCCCTTGATACACATCAGCCACTCTCTAGAAGGGTCTCGGGGCCTGCTAATGGAAGCCGGGGATCGGAGCGAAGTCAACCACCATCCGTCCCATCTACAGTCTTCGCTCCTTTACGGATCTCTGGAGCGGTGTTGCTTCAGCGGCAACTCGGCAAGGCTCCCGTTTCCGCACTTCAAGCAGTAGCTGCCGTAGCAACCACAGACAGTGGTTACCAGCAAAGATGCCGAGCCATGCACGTACTGGAAAGAGGTAAGGTAATCCTGTCGTTAATCCGACAGCTCAAGTCAATCTGCCTGGGGACGGCGCTACAAAGCCCACGATCAGCTACTTTGCCCGGGTGACGGATCTTGAGCAGGGCATCTACGAGCACCTCATCACCCATAACCTGGCGGACCACCTCCAGCACGTCGACCCCGCCCTCATCCAGCACCACAAGCTCGACCCCGCTGACGCCCCCGATGCCCTCGCCCGTCACATCGCCACCCTGGCCCACCGCGCCCTACAAGCCGTCTCCAACGGCGATGACAAGCTCCACCGCCAGGTCCAACTCGCCAACCGCATCGCCGACGCCATAGCCGCCGAGAGCCCGCAGGCGTCGACACCACAGGACCAGGTGACCGACGCCAGGCACCTCCTGCACGCCATCGCCGCCCCACCTACCCCACCCGCGCAACCAGCCTTCCCCCAACGCCCCACCACCCCGCTCTCCACCGGCGCCCTGCTGGTCAACGGTCGCCACCAGCCCCGCATCGGCCACGAGGTCACCCACGAGATGGCGTCGGCAGAACAGGTCGACCTGCTCTGCGCGTTCATCAAGTGGTACGGCCTGCGCATCGTCGAGCCCGCCATCCGCGAGCTGATCGCCCGGGGCGGCAAGCTGCGCGTCATCACCACGACCTACCTCGGCGCGACCGATCAGCGGGCCCTCGATCGGCTCGCCGAGTTGGGCGCCGAGATCAAGGTGTCCTACGAGACCAGGACCACCCGCCTGCACGCCAAGGCGTGGCTGTTCCGCCGGCGCAACGGCATGACTACCGCGTACGTCGGATCGTCCAACCTGTCGAAGACCGCTCTGATCGACGGCGTGGAGTGGAACGTGCGCGTCTCCAACGTCGAGCAGCCGCACGTCATCGACACGTTCACCGCGACCTTCGAGGACTACTGGAACGACCCGGCGTTCGAGGGCTACGACGCCAGCAGGGACGCCGAGCGGCTGCGCAACGCCCTCAGCGGGGAGCGGCGCGAGGACTCGCCCACACAGATCGCCAACCTGGACGTGCGGCCGTACCCGTACCAGGCCGAGATCCTCGCCGACCTGGACGCGGAGCGGCAGGTGCACGGCCGGCACCGGAACCTGGTGGTGATGGCGACCGGCACCGGCAAGACGGTCGTCGCGGCGCTGGACTTCCGGCGCCTGCACCGCAAGGGCCATGTCGACTCGCTGCTCTTCGTCGCCCACCAGGAGCAGATCCTCACCCAGAGCCTGGCGACGTTCCGGCAGGTGATGCTCGACGGCAGCTTCGGCGAGACGCTGGTCGGGGGCAAAACCCCGACCAGGTGGCGGCACGTCTTTGCCTCCATCCAGTCGCTGCACCGGCGGGAGATCGACCCCGAGGCGTACGACATGGTGATCGTCGACGAGTTCCACCACGCGGAGGCACCGACGTACGCCCACCTGTTGGAGCGGCTTCGGCCGCGCGTACTGCTGGGGCTGACGGCGACCCCCGACCGGGCCGACGGTCGGGATGTGCGGCGGTGGTTCGACGGCCGCGTGGCGGTGGAGCTGCACCTGTGGGAGGCATTGGAGCGGCAGTTACTCGCGCCGTTCCAGTATTTCGGGCTGCACGACGACGTGGACCTGTCGCGCCTGCGCTGGAAGCGCGGCCAGGGGTACGACCTCGGCGAGCTCGACGGCCTCTACACCGGCAACGACGCGCGGGCGCGGCTGGTGTTGAAGGCGGTACGCGACACGGTCGACGTGGACCGGATGCGGGCGCTCGGGTTCTGCGTGAGCATCGCCCACGCCCGGTTCATGGCGGAGTGGTTCACGCGGCACGGCGTGCCGTCTGCGGCGGTGACCTCTCAGGTGGACCGGCCCGTACAGCAGGATCTGCTGCGGGAGTTCAAGGCCGGCAAGCTGCGGGTGCTCTTCACCGTGGACCTGTTCAACGAGGGCGTCGACCTGCCGATGGTCGACACGATCCTGATGCTGCGGCCCACCGAGAGCGCCACGATCTTCCTTCAGCAGCTCGGCCGGGGGCTGCGCCTGGACGACGACAAGCCCTGCCTGACGGTGCTCGACTTCATCGGCGGGCAGCACGCCAACTTCCGCTTCGACCTGCGCTGGCGCGCCCTGACCGGGGTCAGCCGCAGGGAGATCAGGGACGCCGTCGAGCAGGACTTCCCGTCGCTGCCCAGCGGCTGCCACATCCAGCTCGACCCGGTCGCCCGCAAAGTCGTGCTCGACAACCTGCGTACCGTCATGCCGACGTCGAAGAACGGCCTGCTGGCGGAGCTGCGGCACCTCGGGGACGTCAGCCTCGCCGAGTTCCTGCGGGAGACCGGCGTGGAAATCGAGGACGTGTACCGGTCGGCGACCATCGGCGGATGGACCGGGCTGCGCCGGCTCGCCGGGCTGGAGTCATCGACGCCGGGGCCGGACGACCGGGAGTTGGGCCGGGCCATCGGGCGGATGCTGCACCTCGACGACCCGGACCGCCTGGACCTGCTGACCCGGGTGGCGACGGGCCAGCGGCCGGACGCCGGGCGGCTGTGGGACATGCTGCACTTCGACCTGTGGGGGCCGAACGCGCCGCTGGCCTCGCGAAACGAGCGGCTGGCGCGACTCTGGGCGGAACCGGCCCGTTGCACCGAGCTGCGGCAGGTGGCCGAGGTGCTGCGCGACCGGATCCACCGGGTCACCCCGCAGCCGCTGTCGGCTGAGGTGCCGCTGCGGGTGCACGCCCGCTACAGCCGCAACGAGGCGTGCGCCGCCTTCGGCATGCCGAACCCGGGCTCGCTGCGCGAGGGCGTGAAGTGGCTGCCCGACGCCCAGGCCGACCTCTTCTTCGTCACCCTGGTCAAGTCGGAGGCGCACTACTCCCCCACCACCATGTACGCCGACCGGGCCATCACCGACAGCCTGTTCCAGTGGGAGTCGCAGAGCACCACGTCGTCGGCCTCGGCGACCGGCCAGCGCTACATCCATCACGCCTCGCGCGGCTCGACGGTGCACCTCTTCGTGCGGGAGACCCGGGTCGCCGACCGGGACCTGGGCGCGCCCGCCTATCTCTACGCCGGCCCGATGACCTACCGCGAGCACACCGGCGACCGACCCATGCGCATCATCTGGCGACTGGCACACGCCCTTCCCGCCGACGTGTACGCCACCGCCCGCACCATCGCCGCCTGAGCCTGTGAAGCTATCCGGCTGGCACTATCTCTCGGACCAACGCCCGCATCCGGGTGCGGTCGGCGATGCTCGACGACATCTGTTTGAGGCCTGCCGCGTCGGGCGTGCCGAAGAAGCGGTGCAGTACATCTGCGGCCTGACGCCCCGTGATGCTCACCGGCCAATCAGCGGTACGTAACCCGGCCGCATGTGCCGCATGGATCAGGCGCCAGAGATCGACTGCATCTTTCGGGGCGAAACGTCCGCGGTAAGCGAGCGCTTTCAGGCATAACGCCGACGTTACGTCCGGGAGTGCGACGCACATGCTCAGATGGCCTTTGTTGGTGAGTTGAACGTCGACATCCAGCAACTCAGCGGGCCGGTGCAGGGCGAGGACGAGACCAGGGACCTCGTCGACCACCAGGTCGCCGTGCCGTTGGTTGGGCACCAGCGCGCCCCGATAAGACGGCGCAAGTATGTCGATCACCAGGCTGAGCTGCCCATATTCGTCTGCGCTGTCACGGGTGAACCGGTTCGCGGCCTCCCGTGATCGGTAGCCACGCTCGAGGAGAGCGCCTGGTAGGCGAGGGTCAGCGATGACGCTCGGCAGTGCGGCGAAGTCAGCGTCAGCCGTCTCACGCAGCGGCACCTGCTCGGAAACGCCATGGAGCGCCACAAGCAGCGTGACCATGTGCCCGCCAACAATCCGGTAGTCCAGACCGAGAGCGGTAGTGATCTGCGCCAGGTCGGCAAGAGTCAGGAAACCCGTATCCGCGGCCCGGCTGGTCGAGACGACCGAAACCGGTTTCGGTGCCTTCGGGTCCGCGCTCGACGATGTCGGCCCGGTCATGCCACATCCCTTCGGTCACGATGACGACGGCGTAGAACGTCCCACACGCGATGCGCCGCTTCCTCGCTGTCGGGGCCCGGCGAACGCCGCACGTCCCACAGGATCTGCAGCGGGTCGGCCAGCGGGAGGCTGTTCGTGACTGGCGTCGCCGAGCCGGAAGGCTGCCACAGGCCCGGGTCCCTCGGGACGTTGAACTCCAGGGTTGCCTCATCGCCCCCGGCGGGGACGAGGCCGGCGTCCTCCAGATTCGCTCCGGTTCGGCCATAGAGAACCGCACGGATGGGGGCGCGCCAGGGAGCGATGACGTCTGCACCGACATCGCCGGAGACCACGACGGCAGTCGGTTCGGTTGCCCCGACCAACGCGACAACCCTCCGAGCCTGCTCAACTGCTGGCGCCATCCCGTACCACCGGGTGCTGATCCCGCCCGGCCCGGGATAGGACTCCAACCACCAACGTATTGCCTCATCGATGTCCCGCACGATCCATCCATTGGGGGTACGACGGACGAGTTCTTGGTCAGCCAGGGCGTTCAGGGCCTGCGAGACGCGCGGCTGGGAGACGCCGGCGAGGGCGGCCAGTTCCCGCTGGCTGGCGTACGGGCGCTGGATCATTCTGCGGACCAGGGTGAAGGTCCCCCACGGCACCGGACCCCGCTTAGCGGATCGCGTGGCGGCTTGCGGCGGAGGGCGCAGCACGATTTTCGCTCCGTCGATGCGTACGGTGCCGGTCACCTGCTGCCCGGTATCAACCAACCATGACCATTCGGCTTCATCGACTGCTTGCCGCACGGCCGGTGAAGCCGCCGGGACAACGATCAGACACGGTTCTGGATGACGGCTGGTCAACGACGCGATGTTGCTGGGGCTCAGTGGCGTCGGCGATGAAACGACAGTCAGTTGGGCACGGGCGCCCGCGTAGCTCAGTTCGACGCGGTCGGCACCACGAGGGACCAGCGTGACCCCAGCTTCGGTCAGGGCTTGCCACACAGATGCCGATATAAGCATTACCCACCCTCCTTGAGTAATACTTATACACCTCCTGACCTCAAGACATGGCAGGGAACACTCAAACAGCGTCGGCCTTCGGAGCGAACCTGACGTCCAGCTTCCTGTTGAGCGCCCGTGCGAGGCGCTCCAGTACCGGCAGGGTCGGCACGGTGCCGCCTGCCTCGAACCGGGCCACGGCGGACTGGGTCATGCCGGCGGACCTCGCCAACTGGCTCTGGCTCCAGCCCTTGTGTTCCCGCAGGTGCCGCACCTCCTGCCCGAGCGCGAAGGCGATGCGCGTCGCCTCGTACGCCTCGGCGGCTCCGGGCTCCGCCATCCGGCGGTCACGCAGGTCGCTCCAGTCGACGCGATCACTCATCGTCATAGCGCTGATGCTATGCCGTGGAGTCCCCGACCTGCGCGAACCTGATGTCAGGACGCGTGTGCGGAGGCGTCCACCACGCGGTTGCTGGCGATGGCCAATTCCTCGTCGGTGAACAGCGGCCGGAAGCGTGGCCGGATCACCACCGCCTCGGCGGTCAGGTCCACCCGCCCCCGCTCCCAGAGCGCCGTGAACCCGTCGGAGACCAGCGGGTGGTGCAGGAGCTGCCGGGCGGTGGCGAGGCCGCCCTTCTCCGTCACCATCCGCAGCAGCAGGCTGGCGTGGTAGTTCGCCTCGTCCCGGGCCCGCTCGTACGTACGCACCATCGCCTCGTGGAACGCCGCTTCGAGCGCCCGGCGGTCGGCCGAGGCCTCGACCGGCTCGTCCGCCGGCTCGGCCTCCTGGTCGTACGCCCGCACCATCGCCTGGTGCAGCGTCTCCTCCAGCTCCCGGCGGGCGGGCGTCCCCTGCCCGGCCGGTGCGGGCCGTGACTCGCCCGGGCCGCACGGCTCGGGCGCGGGCCGGACCGGCGGCGCGGCCGGGCGGGCGTCGCGGCTCTCGCCGCCCGACAACCGCAGGAACCGGGTGACGCTGCGGAAGCGCACGGCGGCGGGGCTGGCGGCCGGGAAGTACTGGACCAGGCCTGCGTGCCGGCCGCGACTGTCCTCCACCGGCATGTCGCGCTTCATCGACGCCGCGGCGATCACTGCCTTCGCCTCGTGCGGGCGCACCCAGCAGACCAGCCGCGCTCCGTTCGGATGTGCCCGCTCGACGCGGACGTTGGCCCGGTACTTGCGCGCCTCGGCGGAGGCACTGTCGTAGTAGCGGGCCCACCCCAGCACCTTGCCCTCGTGCCGCACCGGCACGTCGCGGCAGTGCTGGTAGCTGTCCAGGGCGGCCACCGCCTCGTACGGCCGCAGCCAGGCCACGTTCCGGTAGCCGGCGGGCACGGGCACCATGCCGTCGTCCGGCGTCCCCGCCGACTCGTCTGCCGGCGGTGCGACTGCGGTCGGCGTGGGCCTCGCCGGGGGAACTGCGGCCCCGCGCGGCTCCTTGTCGCCGCTGCCCCTCGGTTCGGCGCGGGCAGCCGGCATCGGACGGACGGGCTCGACCTCGACGGGCTCGGTCGCCACCGACGGCGGCACGGTGCTGACGGGCTCGGTCGCCGCCGACGGCGGTTCGGTGCCGACGGAACCATCGCCGCCGGTCGTCTCCGCCAGCGGCCGGACGTCATCGACCGGCTCGGCGGGCACCGGGGCGGGCGCGACGAAAGACGTCGCGCGGGTTGGTTCCGTGCTGACCGGCGCATCCTCGCCGACCTCCGCGTCGATGACCGGCGCCGCCTCGACTACCTCCGCGTCGATGACCGGCGCCGTCGTTGGGGACGCGGTCTCGATGCCCAGCTCGGCGATCCGCTCCCACAGTGGCTCCAGGGCCGCCTCCGGGTCCCGGCTGAACACGCTCCCCCGGATGCGGACGAAGACGCAGTTGCCGACCCGCTCCAGCACGGCCTGCCGGCGCATGTCGCTCTCCCACTGGTCCGGCCCGTGGTAGGCGTCGCCGTCGCACTCGATGGCGAGCCGCCGCCCGTCGGGTGCGGGGAGGACGAAGTCGATCCGGTATCCGCCGATGCGGTACTGCGGCAGCGGCCGGTATCCCCGGGTCAGGATGCGCCGCAGCACCGCGCGTTCGAAGTCGCTGTCGCAGCGCTTCTCCAGGTCGTCGTACGCCTCGTCGGCGGCGGTGACGTTCTGGCAGTAGGTGAGCAGCAGCCCCCGGGCGTCGTCCTCGCGCAGGTCGGCGGGCTGCACGGAGTGGAAGACCCAGAGCTGGTCGCGGGCGCGGGAGGCGGCGACGTTGACCCGCCGGTGGTGGTCGCGCTTGGTAAAGGCGGAGACCATGCCGTTGTGCGGGGAGACGACCGTGGAGACGAGCACGATGTCGCGTTCGTCGCCCTGGAAGGTGTACGGGTCGCCGACGCGCAGCCGGCGTCGTTCCATCTCCTCCTCGCCCACCACCTCGCGCAGGCGGGTGAGCAGGTAGATGGCCTGCCCGCTGGTGCTGAGCAGGCTGACCACCCCGATGGTGCGGCCCTCGTAGGCGGGGTCGGCGACGATCGCGGCGACCCGCTCGACGAGGGCCTCGGCCTCGGCGACGTTGACGTTGCCGTAGGTGGGCAGGTCCTGGCGGATGCCCTCGGGCACGTGCACGGCGATGACCGGGTCGCCGATGCCGGCGGGCCGGTCGGTGCGCAGGGGCTCGATCTCGCCGCCGTAGTACGTCTGGCTGGAGAAGCCGATGATCGCCGGTACGGAGCGGAAGTGCTCGGTCAGCAGGATGCGCTCCGGCGAGCGCCGTACGGCGTGGTCGTAGAGGCTGCTCTCCGGGTCGAAGTGCTCGGCGGAGGGCACGTCGACCAGGTGCGAGTTGATCAGGCCGGTGACCGTGCCGACGAACGACAGCTGCGGGCCGATCTGCTGGTCGTCGCCGACGACGACGGCCCGTTCGGCGAGGCTGAGGATCGGCAGGGAGAACATGTCCGCCTGCGACGCCTCGTCGACGATCACGACGTCGAAGTGGGCGCCGCCGGCGAACTGCTCGATGGCCCGGTCGACGGACATGACCCAGACGGGCACGGCGTCGACGGCGGAGTTCATGGCCCGCTGGGCGTGCGCCTGCCACTGGGCGGCGTTCTTGCCCGTACCCTTGCCGATCTTGCGCAGGGCGGTGGTCCAGTCGGCGAGCGCGGCCCGGCGCCGGTCGTCGAGCGCCTTGGACACCTCCAGCCAGGACGAGGCGACGACGAGTTCCTGGGTCAGCCGGCGGATCCGCTCCCGCGTCTGCTCGATCCGGCGGCCCAGCGCGACGGGGTCGACGCTGCCGACGACGGTGTCGAACCAGGTCTGCGCGCGGCGCCACTGCCAGCGGTGCGGGCAGTCGGCCCCGGTGCCGCCGATCGCGACGGCGGTGCCGTCCTCGATCTGGGCGGTCCAGCCGGGCGCGACCGGCCGCAGCCGCTCGGTGAGCTGCGCGAAGCGTTGCGCGTCGGGGCGCAGGGCGGCGAGCCGGCGTACCTCGTCGAGGATGCCGTCCCACCCTTCGAGGTCGGC
This sequence comes from Micromonospora reichwaldensis, assembly GCF_031845925.1. NCBI lineage: Bacteria > Bacillati > Actinomycetota > Actinomycetes > Micromonosporales > Micromonosporaceae > Micromonospora > Micromonospora reichwaldensis. Next base: position 23,608 of record NZ_JAVRFL010000016.1, on the reverse strand, counting down.
GCGCTGGCGGCTCTGGTCGAGCAGCCGCCACAGCTCGCTGGCGTCCGTGCGCGACATGCCCTCCTGGAGCACCGTGCCGAGGGCCCGCTCGTCGGCGACGAGCCGGTCGTACTCGAACACGGTCGCGCACCGGGTGACCAGGTCGGCGAGGGCGGTCAGCCGGCGTACGTCGACCGCCTGCTCGGCCCGGGGGACGAGGCGGCGGACGGTGGCGTGCAGGGTGGGCCAGCGGCGGCGGTCCCAGTCGAGCGCGGTGGCGGCGTCGGTGAGCAGCCGACCCACCCACAGGTCGGGCTGGTCGCCGAGGTCGGCGGGGAGGTTGAGCAGTTGCCGCCACTCGGCCCACCGGGTGTTCAGCTCCTGCCGAAGCCGCAGCCGGGTGACGTACGCGACGACGATGTCGACGTCCTCGGTGGTGCGCAGGGGCTCGCTGTCGATGCGGCATTCGGCGGCGAGCCGGGCGAGGGTGCTCTGGAAGAGCCGGTTGACGCCCTTGCCGGTCGCGAACCGCTGCCGCAGCTCACCGAGCTGGGCCAGGAGGCGGCGGGGCTCGGCGAGCTGCGCCTCGGGCACGCTCACCTGGTGGCCGGCGAGGGTCCGGGTCGCCGCGGTCAGCTCGGTGAGCGCACGCTGGCAGGCCGCGACGTGGTCCTGCCACATGGTCTGCCAGTTCGGGTCGGCCTGGAGCAGGGTGGCCAGCCGGTCGGTCCACGCCCCCTCGCGGCCGGCGAGCAGGGTCAGCGCCTGACGCAGTTGCCCGACGAGGTCGTCGAGCGCCGGCCGGCCGAACGCGCGTACCTCCGGCAGGACGGCCCCGGCGGCGGCGAGCCGGTCGAGTTCCTCGCGGGCGGCGGCGAGTTCGCGCCGGCCGGCGAGGACGGCGGCCTCCGCGGGCAGTTCGGCGGCCGTGGGCAGGTGCCGCAGCGCCTGGGTGCGGTCCTGCCGGACGGTACGCCGGGCGATGTCGAGCAGCTCGGTGAACTCCTCCACGCCCAGCGGCGCGGCCACGTCCGGCGCCAGGGCGTCGGGGATGTCCCCGTAGCGGTCGGCCCGCTCCCGCAGCCAGTTGCCGACGTCGCTCGGCGACAGCCGGATGCCGTCGATCTCGTGGTGCGCGGACTCGTTCTCGGCCATGGTGCGCAGGCCGCCGAGGGCCTGGCCGAGGTCCCGCTCGGCCTCCTCCAGTTGCCGGCGCAGCCGGTCGACGCGCTGCTGCTCGCCCCGCTTGTCGAGGGTCGCCCCACGGTCGGAGAGTTCGCGGGCGGCCAGTTGGAGCTGCACGAGCTGGTCGGTGGAGCGGCCCAGCACCGCCAGGCACAGCGACTGGATCTCCTTCGGCAGGCCGTCGCGCAGGACCCGCAGCGGGTCCTCCTTCTGCGCCACGACGAGCACCCGCTTGCCGTGCGCCATGAGGTGGCAGATCAGGTTGCGGATGGTGTGGGTCTTGCCGGTGCCGGGCGGGCCCTGCACGGCGACGTTGCGGTGCTGCGCGAGCCGGCGCGCGATGGACTCCTGTGCCTCGTTGGTCGGCAGCGGCATGAGCAGCCGCTCCCCCAGCGGCGCCCACCGCGCCGGCTGGTCCTGCGGCATCTCCAGCCTGCTCGGCTCGTGCGCCAGGATGGCGGCCAGCGAGCCGATGCTCGCGGTGTCGCCGGCGAGCAGCCGGGCGCGCAGTTCCTCCAGGAAGCGGCGCAGCATCCGCTGCCGGGGCCGGACGAAGAGCACGCCGGTGTCGTGGACGTGCGGGCCGGCCGGGGCCGCCGCGCCGCTGTCCCGTACGACGGGGTCGTGCCCGAGCCGGCGCAGCGCCCGCTCGAAGAACTCGACGCGGTCGAGGTCGTGCCAGACGTCGAGGTCGAGCTGACCGCCGGAGCCGGCCAGCGCGAGCAGTTGACTCAGGTAGCGCTCGTCGAGGCCGGTCAGCGGGTCGGTCTGGAGCCGGGGCGCGCCCTGCGGCGCCACCGTGACCATCGACCGGTCGGCGTCGAACTCGATGGCGACCGGGGTCACCACCAGCGGGTACTGCACCCTGTGCCCGGCGACGTCGGTGCGGATGACGCCGTGGCCCCACACCAGTTCGTGGGTGGCGGCGTCCATGTCGACGCGGTGCTTCAGGTCGAACAGGCTGCGGTGCAGTTGCCGCGTCGCCTCCGTACGCCGGGTCTGGTCGGCCCAGGGGCGCCACTCCCGCTCCCGCCACTGCGCGAACCGCTCCTGGAGCCGCTCGACCGTCTCCTCGTCGCCGACGAGCCGGGGTTCCACGGCGTATGACGGCGCGCCGGTCAGGTACGGCGTGAACTCCGTGGGCGTCCTGATCGGTCTCGTGGGGGCGGGCAGGCCGACGCGCAGCCAGCTGGCGCCGTCGGTCGAGACGCCCACCTCGCAGGCGGCGTGCGCGGGGAAGTCGTGCTGCCAGAAGGCGTCGGCGGTGGGAACCGTCCGGGCCGGCTTCTCCAGCTGCGCCCGCACGGCCATCAGGTACTCGACCAGCGAGGTGGCCCGGTCCCGGATGAGTGCGGGCGATTCGGTCGAGGACGTGGAGCGGGAAAGCATGCGGCACCTTTGGTTCTGCTGGGTGGACCGGCCAGGACGGGACGGATCGACCTGTCGTCAGGAGATCGGCAGGCGGGCTCGTCGTACGAGCAGTCGGTCACCTCCGCGCTGACGCACGGCTCCCACCTCCCCACTGGCGGTCCCCGGACCCTACCCACAAGAGTCCTACCAGCGGGACCCCCCGAGGTTCCACCGATCGGCCGGCCTCGGCTCACCTGTTCCCGCCGTCAATTACCTACGGAGTCGATATTGCGCACGCGCAACTACTTGCCGGCGATCCGGCGTTTGCCCTGCTGAGCGGAAACAGCGGCTCCGGCGTCGACACCCGGCGCGGCGCCCGTCCCGAGCGGGCTGAGGCACCCGGGCGGATCGGCAGTGTCAGACACGCGACAGTCGACGCGAAGCCAGCGCGGTGCTACCTGACGGCGTAGCCGTCGCTGGGGGTCGCCGGCCCGAGTTGCGCGAGCGCCTGCGCGAAGTAGGTGTCGACGTCCGTGGCGTGGTAGACCCGCTCGCTCGCCTCGATGCCGTCGAGGAACATCGCGTACACGGCCGCCAGGCGTAGCGCCGCGACCGGCCGCAGCAACTCCACGGCCCGCTCCGGCTCGCACCCCGGCACCTCGGCCCGCCACCGCGCGCACCACTCGGCGAGCACCGGGGCGGCGACGTCGTCCGCAAGGCCCTCCACCAGCCGCAGCGCGTCGAACGCCGGGTGGCCCACGAACGCGTCGCCCCAGTCGATGACGACGTGCCGCCCATCGCAGGCGCGTACGTTGCCGGGGTGCAGGTCGCCGTGCACGAGGGTGTCCGGCAGCCCGCACCCGCGCACCTCGTCGAGCCGCGCCGCCAGCCCCGCCAGCAGGGACCGCACCGGTGAGGTGTCCCAGCCGACCAGCCGGTCGCGGATCCAGCCCGGCAGGGCGTCGGCGCGCAGGTCGGGCACGCCCGCCGCGACCAGGTCCGCCACGTCGCGGACGGAGCGCACCTGCACCGGGTGGAAGTCGGCGGCCATCGCCAGCCGCTCCTCGACGGGTGCGCCGTAGCGGTCCTCGCCGGGCACGTGCTCGATCAGCATCCGGCCGTCGCCGTCGTCGGCGAGCAGCGTCGACGTCTTCCCGGGCGCGGCCCGGCCGAGCCAGCGCAGCACGGCGGCCTCGTGCCGGAAGAACACCGGCACCTGCTTCAGCCAGGCCGTGCCGCCCGGCCCGTCGAGCCGCCAGACCGCCGACAGGTTCCAGGTGCGCTGCTGGACGACGGTCCGCGCCGGGCGGCCGAGCCGCCGCAGCTCGGCCGTCGCCCAGGCGAGGCTGCGCGCCGGTCCGCCGGGCTCGGCGTAGGGGGCGCGCAGCGGGTCCGCCGACAGGTCCACCTTCGCCAGTACGAGCGGCGTGGCCGGCGGCCCGTCGACCTGGGCGAGGTACGTGACCGTGCCGCCCATCGGCTGCGGCGCGTCGCCGGTCAGCAGGCGGAGCACGACCACCTCGACGCCGTACCGCCGGCGGGCCTCGGCCACGACGGGGCCGACCTCCTGCCACCAGGGCGACGGGACGTCGAACGGCGGCAGCGCGCCCAGCGCAGCGCCGGCGGCATCGACCAGGACGAGGGTGACGGAGCGGGACACGCCGGCACGCTACCGCCGACCGCCGGACCCGGGCGAGGGGTTAACGGCGGGTGCGGGCGAGGGTGCCGACGACGGCGAGGGAGGCGGCCGCCGCCCCGGCGAGCACCACGGCCATCGGGACGGCGCTGCCCTCGCCGCCCAGCCCGACCAGTGGCGCGGCCATCGCCCCCACCAGCGACTGGATGGTGCCGAGCAGGGCGGCGGCCGTGCCGGCGTGGGCGGGGTGCCGGTCCAGGGCGAGCGCGGTGCCGTTCGGCATCACCATGCCGAGGGATCCCATGAAGACGAAGAGCGCCACCGCCACCAGCGGCAGGCTGCCGAGCAGCGCGCCGGCGAGCAGGACGGCGGCGGCCAGCAGCCCCACGCCCAGCGGGCGCAGCAGCAGGGTGCGGGGCGCGAAGCGGTCCAGCAGGCGGGCGTTGAGCTGGCCGGCGGCGACCAGGGCGAGCGCGTTGACGCCGAAGATGAGGCTGAACGCGCCGGCCGAGACTCCGAAGACGTCCTGGAAGACGAAGGACGACCCGGAGATGTAGGCGAAGAGCGCGGCGAAGGCGAGGCCCTGCGCCAGCGCGTACCCGAGGAAGATCCGGTCGGTGAAGAGCGAGCGGCCGGCGGCGGCCGTGGCGGCGAGGCCGCCGGTGCTGCGCCGCGCGGCGGGCAGTGTCTCCGGCAGCCGCCACGCGACGGCGGCGGCGAGCAGCGCGCCGATCACGGCGAGGGCGACGAAGACGGTACGCCAGTCCCCGAAGCGCAGCACCAGGCTGCCGAAGGCGGGCGCGGCCATCGGGGCGACGCCGAAGACCAGGGTGAGCCGGGAGAAGTACTTCGCGGCCTCGCGGCCGGCGTAGAGGTCGCGCACGACGGCGCGGGCGACCACGACGCCCATGCCGCCGGCGAAGCCCTGCGCGAGCCGCGCGGCGGCCAGGGTCTCGGCCGACGGCACGGCCGCGCACACCAAGGACAGCAGGGTGTACGCGGCGACGCCCACCAGCACGGGCCGGCGCCGTCCGAAGCGGTCGCTGAGCGGGCCGGTGACGAGCTGGCCGAGGGCCATGCCGACGAGGCAGGTGGTCAGCGAGAGCTGGATCTGCGCCTGGCTGGCGGACAGGTCGCGGGTCATCTCCGGGAACGCCGGCAGGTAGGTGTCCAGGGAGAGCGGCCCGAACGCGGTGAGCGTGCCGAGCAGCACCAGCAGCACGACGGCGGCCCGCCCGGTGGGCGCGGCGACGCGCTCGTCCGGTCGGACGGGCGGCGCGGTGGCGTGCGGCATGGCGGTCCCCTCACTGACGGCTCGGCCCGGCTACGATAGCTCTGACTACAGAGCTATTTCGGCGTCGGAGGGCCTGACTGTGACGGACGAGACGGTCGACCAGCTCGGCGGAGCGCTCGGTGACCTGCACCGGATGCTGCGCCGGACGGCCATCCAGCGGGTCGGCCGCACCGCCCTGCCGGACGCCCAGGTGGAGGTGCTGCGGCTGGTGCAGCGGCACCCGGGAATCGGCGTCCGCGAGGCCGCCGGGCGGCTGGGCACCGCGCCGAACACGGTCAGCACCCTCGTCGGCGAGCTGACCGCCGCCGGGCTGCTGCACCGGGAGCGGGACCCGGCCGACCGGCGCACCGCCCGGCTGGAGCTGACCGACGCGGCGCGGGAACGGATGGCCGCGTACGGGCGGCACCGGCGCGACCTGCTCGGCGCCGCGCTGGCCGAGCTGGACGCCCCGGACCGCGAGACGCTGCTCGCCGCCGCCCCGGCGCTGCGCCGCCTCGCCGACCGGATGACGGGACGGGGCTGAGCCACCGGAGCCGGAACGGCCGGCGGTTCGACGCTACGGTGGCGGTGGACGGTGCCGGGTCGTACGTGGAGGGTCGTCGGGTGATGGAACAGCGGATCAGCCTCGTGACGCTCGGCGTCGCCGACGTGGCCCGGGCACGCGCCTTCTACGAGCGGCTCGGCTGGCGCGGCCAGGAGGTCGAGGAGACCGTCTTCTTCCAGGCGGGCAACCTGGCCCTGGTGTTGTGGAGCCGGGAGAAGCTGGCCGCCGACGCGGGCGTGCCCGACCGGGGCGCGGGCGGGTTCGGCGGGACGACGCTGGCGCAGAACGTCCGCTCCCGGGGCGACGTCGACGAACTGCTGACGGCGGCGGCCGACGCCGGGGCGGAGGTGACCGTGCCGGCACGCGAGACCTTCTACGGCGGCTACGCCGGCTGCTTCGCCGACCCCGACGGGCACGTCTGGGAGATCGCCTGGAACCCGGGCTTCCCCCTCGGCCCGGACGGCTCACTCACCGTCCCCGACCTCACCCCACCGGACTGAGCGGTCAGGAGGCGACGCGACGGGGGTACGCGTCGGCTTCGCGCGCCCACTGCTCGGCGGCCGTGGAGAGGGCGTCGGCGGAGACGGTGAGCGTCAACAGGTAGACCGCGCCGGGCGGCTGCCGCCGCATCCACGGCGGCAGCGACTCGTACGAGAACTCGACCGTCAGCGCCAGCCGGCGCCGGCGCAGCACCCGGGTGCGGAAGGCCAGGTTCGGCTCGGTGAAGCGGGCCACCGCCGAAGGTTCCGCCGGGTCACCGGTCGTCTCCGCCTGCTGCCGCAGCCAGCCCGCCAGCGCGTACGCCTCGGCCACCGTCAGGCAGGGTTCGAGGTGCGACCAGGCCTGCCCGTCGGCGGTGCGGGCGTCGGTCTCGACGAGCAGCCAGTCGTTCCAGTCCGCCGCCTCGTCCGGGTCGTCCGGCGGCTCGACCCCGGGCTGGTAGCCCACCGGCCGGATCCTCACCCGGGCACCGTCGTCGGAGCGGATCTCCATCCTGCCATCATGACCGATCCCGAGGCACGTGATGGGGGCATCCCCGCAGCTCAGGGCGCCCCGGCAAACAGCGGTCCGGGGCGCCGGCGCTCCGGTCAGCGCACCGGGTCGGGGGTGCCGTGCGGCACGTCGGGCCGGCAGCGGCGCACCCGGTCGGCCGCCATCCGCCCGCCGACGGCCAGCCCGTGGCGCTCCACGGCGGCGAGCCCGTACGCGCTGCACGTCGGGGTGAAGCGGCACTGCCCGGGCCAGCGGTGCGACAGCCAGCGCCGGTAGCCGAGGATGGCGGCCCGCCCCGCCCGGTCCACCAGCGGCGCCCGCCCGGCGGCGACGGTCGGCGGTGCCGAGGCCCGGCCGGGCGACACGAGCCGGGCGCCCAGCGCGCCCAGGGTCAGCAGGGTGGAGAAGAGCCCCAGGTCGCAGCAGGGAATGTCGCAGTTGCAGGCGTCGCAGTTGTCGAAACGGCTCTTCTTCTTGCGACGCTGGTTGCTCGGGAGGTAGATCACAGGGAACATCATGCGACTTCCGCGCCACCCCGGATCCCTCGGATGGCGTTCCATCGCCCCGGTGGTGGCCGGCCCGGTGGTCAGCGCCAGACCGTGCGGCGCACTCCGTCGTGCCGGGCGCAGGCGTCGCGCCGCCCGCCGGTGAGGCTGACCGAGCCGTCGCCGCACTGCACCAGGTGGCCCCGGCCGGCCCAGAACTCGGGTACGCAGTCGAACCAGTCGCAGATTTCGACGGCCGGCCTGCGGATGCGCTCGCCGCCGCAGAAGTCGTACCCCATCGGGTTGGTCGGGGCGCCGCAGAGCCGCTCGCGGGCGGGCGTCGGCGTGGGTGCGGTGGTGCCACGTCGCGGCTTCGAGGCGGCGGGCGGCGCCTTCGCCTGCGCGGCCGGGAGGGCGACCGGCGGGGCGACGAAGGTCGGCGCGGGGGTCGCGGCGACGGCGACCTCCGAGCCGGTCGGGTCGGCGGGATCGGTGTCCAGCAGGGCGGCGGGCACCAGCAGGGCGATGCCGGCGGCGACGGCCACGGTGCGCCGGCCGCCGGGCACGAACGCGAAGGGCTGGGCCTGCGCCGGGGTCGCGATCTGCGGCCGGAACGGCTTGAGCTGCGCGTGCTCGGCGATCGCCTCGTCGAGCTGGTCGAGCACCGCGCCGCGCTGCTCGATGGCGTCGGCGAAGGCCAGGGTCAGCTTGAACCGGAAGTCGGCGGCGACGTCCGCCGGGAGCATCAGCCCGGAGGTGCGCCGCCGGTCCAGCACCTGCATGAGGGTGACGGGCGCGTGCGGGTCGTGGGCCAGGCCGGTCATCCTCCCGTACGCCCAGTCGCGCCGGCCGCGACCGCCGAGCAGCACCAGCCGGCGGTTGGTGATCACCGCCATGCCGGCGTCGGCGACCCGGACGCCGTCCGGTCTGCGGGGCCGCGGCGGCGCGGCCGCCGGGGCGACCGTCAGGTCGGGCGCGGGCAGCACGGTGGTGTGTCGCACCTCCACCAGCTGCGCGGCCGGCAGCACCCAGAACACCACCTCGTCGGGCGCGAGCTCCAGCGCCAGGCCGGCGCCCGCCGCGGCCGAGCCCTGGAACTCCTCGGCGAGGGTACGCAGGCGGCGCAGTTCGTCGTCGCGTCGTCGCCATGCCTTGTCGGCGCTGCGGAACTCCCGCCGCCGCCGTTCGTTCTGCCGGTGCACCCACCGGTACCGCCACGTGGAACCCGTCGAATCAGTCCTTGCCATGCCGACTCCTTCGCCGTGCAGGCCACCAACCGGGGTGTCACCACTGTCAACGGTGACAACGGCCGACAGGGACACGCCGCAACGGGCAAAATGGCCGAACGACGGGTGAAAACGGACGATAGGTGGATTTCGTCGAGTCGATTCGCGTCGTCGGGCGTGTCGACGGCGCGCGGGGCATGCCCGACGGCGCGTCGGGCGCCGACCGACGGCGGCCGGGACCGGCTGCCCCGGCCGTGAACGCGTTCGCGCCCGCCCGGTCGCGGTGACCGGACGGGCGCGAACGATCGCGGGTCAGTGGCGGCGGCCCTCCCCCACCCGGTAGGTGCGCAGGTTCGGGTCGGCCTTGATCTGCGCCTCCGTGTATTTGATCGTGTCCCAGCCCTTGCCCGAGTAGAGCCGGGTCTGGTCGCCGTACCAGGGCGAGTTCGGGTTGCTCGACTGCGAGTAGGTGAGGATCTGCCGCCCCGAGGGGCCGTTGCGGCCCAGCTCGACGGCCATCACGAAGGACGAGCCGTGCACCACCTTCGGATAGCCGACGCCGGGCGCCAACGGACCGATGATCATGTTGAACACGCCGGCCTCGGCGCGTCCGCCGTGGATCGGGACGCGCCGGTCGCCGCGCGGCTCGGTCTGGATGTCGCCCAGGCGCGCGTCGAGCGGGATGCCGGCGAGCTTGCGGACGGCGTCGGCGAGCGCGGTGAGCACGCGCGGGTCGGCGGTGTTGAGCCGGCTCGGGGTGCGCACCGGGTCGGCGGCGTCGAACGCGTCGGCGAACCGGATGCCGCCCGACAGGGCGAACTCGGTGAACAGGTGCGCGCCGCGGCTGTCCAGGTCGACGCGCAGGTCCCAGCCCTTCAGCGCCGCGCAGGCCTCCCGCAGGTCGACAGTGGTCCCGTCGGAGGCGGTCGCGGTGGGCTGTGCGGCGCACAACGCCACCAGGTCGTCGCGCAGCAGTTCGCCGCCGTACGCGCGGTTGCCGAAGACCGTCTGCCAGAGCCGGGACGTGGTGTAGCCCCGCCCGGGCAGCCCGTCGGTGCCGGCGAGCCGCTCCCGCACCTGCTCCACGCCGAGGCGGGTACGCAGGCTGCGCTCGGTGCGCTCGTTGCCGACGATGCGCGGGAAGCCCTCCAGCGGCGCCTCCGGGTTGGCCAGCCAGTGGCTGTCGTTGGAGTTGGTCACGTAGTCGGCGCGGAACCGGATCGGCAGGTTGGCCGGGCCGAGGATGCCGGGCACCGCCGCGTCGCGGTCGCGGCCCAGCGCGCAGGCCGACCGGGAGCCGTCGAGGACGGCCTGGCCGCTGCTGGCGTAGAGCGGCTGGAACGGCGCGGGGATGCAGGCGGCGGCCAGCTCGTCGGTGACCCGGGGCACCACCGAGTGGTCGGCGTAGAGCGCCTCGCCCCGGGCGTCTGCGGCGATGACGTTGACCCAGGGCAGGAACTGGTGCCGGTCGAGCACCTGCTTCAGCTCGCGGACCGTCTTCGCCCGGCCCATCTCGAGCCAGCCGTCGAAGGCCCGGTTGTTTGTCGCGTTGACGTCGGTGATCGCGTACGCGGCAGTGGTGGTCCAGTCGAAGGTGCCGGGGACGACGACGACCGGACCGAAGTGGGTGTCGTGGAAGGTGCGGCTGACCGGCACCGTGCCGCCGCCCGGGGCGGGCACCTGGACGGTGACCGTGCGGGTGGTCATCTTCCGGGCCCGGCCGTCCACGTAGTACGACGTCGGGTCGCCGGGGACCAGCGCGAGCCGGTGCCAGACGAAGCGGCGGGCGGTGGAGACGGTGTGGCTCCAGGCGAGCGTGCGGTTGTGCCCGATCTCGATGATCGGGTCGCCGATGAGCGCCGCGCCCTCCACGTCGTAGCGGCCCGGGACCTTCAGGTGCATCCGGTAGAAGCGTTCCGCGCCCTCCCACGGGAAGTGCGGGTTGGCCAGCACCATCCCGCCGCCGTGCGTGGTGGCCCGCGCGCCCAGCCCGTACGCGTTGCTGCCGACGCCGGCGGGCGCGCCGTCACGGGCGGCGACGACCGCCGCGGCGCCCGGCGCGTCGAGGGCGGCGGCCGGGCCGGTGGCCGTGGGCGGGGCGGCGGCGACGATCCCGTCGAGCACCGCCCGCGAGCCGGCCCGCACCATGCTGGCCCAGCTCGCGCGCCACATGTCCAGCTCGGTCAGCGGACGCACCCACGGCTTGCCCCGGCAGGCCGGGTCGGTGAGGTTCGCCGCGCCGGTGCGGCGCAGATAGCTGTTGTAGCCGGCGACGAAGCCGCGGATCTGGTCACGGACCTCGTCGGACGGGGAGTGCACGCCGTCGCGGGGCCCCTGTAGCAGCCGCTCGGCGGTGCGGTCGTCGATCGCCTTGCGGTGGAAGAGATCGCTGCGGACGTTCGCGTCCGTGGGGCTCGTCGCTCCGAAGTAGCGGGACCGCTCGGCGTTGACCGTGACGGTCTTCTCCGCGATGACGCAGATGTTGTCCTCGGCCTGGACGTGGCCGACGCCGAAGCCGAGGCTGGCGAAGGTGCGGGCGGTGATGTGCGGGACGCCGTACGACGCCCGGCGGATCTCCGCCGAATAGCCGCCGTCGTGGTGCCGCGCGACGGCCGGCGGGACGCCGGCGACCGCTGTGGTGGCGACCGTGGCGAGGGCGGTGACCAGTGCGCAGAGCGGCCTTGGCCTCATCGGGACTTCCTCCCGTCCGGTGGACGTGTGAGAAGTTCACACGACCGGCATTCTCGCCGGGCGCGGGCGTGCCGAGGAAGACCCGACCGGGAAACCGGGTTGTTCCCCCTACGGACCCCCCGGACGCTGGGTAACGTCGGCGGCAGCCAGGGCCGACGAGGGGGTGGGACCGGTGGGCGACCCGCTCCGCCCGGTGGTGATCGGCGTCGACATCGGCACCACCAGCACCAAGGCGGTCGCGTACGACCTGGACGGTGCCCAGCTCGCCCACCACTCGGTCGGCTACCCCCTCGACGAACCCTTCCCCGGCTACGCGGAGCAGGACGCGCGGCACATCCACGCGGCGGTGCTGGAGTCGGTGCGCGTGGTCGTGGCGGAGCTGGACCGGCCGGTCGCCGGGCTCTCCTTCGGCACGGCGATGCACAGCCTGATCGGCCTGGACCCGGACGGCCGCCCGCTCACCCCGTCGGTCACCTGGGCCGACTCGCGGGCCAGCCGGCAGGCCGAGCGGCTGCGCGCGGTCCCGTCCGGGCTGGCGCTGCACCGCCGCACCGGCACCCCGGTCCATCCGATGGCGCCGCTGCCCAAGCTGCTCTGGTTCGCCGAGCAGGAGCCGGTGCTGTTCGGGCGGGTGGCGTACTGGGTGGGCATCAAGGACTGGGTGCTGCTGCGGCTGTGCGACGCGCTGGTGACCGACCACTCGGTCGCCTCCGCCACCGGGCTGATGGACATGCACCAGCTCTCCTGGGACGAGGAGGCGCTCGGTGTCGCCGGGATCACCGCGGAGCAGTTGCCGGAGCTGGTCCCCACCACCACCGTGCTGCCCGGCCTCACCGCCGAGGCCGCTGCGGCGACCGGGCTGCCCCGGGACACGAAGGTGGTCGTCGGCGCCGGGGACGGCCCGCTGGCCAACCTCGGGCTCGGCGCGGTCGCCCCGGGCGTGATGGCCTGCACGATCGGCACCAGCGGCGCGATGCGGGTGATGGTGGAGCGCCCCGGCGTCGACCCGCTCGGCGGGGTGTTCTGCTACGCGCTGACCGAGCAACGCTGGGTGGTCGGCGGGGCGATCAACAACGGCGGCGTGGTGCTGGAGTGGACCGGCGACGCGCTCGCCCCCGAGCTGGGCGAGGACGCCGAGGAGGAGCTGCTGGCGCAGGCCGCGCTGGCGCCGGTCGGCTCCGGTGGGCTGATCATGCTGCCGTACCTGCTCAGCGAGCGCGCCCCGCACTGGAGTGCGCTGCCGCGCGGCGCGTACGTGGGGCTGACCCACGGGCACCGCCGGGCGCACCTGGTGCGGGCCGCGCTGGAGGGCGTCTGCCAGCAGTTGGCGCTGGTGCTGGCCTCGGTGCGGGCCGCCGGCAACGAGGTCCGGGAGATCCGGGCCAGCGGCGGCTTCGCGCGCAGCCCGCTGTGGCGGCAGATGCTGGCCGATGTGCTCGGCGTGCCGGTGCACTTCCCCGCCACGCGGGAGGGCTCCGGCTTCGGCGCGGCGATGCTCGGCATGGAGGCGCTGGGGCTGATCCCCTCCATCGAGGTCGCCGCCCAGCTGGTGCATATCGAGGAGACGGCACGCCCGGATCCGGCCGCCGCCGCCACCTACGCCGCCCTGCTGCCGCTCTTCGCCGGGCTCTACGACGCGCTGGTCCCCACGTTCACCTCGCTGCGCCGCCTCGCCCCGGGCCTGACCCCGGCACCGGCGCCGGCCCCACCGAAGCGGTAGGGCGCCGCCTCACCCCGGGGCCTGACCCGCCGGGGCCGGCCGGACGCCGTGACGACCGGCCGGCCCCGTCAGGGAGCCTCGACCCCGGAGATCAGGTAGCGGTGCACCTCCGCGCCGCGGATCGCCACCGCCTGCTCCGTCGAGGGTCCGGAGCCCCGGAAGTCGAGCAGTTGCTCCTCGGACTCCCAGCGCTCGTAGACGTTGATCCGCCCCGGCTCGACCAGGTCCGCGCCGATCGCGAAGTCCACGCAGCCCGGCGCGGACCGCGCCTGCCGGACGACCTCCACGCAGTCGGCCAGGTAGGCGTCCCGCTGGTCCGGGTCGACGTAGAGACTGCCGGCGACGATGAACACTGCTGACCTCCGGGTACGGCCGCGCGTCAGGCGCGGGTGATGGCGTTGGCGTGGATGGCCTCGCCCAGGTACGCGGCCATCCCCGGCCTGATCGTCTCGAAGTACGCGGTGAACCGCTCGTCCGACACGTACATGTCGGCCAGACAGGCGTGCAGCTCGAACGGGCAGTCGTAGAACCAGCGGCTGATGAGCTGCCGGTGCTCCTCGGCCAGGTCCATGGCCGCCGGCCCGTCCGCGGGCGCCCCGGATGCCATCACCTCGACGAACCGCCGCGCCCAGTCCTCGTTCTCGGCCTTGTTCCGCAGCCAGTCGTCCTTGGTGTAGCGGGCGACCCGCTCGTTCGACTGGCGGTACGCGTCGGTGTCGCCCCAGCGCTGCTCGACCTCCTCGGTGTGCGCGTCCGGGTCGAAGTCGCCGAAGACCTCGAACCGCTCCTGCGGGGTGAGTGGAATGTTCAACTTGCTCGCCTCCATCGCGAACTCGATCGCCGCGACCATCTCCTGGAGCTTCCTGATCCGTACGGACAGCAGCTCGTGCTGGCGACGCAGGTGCGCCGCGCGGTCACTCGCCGGGTCGTCGAGGATCGCGGCGATCTCCTCCAGCGGGAACCCCAGCTCCCGGTAGTAGCGGATGTGCTGCAACCGGTCCAGGTCGGCGTCGTCGTAGCGCCGGTAGCCGGTGCTGCTGCGGCCACTGGGCGAGAGCAGTCCGATCCCGTCGTAGTGGTGCAGCGTCCGCACGGTCACGCCGGCCGCCTTCGCGACCTGTCCCACCGTGTAGGCCATGGTTCCCTCCCTTCCGCCACCGAGGCTCCCGCCTGCCGTTACGTGAGGGTCAAGCCAGATCCGGCGGTCCACCGTGCGTCCACGGTGTCTCCTCGACCGCCGGGAACGCCCCCGCCGGCATGAACGCGTCCGACAGGGTGGTGTAGCAGAGCCGCTCCCCCACCTCGGGCACGCTGCCCGGCGGGGCGGTCAGCCCCCGGCCCATCCCGCCGGAGAGCTCCAGCACCACCTCGGTCTTGCCGTCCGCCGCCGGGGTCACGAAGACCACCCGGGCCTTCTGCGCCGGCCGGGCCGGCGAGTACAGCGTCGCGCCGGTCGACACCGACACCGGCTCGGTGGTGACCAGCTGGATCCGGGGGCGCAGCACCGGCCGCTTCCCGGTGTCGTCCACCCGCTTCGGGTCCGCCAGGGTCACCTCGCCGACGAACGCCTCCCCGGTCAGCCGGTGCTCCGCCATCACCAGCGGGTCGTCGTAGGCGCGCTGCACCGCGTAGGAGGTCAGGGCCCGTTCCAGCCGGTGCAGCCGCTGGGCGGCGGCGACCGCCCCGTCCCGGCGGGGCTGCGGCGCGCCGCCCGCGTCGACGTGCTCGGCGTAGCCGGTGAAGGCGTCCTTGTCGCCGTCCCACCGGCCGGCCACCCGGGCGCCCGGAGGCAGGCCGCGCAGCAGCCCCACGCCGCGCCACATCAGCTCCCAGGTGGGCGCGAGCTGATCGCGCAGCAGCCGTTCCAGCTCCGCGTACGCCCCGGCGCGCGCGACCGGGTCGTCCCCGGCGGCGGCGTACGCGGCGATGGCCGGGGCGAGCGACCGGTTGTCGAAGTCCGGGTCGGTGGCCGGGCCGGCGGGCGGGCAGGTCGCCGGGTCCTCGGCCCGGGCCGCCGCCTCGGCGCCGGTGAGCCCGGCGGGCGGGTCGATCCAGCCGAGCAGCGCCGGCAGGTGCAGGTCCTCCACCACGCTCTGCCCGGTGGCCCAGTGCAGGGCCAGCGCGTCGGTCATCGCCAGCAGCGCCGACGAGCCGGGGTGCTCGGCCCGCTCGGCGAAGAAGGTCAGCCAGCGCCCGAGCACCGGCACCGACGGGTGCACCGGATAGTCCCCGTCGGGCCGGCGGAAGCGGGTGGAGCGGCCGAACAGCCGCAGGAAGGTGATCCCGGCGGGGTTCGGCACCAGCAGCTGCGGGGCGTCGACGTGGCGGTACCGCACGTCCCTGCCCCGGTCGACCGGCACCGCCTCGGAGACGCCCCGGAACCCGTCCAGGTAGGGCAGCACGATCCCGGCCAGCTCGGCGGCGAACGCGAACCGCTGGTCACGGTTGCGGGGCTGCGGCACGATCAGCAGCCGCGCCGCGTCCGGGGCGTCGCCGACCAGCGCCGCCAGCGGCGCGTTGGCCTCGCCGGCCATCGCCAGCGGCACCAGCACCAGCGGCCGCGCGGACAGGTGCAGGTGCCGGACGGTGGCCACCGGCTGGGCCACCCCGGCGGCGAGCGCCTGGGCCCGGGCGAACGCGCGGAGCGTACTCACGCGGGCCCACCCCGCCCGGTGCTCGGGGCGGCCGGGTGGGAGGCGCGGGGCGTACTCATGCGGGGTTCCCGGTGAGGGCGTCGGCGCGCAGCCGGGCGGCGGCGCGCAGCAGCGCGGCGGCCTCCTCCTGCCCGGGCTCCGGGGCGCGCTCGCCGGCGGCCAGCGCCAGCACGTCGTCGACCTCCGCGACCCCGCCGAGCGCCTCCCGGACCGGCCGGCCCAGCGCCCCGGTGTGCCCGCGCGCCTCGTGCCGGCAGAAGTACGCCAGCTCGCAGGCCGCCAGGCAGTCGGGCGCGTAGCGGGCCTGCACCTGCGACAGCGCGGCGAGCAGGGCCGCGGGCTCGACCGTCAGGTCGGCGGTGAAGTCCCCGGGCACGGCGGCCAGCAGCGCGTCGACCCGGGCCATCCGGTCGAGCTGGCGGCGCAGCACCAGCAGCTGCTTGCGCACGTCGACCAGGCTGGCCACCGGCTGGAGGGCGAAGTCGCGCGGGCAGACCAGCACCGCGTCGTGCGACACCAGTTCCGGGTCGTGGCCGGCGGCGGCGAGCAGCTCGCGCAGGGCCAGCACGTAGACGGCGGCCTGGATCGCGGCGCCGGACACCTTGGCCGGGTCTGCCTGGCCGTCGACCACCGGGAAGGACTTGATCTCGACGACGTGGAACCGGCCGGCGAGCCGGGCGGCGACCAGATCCGGCTCCAGGTGCACCCGGCGGCCGGCGACCTCCAGCCCGAGCAGCGGGTGGTCGAACAGTGCGGCGGTGTCATCCGTCCCGCCGGGGGTGGCGCCGGTCAGCAGCGCGGCGGAGCGGCGGTGCCGGGCGGCCGTGTCGTCCTCGACGCCGTCGCCGAGGTCCGTCCAGCTCGCCGCCGCCGGCACCGGTACGCCCAGCCGCTCGGCGACCAGCCGCAGCAGTTCGGCGCCGCCGTCGGCCTTGACCTGCGCCTCGAACGCCTTGCCCCGGGTGATGGCGAACCGGGACTGCCCGAACCGGGCGGGAAAGCCGATCCGCTCGGCCAGCTTCGGCTTGTCCACCCCCGCGCCGTCCAGCACGGCCCGCCGGGTGCAGCCCGGGTTGCCGGTCAGTGCGGCGATGGTGCGCGCGTTGTGCCGCCTCGGTGGCACGCCGCCGCGGATCGCGGCCAGTCGTTCCTCGGTGCTCGTCACGATCCGCCACGATAGGCGGTCGCCGCCGCCCGCGCCCGGCGCCGCCCCGGCCGGTGGCACCCGCCGCAGCCGTCAGCCCGGGGCCGGGCCGTGCGGAACCGGTTCAGAGCAGGGTGGTGAACGGCCCCAGGAAACCGCAGCAGATCAGCCCGAAGGCTCCCAACGTGACCAGCGCGATGCTGTAGTTCGACCAGAGCCCGAACTTCGTCACGTCGGTGCCGTACCCGTCGTAGGCGCGGTTGCGCCAGCCGCCGAAGCGGAACGACAGGTGGTAGGCCGCGCCGGGATGGGCGACCAGCGTGGTGGTGATCAGCGGCAGGCCCATGAAGTCGGTGTACCGCACGTCGAGTGACCCGGGAGGAATCACCACGTACCAGGTGCCCTCGCCGGGGATCGGCACCGTCTGGCCGCTGACCTTGAACTTGCTCGTGGTGGGGGCGGGCACGATGTACGGGCCACGGTTCACCGTGACGGCGAGCACCGCGTAGCCGGGCGGGGGCGCGATCGGGTGGGGGTACACCATCGGCGTCACGGGGCCCGGCATGTGCGGGTACGACGCATGAGGGGGGTACGACACCGCCACATCCTGGCACGGCCCCACCAGTCCGCCACGCCTCGGCGGATCACGAATCGGTCAGCGCCCGGCGGAGCGGTTCCAGGGCGAACGGGGCAGGGCGGTGCCGGCCAGCGGCCGGCGGTCGCGGCGACGACGGCGGCGGCCGGGGGTGCACGGCGGCCGGGAGACGGTGTGCACGGGCGCGGGCACGGCGGGCTGCCGGCCGATCAGCCAGCAGAGGAAACGGGCCATCGGTGGGCTCAGCCGACCGGGAGGCGCTCGGCCTCCGACCGGGAGATGTCGTACTGGACGCCGCAGAAGGTGCACTGCTGCACGTAGCGGGTGCGGATCGGGATGAGCGGCACGAAGAACAGGCTGAACTTCGTCGATCGGCGCGTGATCACCTGCGCGGCCTGGTTGTGGCAGTTGCGGCAGACCTGCTGCACCACGCCGGACTGGCTGACCTTGGTGCGGAGTCCGAAGATGAAGAACATCGCCCCCCAGTACCCACCAGAGACCCGACTATCACCTGCGACTTCCGACTGCCCGGGGCGCGCTCCGGCCGGAGCGCGCCCCGGGGCGTACGTCAGCTCGTCGCCTTCGCGGGCTCGGGTTCCAGGCCCGGCACCTCCGCGGGGAGCCAGATCGGCTGCCAGTCCTTCATCTCGTGGAACCGGCGCAGCTCGAACAGCCCCGAGACCGACCCGGCCCAGCCCGCGTACGGCGGGTTCTGCTCGTCGAAGCCGGACTGTACGAAGGTCAGCTTGGTCTTCCCCTGCGACTCGGCCAACTCCCAGGTGCTGACGCCGATCGGGCCCCAGTCGACCGAGAGCTTCCGGCCGGGTTCCAGGTCGACGACCTTGGCGGCGTGACCGGACTCGAAGCCACCCATGGCGTAGCGGCCGCCGACCCAGGGCTCGATGCCGATCGGGTAGCCGAACCAGGCGCTGGCCTGCTCGGAGTCGGTCAGCGACTCGAACACCTTCGCCGTCGGCGCGTCGATCAGCAGCTCGCCGCGCATCTCGGCGGAGCTGAAGTCGACCTTCGGCAGCAGCGGGTCGCCCTCCAGGTGGGCGGCCAGGTTGGCGAGCGACAGGCTCCAGAAGGTCTGGAGCACGCCGCGGATGCTGCTGCCGCTCATCGTCTCGGCAAAGTCGAAGTGGCTCTGACTCAGCGTCAGCACCGTGGTCTCGGGGCCCTCCGCGCGCAGGGCGAACTCGGTGGTGGTCTCCACCCCGTCGAGCAACCACGCGAAGCGCAGGGTGTCGTCGTCGACGTGCAGCAGCCGCTGGTGCGGCGCGTCGCCCTCGGGGGTGTGCCGGCCCCAGAACTCGTACCGGTGCGGCAGCTCGACCTCGGCGTGCTCGGCGAACCAGACGCGCAGTTCGGCCGGGTCGGTCAGGGCGCGGCGGACGGCCTCGGCCGGCGCGGCGAGACGGACGGGCAGCCTCATCGGTTCAGTCACGTTCTTTCCCCTTCGGGTAGCAGGCCACGGCGAGCTTGAAGGCGTCGCCCTCGGCGCCCCCGTAGCGGGTGAACAGGTCCTGCAGAGTGCTCTGCAGGTCGTGCAGGAACTGCTGGCGAAGCTCCGCCGGCACCCGGATCTCGCCGGCGACCCCGATCGAGGGGAGCTCGGGGGCGGCGCGGTCCAGCCCGGCGATGTCCTCCTGGACCTCCTCCATCAGGTCCAGCAGGTAGCCGAGGCTCAGCTCGTCGCGGGCCCGGCGCAGACCGATCCGGCCGACCAGCCGGGGGGACAGCCAGTAGGACCGGGCGGCGGCCTGGTAGATGCCCTCGGTGATGCCCCGGACCTTGCGTTCGCTGACCAGCTCGACCAGCCCGGCGGCGACGAGCTGCTTGACGTGGTAGTAGACGCGCTGCGGCGTCTGCTCCAGTCGGTTGGCGACCTCGGTGCAGGTGCGCGGCTCGGCCAGTTGTCGCAGCACCTCGACGCGGTGCGGCTTGAGCAGGACCTCGGCCTGCTCGATCTGTTCCAGGTACAGGACGTCTCTCATGGCAAAATCAGTTTGTACGTACAAAATTTGTTTGTCAATAGCTTCGGCGACAGCCGCGCCGACGGTCGGCGCGGCTGTCGGACGCGGTCAGGGCAGCCAGTCGGGGCGTAGCGGGTAGCCGCTCGCCCCCTCCGGACCGAGGCGGGTGGCCAGCACCTGGTGCAGCTGGATGCCGTTGCGCTCGAACGCCAGCCGGGACCCGGCCATGTAGAGGCCCCACACCCGGGCCGTGCCCGGCCCCACCTCTGAGACGCAGGAGTCCCAGTGCGCCACGAGGTTGCGGCACCAGCCGGCCAGCGTCAGCGCGTAGTGCAGCCGCAGGTTCTCCTCGTGCTGCACCTCCAGCCCGACGTCGTGGATCTCGCTGACCAGGCGCCCCGGGCCGGCCAGCTCCCCGTCGGGAAAGACGTAGCGGTCGATGAACGCGCCCGACCGGTGCGGCGCGCGGTTGTCGGCCCGCGTGATGCAGTGGTTGAGCAGCCGCCCGTCCGGCCGCAGCCGGTCCCGCAGGGCCCCGAAGTAGGCCGGGTAGTGACGCACCCCGACGTGCTCGGTCAGGCCGATCGAGGAGACCGCGTCGAACTGCTCGCGCGGCGCGTCCCGGTAGTCGAGGTGGCGCACCTCGGCCAGGCCGGTCAGCCCCTCCCGCTCGATCGCCGCCCGAGCCCACTCGGCCTGCGCCCGGGACAGGGTCACCCCGAGCGCCTTCACGCCGTACTCGCGGGCCGCGTGCCGG
Source organism: Micromonospora reichwaldensis (assembly GCF_031845925.1). Classification (NCBI taxonomy): domain Bacteria; kingdom Bacillati; phylum Actinomycetota; class Actinomycetes; order Micromonosporales; family Micromonosporaceae; genus Micromonospora; species Micromonospora reichwaldensis. The sequence continues at coordinate 3,379 of NZ_JAVRFL010000016.1, read as the reverse complement.
ACCATGCCGCCCCACCCGCAGCCCACGTCGAGCAACCGCATCCCGGCCTTCAGCGCCAGCTTCTGCGCCACCAGGTCGTACTTGGCCGCCTGCGCCTGCTCCAGCGTGTCGTCGGGCGAGCGGAAGACCGCGCAGGTGTACGTCATCGACGGGCCGAGCACCTTCTCGTAGAAGGCGTTCGAGACGTCGTAGTGGTGGGAGATCGCGGTGCTGTCCCGGGTGCGGGAGTGCCGCAGCCCGTTCACCACGCGCTTCCAGCGCGGCAGCGCCTCCTGCGGCGGGGGCGGCGGCGGCATCAACCGCTCCCAGCCCAGCCCACGCACCAGGGCCAGCCCCTCGGCCAGCGACGGCGTACGCAGCCGCAGCTCGTCCTTGAGCACCCGCAACGCCTCGTACGGGTCGCCCGGGTGCACCCCCTGCAACGCCAGGTCGCCCCCGACGTACGCCCGGGCCATGCCGAGGTCGCCCGGGGCGGTGAGCAGGTACGTCAGGCCCCGCTCGGAACGGATCGACAGGGTGATGCCGGCGTCGGCCGGGCCGACCGCGCTGCCGTCGTACCCGGTGACCCGCACCGGCAGGGCACCGGTCGTCAACGCGCGGACGACGTCCGCCACGGTCGGACCCGGGCGCCGGCTCCCCGCCGGCGGGCTGGCGGGAGCGCTCGCCGCCCCCTGGTCTCGATCGGTCAGGCTCATGCTCTCGCTACCGCCTTCTCGTACAGTCCGGTGAGCCGGTGGTCCGGGTCGTAACGGTCCTTCACCGCGCGCCACGTCGCGCCGCCGTAGAGCCGGTCGAAGGATTCCCGGTCGTAGTACGCGTCGGAGTAGAGCGACTTGTGGCCGCCCGACTCCGACACCATGCGTTCGATCGCCCGGTTGACGTCGCCGTCGGCGGCCCCGGCCGCGATCGGCACGCTGCCCCAGAAGCCGACGTTCACGTAGTTCTGCCCGGCCCGGAGCGGATAGAGCGGCCAGGCCCGGGCCGATCCGGGACCGGACGGCTCGCGCAACCGCAACGGGCACAGCCAGACCGGGGTCATCCCGACCGTGCCGGCGAACCAGCGCAGGAACCCGGCCATCCGCTCCAGCGGGATCTCCACGTCCTGCACCACCCGCTCGCGCGCCGGCTGGCCCCGCAGGCGGTCGATCCGGGCGGCCACGCCGTGCCGGTGCTCCCACCGGACCAGCCGGTGGTAGACGTCGCTGCGCCGCCACCGCGCCGGCCAGACCCGCCGGAGTACCGGGTGCTGCACCCCGAACGCCGCCGAACACCAGAACCAGTCGGTGTCCCAGCGCCACAGATAGTCGTACGTGGTCAGTGCGTCGTGCGTGCGCCGGCGCAGCGAGCGGTAGTAGATGCCCTGTCCCGTGTAGTCGCTGGCCGGCAGCGCGTCGTCGGTGAAGGCGCCCAGCACCAGGTAGGCCTCCCCGGGGCTGAACATCACCCCGTCCATCGCGTCCACCGCCTCCCCCGCCCAGGACCGGGTCGCGCTGACCTCGGCGATCGCGTCGGCGAGCGCCTCCAGCCGGGTGAACCGGACGTTGCGCAGGGCCACGAAGCGGCGTAGCGGCTGGAGTTCGATGCGCAGCCGGGTGACGTAGCCGAGGCTGCCCAGCGAGTTGGGGAACGCCGCGAAGAGGTCGGCGTGCTCCCCCTCCGGGCGGGCGGTGACGATCTCGCCGGCCCCGGTGAGCACGTCCATCTCGATCACCGACTCGTGCGGCAGGCCGTTGCGGAACGAGGTCGACTCGATGCCGAGACCGGTCACCGCCCCGCCGAGGGTGATGGTGCGCAACTGCGGCACGACCAGCGGCATCAGCCCGTGCGGCAGGGTCGCGTCGACCAGGTCCTCGTAGGTGCACATGCCCTGCACGTCGGCCGTGCGGGCGACCGGGTCCACGGCGAGCACGCCCGTGAGCCCGGTGACGTCCAGGCCCGGCGCGCGCGGGGCGGACCGGGGACGGAACAGGTTGGAGGTGCGTTTGGCCAGCCGCACCGGCGCGCCCGCGGGCACCGCCGCGTAGGACCGTCGCAACTGGGCCACCGCACCGTCGTGGTCGACCGGATGATGATCCACACGGACCGCACACATGCGATCACTGTACGCGCTGTGGCACCCGTGACGGGGGACGTCCACTGGTGCGTCCGCGACGTGATCGGAGCACTGGCCGCCACCGGGTCGGCGACATAGCGTGGGAGCCATGCCGAGAGCCGTCTGGAACGACCTGGTCGTGGCCGAGAGCGACGACACCGTGCTGGTCGAGGGGAACCATTACTTCCCGCGCGCCGCCCTGCGCGACGACCTGCTCCGCGAGTCCGACACGCACACCGTCTGCCCGTGGAAGGGCACCGCGTCCTACTACACGCTCGAACACGACGGCCGGACCAGCGCCGACGCGGTCTGGTACTACCCCGAGCCGAAGCCGGAGGCGGAGATGGTCCGCGACCGGGTCGCCTTCTGGAAGGACGTCCGGGTCGTCGACTGACGGGGACCGCCGGCCGCTCCGCTCGCCCGGGTCGGCGCAGTTCCCGACCTGTTTCCAGCGGCGGCTCAGCCGGCGCGGAGCATGCGCAGTTGGGCCAGGTGCTTCGGCAGGTGGACGCGGGCGTGCAGGTCGAGGGTGCGGCCCCAGGGCAGCGGCTCGTCCACGACCAGGTCGAAGCCCTCCCGCAGATGGGTCTCGACCGGGGTCTGCGCCGCCGCGCCGAGCCGCTCGGTCAGCGCGCAGAGCCTCTCGCTGGTGGCCCGCAGCAGGGTGGCCAGCCCGGCCAACCCGCCGCACTCGACGACGAGCGCGTCCACCTGCGGACGGTGGATGGTCTCCAGGTCGTAGTAGGCGAACGGCGAGCCGGCGAGGACCGCCTCGGTCGCCTCGGTCATCAGCTCGTCGTTGGCGGCGAGGTGCGCGACGATCTGCTCGGCGCTCAACTGCCCGGCCGGCGGCGCCGCGAACCCGCCCGCCTCGACCTCGGCGAGCACCTCCGCGTACGCCCCCCGCAACGCCCCGCTGTCCATGTCCCCAGTCAATCCCGGCCCACGCTGTCCGGCCCGGAGTTCCCGCGAACGGTTCACCCGGAAGGGACCGGCGGAAACGCGTGCCGGGACGCCGGAGGCCGAAGGGTTGGTCGGACGCTGTCGAGCTGCCCCGTCGACAGGACCAGGAGCGGCGGCCGGAGGGGAACTCTCGCCGTCGCCGGCCACCCGCAGGTGAGCCCGCCACGCCGGCCACACAGGTTGGCCCGCCACGCCGGTGAGTTCCCCCCGCTTTGATGGAGCGGTGGTTACCTGCTGCCGGCTGGCGCAGGGGTGACGATAGTTGGTTCGGCTGGTTGCGTCTGGCGGCTGTGCCAGGCGGTCTCGTACTCGTTCGGGCTGAGG
>NZ_JAVRFL010000015.1:0-159500 GCF_031845925.1 Micromonospora reichwaldensis | reverse complement strand
AGTCGGCGATGGTGCCGATCCCGGGCAGCAGCAGCGTGGTCAGCTTCGCATTCGTCATGACTTCGGCCGCCGCCGCAATCCAGTCGGCGTCACTGGCCGCACCATGGCCATAGTTCACACTCGAACCCGCGAGACCGTCACCGTGCGCGACCTCGATCGCCGCCACCCCGGCCGCGTCCAACGCCGCCGCGATGGTGCGGACCTGCTCGACGGTGTAGCGATGGGCCACGGCGTGCATGCCATCGCGCAGCGTCACGTCCTGGATGTACAGATCAGTCACCGGGTCACCTCCACGACGTCCCGACCAAGGCCATCGCCATCAGCGCCGTCGCGGCCCGCGCTGTCATGGCCGGTCGCTGCCGAACGCAGCCCGACCAGCCGCTCCGCCGTGCGCAGCGCCGCCGACGTCATGATGTCCAGATTCCCCGCGTACGCCGGCAGATAGTGCCCCGCGCCGGACACCTCCAAAAACACCGACACCTGCAACCCGCGCAGACGCCGACCCAACGACGGCACGTACGCATCCACCCGGTCGAACTGCACGTCCTGCTTCAACCGGTACCCCGGCACGTACTCCTGCACCGCCGCCACCATCCGCTCCACCGACGCGGCGATCGCCGCCCGATCGGCGTCGGCGTCCTCGCACAGGCAGTACACCGTGTCGCGCATCAACAACGGCGGATCAGCCGGATTCAACACGATGATCGCCTTACCACGACCAGCACCACCGACCACCTCGATCGCCCGCGCCGTCGTCTCCGTGAACTCGTCGATGTTCGCCCGCGTCCCCGGCCCCGCCGACTTGGAAGCGATGGAGGCGACGATCTCGCCGTAAGCCACCGGCGTCACCCGACCCACCGCCGCGACGATCGGCACCGTCGCCTGCCCACCACACGTCACCATGTTCACGTTGCGCTCACCCAGGTGCTCGTCCAGGTTCACCGGCGGCACCACATACGGACCGATCGCCGCCGGCGTCAGATCCACCACCAGCCGACCATGCCCCGCCAACACCGCGTCGTTGCGCCGATGCGCCCCCGCCGACGTGGCATCGAACACCAACTCCACATCCGCGAACTCCGGCATCGCCACCAGACCATCCACACCCTCAGCGGTCGTCGCCACACCCAACCGCCGGGCCCGCGCCAGACCGTCGGAGTCGGGGTCGATGCCGACCATCGCCACCATCCGCAGCGACTCCGACAACCGCAACACCTTGATCATCAAGTCGGTGCCGATGTTGCCCGACCCGATCACCGCCACACCAACGCTCACGACGCCTCCCCTTCACCGAAGACCGCGACGGTCGCCAGGCCATTCCACGCATGCACCACCGCGAAGACCGCCATCGCGCTCACGACGCCTCCCCCGAGAAACAGGTACGCACCGAACCCAGCCCCGAGATCCGCGCCTCGTACGCCGCGCCCGCCGTCACCGGCACCATCGGGCCGAGCGCCCCGGACAGCACCACGTCGCCCGCGCGCAGCGGATCACCTGAGCGGGCCATCGTCTGCGCCAACCACTGCACCGCGTGCAAGGGATTGCCCAGGCAGCCCGCCCCTGCGCCGACCGACACCGGCTCCCCGGCCTGCTCGATGACCATGCCGCACAGCCGCAGGTCCACATCGGCCAGCCGACGCGGCGTCGTGCCGAGCACGAACAGGCCGCTGGAGGCGTTGTCCGCCACCGTGTCCACGATCGAGATGTCCCACCCCGCCACCCGCGAGTCGACGATCTCGATCGCCGGCAACAGGTGGTCGACCGCCCGGATCACGTCCGCGCTCGTGATCCGCTCGTCCGGCAGATCCGCACCCAGCACGAAGGCGACCTCCGCCTCGACCCGGGGCTGGAGCAGCCGGCCCATCGGCACCTCAGCGCCGTCGGGCACCGCCATGTCATCGAGCAGCACCCCGAAATCGGGCTGGAAGACACCGAAGCTCTCCTGCACCGCCCGCGACGTCAGCCCGACCTTCGCGCCCACCCGCCGCTGGCCGCGCTGCAACCACTGCCGCACCTGAAGCTGCTGCACCAGGTACGCCGACGTGACGTCACCCTCCGGCAGCAACCGCCCGCGCAGCGGCGGGCAGGGCGTGCCGGACTCCCGTGCTTGGAGCAGCTCGTCGGCCGCCAACTCGATGGCGCTCATGTCAGGTCCACGCAGACGTTGGTCAACTCGGAATAGAAATCCAGCGAGTGCACGCCACCCTCACGCCCGATTCCGGACGCCTTCACCCCACCGAACGGCGTCCGCAGATCACGCAGGAACCACGTGTTCACCCACACGATCCCCGCGTCCAACCGCATACCGGCCCGATGCGCCCGACCCACGTCCCGCGTCCACACCGCCGCCGCCAACCCGTACTCCGTGCCGTTCGCCAACGCGAACGCCTCATCCTCATCATCGAACGGCGCCACATGCACCACCGGCCCGAAGATCTCCTCGGTATTGGTCCGCGCCCCCGCAGCCAACCCCGTCAACACCGTCGGCTGCACATACGCACCACCATCACGCGCATCACCGAAGGCCGGCACCCCACCCCCGGCCAACACCTGCGCACCCTCGGTGCGCGCCAGGTCGTAATAGCCCAACACCTTGTCGCGATGCTGACGCGAGATCAACGGCATGTTCACCGTCGCCTCATCCGCCGGCCACCCGAACGACAGCGCGGCAGCCCGCTCAGCCAACCGCGCCGTGAACTCCTCGAACACCGGCCGCTGCACATAGACCCGCTCCGTGCACAGACACACCTGACCACCATTGGTGAAACTCGACCGCACCGAACCCGCCACCGCCGCGTCCAGATCCGCGTCCGCGAAGACCAGACCCGCGTTCTTGCCACCCAATTCGAACGACACCGGCCGCACCCCATCGGCAGCGGCTCGCATGATGGCGCTGCCAGTCGACGACTCGCCGGTGAACGTGATCGCGTCGACGTCCGGATGACGGGTCAGGAACTCCCCCGCCGAATCCGGCCCGAAGCCGTGCACCAGGTTGAACACGCCGTCGGGCACCCCCGCGGCGGCCATCACCTCCGCCAACAGGGTCGCCGACGCGGGCGTCTCCTCACTGGGCTTCACGATCACCGCATTACCGCAGGCAAGGGCGGGAGCCACCTTCCAGGTGAGCAGCAACAGCGGCAGGTTCCACGGCACGATCACCGCCACCACACCCACCGGCTTACGCACCGCATAGTTCAGCGCCCGCCCACCCGACGGCGTCACCGTCGTGAACGACTCCGTCGGCGCCGTCGCCACGATCTCCGCGAACGCACGGAAATTCGCCGCACCACGCGGAATGTCCAGAGTGCGCGCCTGCGAAATCGACTTACCCGTGTCCGCCACCTCAGCCGTCACCAGGTCGTCGAAGCGGCGCTCCAACTCGTCGGCGACCCGACGCAACACCTCGGCGCGCTCGCGCTCCCCCATCCGCCCCCACGGCCCCCGCAACGCCGCCCGCGCCGCCGCCACCGCATCGTCCACACACGCCCGATCCGCCTCGGCCACCTCGAACACCGGCTCACCGGTGACCGGACTGCGCTTGACGAACCGCCGCCCACCCTCGACGAACTCACCGCCCACGAAGTTGCGCAGGGTCGGCGGGTCGGCGCCCGGGTGGCCGTCGCGCAGACTCACCGGCCAGGATGACTCGGCCATCGTCAGGTGTCCCTTCCGGTTCAGGTGCTGGGTTCGGTCCGCTCGCTGCCGAGGTCGGCGACGAGCGCGACCACGGCAGCGTCCACGGTGGGTTGGCCGGTCACGGCCGCCGCGGCCTCGTCGGTGACGACCAGGACGGTGGTGCCGACGCCGACGTTCAGGGGATCGACGGCGACGAGGTCGGGCCCGTCGCCGTGCGGGCGGACCAGGACGAGCCGCCTGCCCTGCAACGCCGGCAGGATGCGGTCGGCCCACACCTTGCCGACGACGTCACCGAGCACCATCGGTTTCTCCCCGCAGGCCGGCGATGACCTCGCGGATGCGGGCCGGTTCGGGCCCGTCCAGCAGGGCCGCCGTGGTCGGGTGGGGCTTCGGGTAGACCTGGGAGCTGCGCAGCTCGCCGTGGGCGCGGACGGCGGCCTCCCCGGCGGAGACTGCCTGGCGTACGGCGGCGAGGGTGCCCCGGACGGCGACCGCGAGGTAGCCGCTGGTGACCCGTTCCACGGCCACGCACCGGACGTCGGCGGTCTTGATCATGGCTTCGATCCCCGCCGAGAGCGCCACCAGGCCGCGTGTCTCGACGATTCCGATCGCGATGTCGGAGGACATGTCTGATTCTCCTTACCCGGTTGTCAGTTGCCGACGAGGTCAGGCTCGGCCGCCAGCGCGCTCACCGCGTCGCAGGGGCTGGCGAAGACGATCGAACGCACCGAGCGGCTGCGCACCCGGGCGGTCTCCTCGCCGATGTCCACCGCCTCCTCGACGGTGGCGAGGTCGCCGCGCACGGCGACCGCGACGATGCCGCCGCCGAGGCGTACGACCTTCGTCACCTCGACCTCGGTGGCCTTCACCATCGCGTCGACGGCGTCGAAGATGGGGGTGAAACCCTCGGCTTCGACGAAGCCCACGGCCACGTTTCGCATGTCTGCTCCTTGCTCTGGTTGCGGGTCGGCTTCGGTCAGGGACGCTCGGGCAGGTTCCAGGACAGGACGGCGGCGCCGGTGCCCCAGATCGGGCCGTACGAGTGCAGCTGTGCCGGGCCGCTGGCGGCGCCGGTCCCGGCGGCGAACGCGAGGGCCCGGAACTGGCTGTCCGCCTGGGCCTGCCGGGCGTAGTCCTCGCGGATCGCGAGCGCCTCGTCGACCTTGCCGGCGGTGAGCAGGTCGAGTACGCGGGTGTTCCACTGCTCGTGCGCGGGTGCGCCGATGTGGTCCTGGCCGGGTTCGATCCACTGCTGGATCAGTCCGGAGGACAGTCCGCTCACCACCACGACGGCGGCGCGTACGCCGGCCTCGCGGGCGGCGGCGGCACCGGCCCGGCCGACGTCGGCGAGGGTGTCGGCGTCGGCGTACAGGTTGCAGGAGACCTGCGCCCAGCGCAGCTTGCGCTCCGGGTCGAGCAGCGCGGAGGTGACGATGGTCCCGGCGTCGATCGGGAAGCCCTCGTAGCGGGTGCGGCGCGCCTGCTTGCCGTCGGCCTGCACCCGGTCGGCCCACCGCTCGCTGAACTCCACGTCGAAGCGCAGGTCGTAGCGGAGCAGGCCGTAGTCGTAGGCGTACCAGTTCTCGTCGACGTGTTCGCCGCGCGGGTTGGGGTCGCACTGGAACTGGTGGCCGAGGACGGTGAACCACTGGGTGGACAGCAGCAGGACGACGTCGGGCTCGAGCCGGCGCAGGCGCTCGCCCACGTCGCGGGCGGCCGAGGCCAGTGCCGCCCAGCTCGGTGCGGGTTCCTTCGCGAGCAGGTGGGGCATGCCGGGCAGGAGTGCGCCGGCGACGATTCCGGTCCGGTCAGCCATGGGGGCTCCCCTCGGGCAGCCACTCGACGACGGCGTTTCCGGTGCCGATGATCGTGCCGTAGCCGAGCACGTCTCCGGCGACCTTGGGCCAGCCCATCGCGGCGAGCAGCCAGGTGAGGCTGCCGGCCTTCGTCTCCGACGCGGTCGCCTCGATGTGTTCGGTGATGAGTTCCCGCAGCGGGGCGGTCGGTCCCCGGCGGATCGCTTCGAGCAGCTTCATGTCCCACCGGTACTGGTGGTTGTTGTACGGGTGTTCGCGTTCCATGTCCTCCGGCAGCGCCGGCTCCTCGTGCCAGTGCAGGTGCGACAGGGAGTTGGAGGCGAGCAGCACGGCGCGGCGGCCGGTGGCCTCGACGGCGCGGCGGGTGGCCTCGCCGAGCACCTCCATCTCCTCCAGCGCCGCGTCGGAGTAGAAGTACGGGTTGTTGTTCGCCGACAGGGACACCACGGGGATGTCCCAGGCGGGGTTGGCCAGGTGCAGGGCGCCGATGGTGGCGTAGTCGACGCGTACCCGGGGGTCGCGCATCGCGCGGGTGACCAGGCCGAGGCCGCTGGCCTCCTCGACGATGGCCTCGCCGAGTTCGACGTCGGTGCGGAAGTCGTACCGGTAGCGGAAGAGGTGCGGGAAGATCGGCTCCACGGAGATGCCGCGCGGGTTGGGCGCGCAGTTGACGTGGTGGCCGACCATCGTGATCCAGTGCGGGGCGTGCACGATCAGCACGTCGGGCCGGTGCACCTCATGGATGCGCTTGCGCAGCCGCTCGTAGGCCCAGCGCAGCGTCTCCCAGCCGCCGGTGGAGCGGGGCTCGTTCTGCGGCGGGTTCTCCGCGTAGATCAGGTGGGGCGGATGTGGGCTGAGGCAGCCGGCGACGATGCCGGCGCGGGCCGGCGCGGCCTGCGGGGCCGGGGCGTTGCCGGCGCCGCCACCGGTGCGGGGCCTGGTGGTCGCCACCGGCACCCGGAAGACCCTGCTCATGACCGCCCCTCCCCGGTGAGGACGCGCACGTACGCGCGATGCTCGGCGGTGCCGCCGAGGATCTGCATCCCGTCGTCGTCGAGGGCTATCTCGTCGGCGGCGAGCGCGGTGTCGTGCCGCAGCCAGGCCCGCAGTGGTGCCGGGTGCACGCCGTGCAGTTCGACGAGGCTCTCCTCGGCCAGGCCGCTGCCGGGCGCGACGTACGCCAGCCGACGCTGGCCGCGCCGGCCGGTGTAGGCGGGCCGGTCGGTGGTGGTGAGGCGCAGCCAGCTCCGCTCGTCCCGCAGCCGCTGCCGCAGGTCGGCGGTGGCGGCGCGGTCGGCCTCGCCGTCGCCGTCGAGGACGACGCCGTAGCGCTGGCGGGCCTCCTCGCCGGTCAGGTAGTCCTGCCGGACGTCCTCGGCGACGGCGTCGGGCGCGCGGTCCAGCGGGTCGCCCCAGCCGCCGCCACCGGCGGACTCCATGACCAGCACGTCCCCGGCCCGCATGGGGAAGCCGGCGATCTTGCCGGGGGTGTCGAAGTCGACGCGTCGGCCGTCGGCGCGGCGCAGGTGGGTGACCGTCGGGGCGCCCGGGCCGCCGTGGCGCAGCCCGTACGGGGGGACGGTGGTGCGGTCGGTCTGCACCGAGTACGCCCCGCCGCTGGCCAGCAGCCGGGTCTCCCGCCGGCTGCCCAGGCCGCCCCGGTGCGTACCGTCTCCGCAGGAGCCGGCGCGCAGCTCGCAGGCCTCGACCAGGATCGGGATCTCGGTCTCCAGCCGCTCGACGGACTGGATGGTGGAGATGTCGCCGAGGTCGACCGGGTTCATCGCGCTGGGGCCGTCCGATTCGAGGAATCCGCCGTTGCCGCCGGCCGGGTAGTCGTAGTAGAGGTAGGGCTGGCCGGTGTGCTCGTCCACGCCGCCGATGAGGTTCTGGAAGGTGGTGCCGAACTGGTCGGCGGCGATGAGGTCGGGTGCCACCTGGCTCAACGCGGCCATCACCGCGGAGATGACCCGCTTGCGGACCTCGCTGTGGGCGTTGGCCGGGGCGGGGTAGCTGACGTGCACGACCGTGCCGGGCTCGGTGCGCACCCGCAGGGGCCGGAACGCGCCGTGGTTGACCAGCCCGCCGGGGTCGAGGGCGGACTTGACGGCGATGAACACCCCGGCGACGGTCATCGCCCGCGACGAGTTGACCACGGCGGCGACCTGGGTGGAGGAGCCCCGGAAGTCGGCTTCGATCTCGTCGCCGTCGACGGTCAGCCGGCAGCGGACGATCGCGGCGTCGTAGTCGCCGTCGGTGTAGAGGTCGAGGTAGTCCTCGTAGCGGTAGGTGCCGTCGGGCAGCGACCGGATCATGTCGCGCAGCCGCTGCTCGGTGCGGTCCATGTTGGCCGCGACGCAGTCGAGGATCAGCCCGGTGCCCCAGCGGTCGACGAGTTCCTTCAGCCGGCGCTGCGCGGTGTGGCAGGCGGCGATACTGGATTCGAGGTCGCCGCGGCGTTCCTCGGCCATCCGGACGTTGGCGAAGACGATGTCGAAGGCGGCCCGGTTGGGGCGGCCGGCCTCGATCAGCTTGATCGGCGGGATCCGCAGCCCCTCCTGGAGGATCTCGGTGGCCTGGCCGGAGACGCTGCCGGGGGTCATGCCGCCGATGTCGGCCCAGTGCATCCGGACGCAGGGGAAGAGGAACAGCTGCCCGTCGACGAAGACCGGGCTGATCAGGGTGACGTCGTTGAGGTGGCTGCCGCCCCGGTACGGGTCGTTGACGATGTAGAGGTCTCCGGGGCACATCTCGGCGGCGAAGTCGGCGAAGATCTCGGCCACCGAGGCGGGCATGGCGATGACGTGTCCCGGCATGTCCCGGCCCTGGGCGACCATCTGCCCCGAGGGGTCGAAGAGGGCGCAGGAGAAATCCTGGGCGTCGGCGATCACCGGCGAGTGCGCGGTACGGAAGATCGTCTGTCGCATCTCGCGGACGATCGAGATGAGACTTTCGGTGACGACTTCCAGGTCGATCGGATTCACAGTCATGCGGATGCCTCACTGATTTCCGGTGTCGGTCCGTATCTGCCGCCGGAGTGGACCTGGACTGGTCAGGGCGAGTGGACCACCGTGGGTTGAACCACCGTAGAGTGGACCATCATGTGGTCCTAGAGTTATATTATGAAACCTAGCAGCCGGAAAGGCAGGGAAGCAAGATGTCGTACGCCACTGACCCGACGCCCGACGAGGGCGTCCCCCCACGCGAGTCGGGCACCCAGGCGCTGGACCGCGCCCTGGGCGTCCTGCTGGCCTTCCGGGGTGACGCCGTCGAGCGCAAGGTCAGCGACGTCAGCCGCGAACTGGGCCTGCACAAGTCCACGGCCAGCCGGCTGTTCCGCGCGCTGGCCGACGCCGGCTTCCTGCAACGCAACGAGGAGAACGGCACCTACCGCCTCGGCGTCGCCGTCTTCGAGCTGGGCGCCCGCTTCCTCGCCGGCATCGACCTGCACGCGCTGGCCCGTCCGCTGCTGCACCAGCTCGCCGAGCACGAGGGCGAGAGCGTCAACCTCGCCGTCCTGGAGGGCTCCGACGCCCTCTCGCTCTACGTCGTGCAGGGCACCCGCAACGTGCAGCTCGTCAGCCGCCTCGGCCGGCGCATCCCGCTGTGGTGCAGCGCGGCCGGCAAGGCGCTGCTCGTCGACCACGACGACGACGCCCTGCGCGCCCTGCTCGCCACCGTGCCGCTCAGGGCGCTGACCAGCAACACCATCACCGACCTGGACACCTTCGTGGCGCACATGGCCACCGTGCGGCGGCAGGGCTGGGCGCTGAACGACCAGGAGAGCGAGCACGGGCTGCGGGTGGTGGCCGCCCCCGTACGCGACCGGCACGACCGGGTCACCGCCGCGATCAGCATCTCCGGGCCGATCTTCCGCCTGGACGACACCCGCACCCGGGAGCTGGCCGACGCCGCCTGCCGTACCGCCGCCGAGCTGTCCCGGCAGCTCGGCCACGGCTTCGGCGACCGGTGGGGCGACTGACCGCACCGTCAGAACCGCTCCTGGGTGACCTCGGGCAGGACCCGCACGTGCAGCACCCCCGGCCCGGTCACCGGCAGCGCCTCGTCGAACGCCGCCTCCGCGCCGGCCTGGTCGGTGACCGTCCAGGCCGGTACGCCCAGGGACCGCGCCACGGCGGCCAGGTCCCGGGCCGGGAACCGGGCCAGCGCCGGGTCGACCCCGCGCGGGGCGAACTTGCGCACCTCCGCGCCGTAGCCGCCGTCGTCGAGCACCACCAGCAGCACGGGCGCACCGACCCGGGCCAGCGTGTCCAGCTCCCCGAGGCCGGTGAGCAGGCTGCCGTCGCCCTCGAAGGCGACCACCGGCCGGTCCGGGCGGCCCACCCCGGCCCCGACGGCGTACGGCAGGCCGACGCCGATGCTGCCGAACTCCCAGGGCGCGATGAACGCGCGGTCCACGGCGGACGAGTCGAGCAGCAGGTTGGGCCAGCCGCCGAACTGTCCCACCCCGACCACGGTGGTGCGCCGGGCCGGGAGCCGGCGGGCGCAGATCCGGATGAACGCCCGGGGGTCGATCCCCGCCGCCCCCTCGACGAACTCGATGCCGTCGAACGGGTCGGCCTCGGCGATCCGCGCGGCCAGGGCGGGGCTGCGCCAGTCCGGGCGCTCGCGCGGGTCGAGCCGGGCCGTCACGGCCCGCGCGGTGGCCGCCGCGTCCCCGACGATCCCCAGGTCGACGGGCCAGCGCGCCCCCAGCGCCCGCGCGTCGGCGTCGACGGCGACCACCCGCGCCGCGGGGAAGAGCGCGCCGTGGTCGGCCGTCCACCGGTTGAGTCCGGCGCCGAAGGTGACCACCAGGTCCGCGTCGGCCAGCACCCGCCGGGTCAGCGGGCGGGCCAGTCCCCCGGCCACCCCCAGGTGGTACGGGTGGCCGGCGAAGAGCCCGGCGGCCAGCACGGTGGTGGCGAGCACCGCGCCGCACCAGTCGGCGAGCCGGCGTACGTCGTCCGCCGCCGCCTCGGCGCCCCGCCCGGCGAGCAGCACCGGGCGGCGGGCGGCGACCAGCCGGCCGACCAGCTCGGCGACCGCCGCGTCGGTGGGCGCCGGCGACGCGGGCCGGTACGCGACGACCGCCGGCGCGGGCGCGGCACCGGCCGGCACCGCCTCGTCCTGGAGGTCGATGGGAACGTCGAGGACGACGGGGCCGGGCCGTTCGGCGGCGGCCCGGAACGCCAGGCCGACGTCGCGGGCGGCGGTGGCCGGCGCCGTCACGGGCACGAACGCCCCGGCGGTGGCCAGCGCGAACGGCTGCTGCGGGAAGCTCTGCACGTGCAGCGGGTCGCCGGGCGGGGTGTCGCCGGCGATCAGGACCAGCGGCGTGCCGGCCTGCCGGGCGATGGTCAGCGCGGCGCCGGCGACCGCCAGGCCGGGGCCCTGGGTCACGGTGACGACCCCGCACCGGCCGGTGGCGCGGGCCCAGCCGTCGGCCATCATCACCGCGGCGTTCTCGTTGCGGGCGGCCACGAACCGGACGCCGTGGCGCTGCACCAGGTCCGCGACCAGGAACATGTTGGCGTCGCCGAGCAGCCCGAAGATCGTGTCCACCCCGTGCGCCACGATGGCGTCGGCGATCGCCTCGCCGGCCCTCACCGGGGGTCCCGGGCGAGGTAGTCGCCGGCGGGGCGCAGCGCCACGCTCAGCGCGCCGAGGTAGGAGTCGTTGGCGGCGGCCTCGAACCGGGGCCCGGCCAGGCGGGCGGCCCGCTTGGTCATCGACCGGCCGACCGCGGAGGTGGCCAGCAGCCGCTCGGCGATCCCGGTCGCGGCGTCGGCGAGCCGCTCCGGCGGCACCACCTCAATCACCAGCCGCAGGTCGCGCAGCTCGTCGGCGGGGATCCGGTCGCCGAGCAGCAGCCAGCGCTTGGCCAGGTCGGCGCCGACGAGGTCGGCGAGGATCGCCATCCCGCTCCAGGTCAGCGGGATGCCGAAGCCCACCTCCGGGAAGGTCGCGAAGCAGGTGTCGGCGGCCACCCGCAGGTCGCTGGCGAGGCCGAGCACCGCGCCGGAGCCGATGGCCGGGCCGTTGAACGCCGCGACGGTGGTCTGTTCCAGCCGGTACCAGCGTTCGACCAGCTCGGCGGTGCGGCGCTGCACCGACATCGTGGCCCGGGCGTCGAGGGTGGCCAGCTCGTGCAGGTCGGTGCCGGCGCAGAACGCGGTGCCGGCGCCGGTGAGCACGACCACCTCGGTCCCCTCGTCGCGGGACAGATCGTGCAGCACGTCCTCGAAGCGGGCGAGCATCGCCAGGTCGAAGCTGTTGCGCCGGGCGGGCCGGTTCAGCGTCACCCGGGCCAGCCGGCCGTCGCGGTGCAGCAGCACGGACTCGTCGGCATGGTGTGCGGCGGTCATGGTGACTCCGAGTTCAGTAGGGCGCGGTCGACCAGCGCGGCGGCGTGGCCGACGTACGACAGCGGGTCCAGCAGGCCGGCGAGTTCCGCCGCGGGCAGGGCGGCGGTCACCTGCGGGTCGGCGCGCAGCGTCTCCGCGAACGGGCGGCCCGCATCGAGGCTGTCGCGGACGATCCGCATGACCAGGTGGTGGGCCTGCTCCCGGCCGAGCGGGCCGGCCAGGCGCAGCATCACCGCCTCGGAGAGCACGAGCCCGCCGGTGAGGTCGAGGTTGGCGCGCATCCGGTCGGGGTTGACGCCGAGGTCACCGAAGACGTCGACCAGTCGCTGCATCGCGCCGCCGAGCAGGATGAAGCACTCCGGCAGCAGCTTCCACAGCGTCATCCCGACGCCCATGTCCCGGTCGTCCTGGGCGACCATGGTCTGCAACGCCAGGGGCACCTGGGCCCGCAGGGTGCCGGCGGCGGCGATCACCGCCTCGCAGCGGATCGGGTTGCGCTTGTGGGGCATCGTGCTGCTGCCGACCTGGGTGGCGCGCTGCGACTCGTACGCCTCGCCGACCTCGGTGCGGCCGAGGAAGTAGACCTCCCGAGCCAGCTTCTCGGCGCTGGCCGCGACGAGGCCGAAGACCATCAGGCACTCGGCGAAGCGGTCCTGGGTGGCGTGCCAGGGGGTGTCGGCGACGCCGAGCCCCAGGTCGGCGGCGACCGCCTGCTCCAGCGCGAACGCCTGCGCGCCGTAGCCGGCCATCGTGCCGGCCGCGCCGCCCATGCTGGTCACCAGCAGCCGCTGGCGCAGTTGCCGCAGCCGGACGCGGTGACGTTGCAGCTCGTCCTGCCACACCGCGCAGCGCAGGCCGAACGTCGTCGGCAGCGCCTGCTGCCCGTGGGTGCGGGCGGCCATCGGGGTGGCGCGATGACGCAGCGCGAGCCGGCGCAGCGCGCGGACCAGCTCGTCGACCTGCCGCTGCACGATGTCCAGGCCGTCGCGGGCCCGCAGGACGAAGCCGGTGTCCATCACGTCCTGGGTGGTGGCGCCGAGGTGGACGTAGCGACCGGCGTCGCCGGGGCAGGCGGCGGTGAGCGCCCGCACCAGCGGCACCAGGGGATGCACGGTGTCGGCGGCGTCGGCGGCGAGCACCGCCGTGTCGAGCCGCTCGACGCGGGCCGCCTCGGTGATCGCCTGCGCGGCGGCGGACGGGATGATGCCCAGCTTCGCCTGGCCCCGGGCGAGGGCGGCCTCCACGTCGAGCCAGGACTGCATGAGCTGCCGGTCGTTGAAGACCCCGCGCATCTCGGCGTTGCCGAAGAAGCTGGTGACGGTCAGCGAGTCCAGGAAGCACGATCCGAGCTGCATCAGCGTTCCCCCTCCGCGACGAGCAGTTCCCGGGCGGCCCGCCGGTCGACCTTCCCGGACGGCAGCAACGGCAGGTCGGCGACGGTACGGATCAGGGTCGGCACCTTGTGCCGTGCCAGCCGTTCGGTGGCGGTGCGGGTGAGCCGGTCGACGTCGCAGTGCCCACCGGGGACGGTCACGACCAGGGCCGCGATCTCCTCCCCCCAGCGGGCCGACGGCACGCCGAGGACACACACCCGGGCCACGGCCGGGTCGTCGGCGAGCACCGCCTCGACCTCGGCGGGGTGGACGTTCTCGCCACCGCGGATGATCAGCTCCTTGATCCGTCCGGCCAGGGTGAGGACCCGTTCGTCGGTCAGCGCGCCCAGGTCGCCGGTGCGCAGCCAGCCGTCGCTGGTGATCGTGGCGGCGGTGGTGAACGGGTCGTCGGCGTAGCCGCGGGTGACCGAGCTGCCGCGTACCAGCAGCTCCCCGACCTGCCCGGCGGGCACCGGGGCGCGGGTGGCGGGGTCGACCACGGTGGCCTGAAGGGCCGGTAGGACGCGGCCGACGGTGTCACCGGGCGCGCCGCAGGTCCCGTCGCCGGGGTCCAGGCTGATCGTCGGGCCGGCCTCGGTCTGCCCGTAGACGACCGCCACCCGGTCCAGGCCGAGCACCCGTCGGGTGCGGGTGAGCAGCGCCGGGGTGCACGTGGCGCCGCCGAGGAAGCCGACCCGCAGCGACGACAGGTCCCAGCGGCCGGGGTCCCGCTCGACGCGGTCGGTGAGCATCGACGCCATGGTGGGCACGGCCTGCACCACCGTGCACGCGTGGTGCTGGATCTGGTCGAGGACCGGCTCTGTGCGGAACCGGCGGGTGGAGACCCACAGCGCGCCGGTCACGAGCGCCAGCATCGCCCCGCTGCCGAGCCCCGCCGCGTGGGCCAGGGGCAGCGGCGAGGCGATCCGGTCGTCGGCGCGCAGCCCCGCCGCCTCGGCCGTCCAGGCCGCGTTGGCCAGCAGGTTGCCGGCGCTCAGCGACACCATCTTGGCCGGTCCGGTGGAGCCCGAGGTGAACTGGATGTTGCAGGGGGCGTCGGGATCACCCACGGGTGCGGGAACCGGGCCGTCCCAGCCGGGCAGCCCCGCCAGAGCTCCGGATCCCAGGTCCGCGTCGAGGACGTGCCAGCCGTCCGGGCGCTCGCCGGGCGGCAGCGCCGCCAGGACCCGCGTGACGGTGGACGGGCCGTGCCGGTTGCGGACCCGCTCGGCGGCGTAGAGGCGCCGGGGGCGGCTGCGGGCCAGCGCCGAGGTCAGCTCGGGCCCGGTGAGGCCGGGGTGCAGGGTGGTCAGGGCGGCGCCCCGCCAGGCCGCGGCGGCCAGCAGCACCAGCCAGGCCAGCCCGTTCTCGGCCCAGACCGCGATCCGGTCGCCGCGGCCGACGCCCTGGGCCGCCAGGACGGCGGCGGCCCGGCCGGCGAGGTCGGCGAACTCCCCCGTGGTCACCGGCCGGGCCGGATCGTCGAAGACGTACAGGGCGCGGTCCGGCTGCCGCGCGGCGCGCTCCAGCACGGTGAGGTCGAGGGCTGGCGGGATCACGGATCACTCCTTGGTCAGCAGCAGGTTTCCGTGGTCGTCGACCGTGGCGGCCCATCCGCCGCCGACGACGGTGGTGCTGCCGTTCTCGCGTACGACGGCGGGACCGACGACGGCACAGCCCGGCCCCAGGTCGACGCGGCGCCACACGGTCGCCTCGACCCAGCCGCCCGGGCGGTAGAGACGGGTCCTGCCGGGCTGCGCCGGGCCGCCGGTCGGGGCGGTGAAGCGGACGGCCGGGCGGGGCCCGAACGCGGTGAGCCGGCAGTTGACGATCTCGGCGGGGTGGTCGGAGCGGGTGTAGGCGTACCGCTCGGCGTAGGCGGCGTGGAAGGCCGCCACCAGCTCGTCGGCGGTGGCCGGCAGTTCGGGCAGGGCGACGGCGAGGTCGAAGCTCTGGCCCCGGAACCGCATGCCGACCGACAGGCCGAAGCTGACCTGGTCGGGCTCCACGTCGTCCTCGGCCTTCAGCTGGGCCAGGGCGGCGTCGCGCAGGTCGGCCAGGGCCGCCCGGACGGCCGCCAGGCCGTCGTCGTCGGCCGGCACCAGCACGGTACGGACGTAGTCGTGGCGGGCCTGGGCGGTGACGAAGCCGAGCGCGGAGAAGTTGCCCGGCACCGGCGGAACCAGGACCCGACGGATGCCGAGTTCGTCGGCGAGGTCGGTGGCGTGCATCGGGCCGGCGCCGCCGAAGGGCATCAGCACGAAGTCGCGCGGGTCGTGCCCGCAGGCGACGGAGATCTCCTTGATCGCGCTGGTCATCTTGACCGTGGCGAGGGTGAGGATGCCGTGCGCCAGGTCCAGCTCGTCGAGGCCGAACGGGCCGGCCAGCCCGGCCAGGGCGGTGCGCGCCGCGTCGGGGTCGAGCGGCACCTCCCCGCCCAGGCTCTCCTGCGGGTCGAGGTGGCCGACGAGCAGGTGTGCGTCGGTGGTGGTCGGCTCGGTGCCGCCCCGGCCGTACGCCGCCGGGCCAGGGGTCGAGCCGGCGCTGCGCGGGCCGACGCGCAGTTCCCCGCCCCGGTCGCGCCAGGCGATCGAGCCGCCGCCGGCGCCGATCGTGTTGATCTCGACCTGGAAGGTGCGGTTCGGGTAGCCGGCGATCTTCCCGTCGTTGGTCATCAACGGGGCGCCGTTCTTGATCAGGCAGACGTCCGTGCTGGTGCCGCCGATGTCGCAGGTGATGACGTTCGGGTAGCCGGCGAGCGAGGCGAGGTGCACGGTGGCGGCGACCCCGCCGGCGGGCCCCGAGAGGGCGAGGTTGATCGGCAGCCGCCCGGCCTCCTCGGTGGAGACGACCCCGCCGCTGCTCGTCATGATCGACAGCGGGTGGGCGTAGCCGCCGTCGGCGAGGGCGCCGCCGAGTCCGCGCAGGTAGTCGGCGACGGTCGCCCGCACGCTGGCGTTGAGCACGGTGGTGGCGAAGCGCTCGTACTCGCCCTGCTCCGGCACCACGTCGGAGGAGACGGTGCAGACCAGGTCGGGGTACCGCTCCGCCAGCCGCCGCGCCGCCGCCCGCTCGTGGGCGGGATTGCGGTACGAGTGCAGCAGGCAGACCGCCACCGCCCGGGGACCGGCGGCGGCCACCCGGTCGAGGGCCTCGTCCAGTTCGTCGGTGTCCAGCGGCCGGACGACGCTGCCGTCGGCGCCGATGCGTTCGCGCAGCACGTGCCGATGACGGCGCGCGACGAGCGGCGGCCGGCCGCTCTCCTTGACGCTGTAGAGGCGGGGCCGGTGCCCGAGGCCCATCTCCAGCACGTCCCGGAAGCCCTCGGTGGCCAGGACCGACACCGGCTCGCCGGAGCCTTCGAGCAACGCGTTGGTCACCCGGGTGGTGCCGTGCACGAAGCGGTCGACCGTGTCCAGGCTGACACCGAGCTTGGCGAGGCCCTCGAAGATCGCCGCCGCCGGATCGTGCGGGGTGGAGAGGGTCTTGGCCTCGGCGAGCCGGGCGGTGGCCGGCTCGTAGACGATGACGTCGGTGAAGGTGCCACCGATGTCGACGCCGATGCAGAGCATGGCGAGCCTTTCGGATAGGGGTGGATGGCGTCGGCGACGGGTCGGGCCGCTAGAAGTTCACGCCGTAGCGGCGCAGGGTCCGTCCCGTGACCAGACGCAGGATCCAGTCGAAGAGGTAGCCGAGCAGGCCCAGGGCGATGATGCCCACGAAGACCCACTCCGTCTTGGCGTAGTTCCGCGCCGTCCAGATCAGCGATCCCAGGCCGCTCTGGGCGGCGACGATCTCGGCGGAGACGATCGTCAGGAACGAGTTGCCCATCGCCAGCCGGGCCCCGGTGACCACGTGCGGCACCGTCGACGGCAGCACGACCGAGACGAGGCTGCGTACGGGGCCGGCGCCGAGCGCCCGGGCCGCCCGCATCCGGATCTCGTTGACCGACAGCACCCCGGCCAGGGTGTTGAGGGCGACGATGAAGACGGTGGTGTAGAAGATCAGCGCCACCTTCGACGCCTCCCCCGGCCCGAGCCAGATGATGGCCAGGGTGACGAAGGCGATCGGCGGCACGAAGCGGAAGAACTGGATGTACGGGTCGAGCATCAGCCGCAGCCAGGGGATGCAGCCCATCAGCAGACCCATCGGCACGCCCACGAGCACGCCGAGCAGCCAGCCGGTGAGGATGCGGGTCGAGGACGCGCTGACCGAGTCCCACAGGGTCCCGTCGCGGACGAGTTCGACCGCGCCGTCGAGGGTGAGCCGCGGCGAGGGCAGGAAGAAGGCCGTGTAGTTGCGGCTGACCAGGTCCCAGATCAGCACGCCGAGCAGCACCGACAGGACCGACAGCCCGATGCGGGTCAGCCGGGGCCAGCGGTTGCGGCGGGGGCCGGTCGTCGCCGACGCCCTGGTGCGGTCGGGGACGGTGGGTGCCTCGACTGTCATCGCCCCTCCGTCCGGTCGTCGCCCGCGCCGGGCCGCCCGTCGTGGCCGTCGTCGAGCCCCTGGGCGCGCAGCGTCCGGGCCACCTCGGCGCCGATGTCCTCGCGCAGCTCCCGGAAGAGCGCCGCGCAGGCCGGGTCGGTCAGGTCGCGGGGGCGGGGCAGGTCGCAGCGGTAGTCCTTCTTGATGGCCGCCGACGGTCCCGCGGTCATCGTGACGATCCGGTCGCCGAGCAGGATCGCCTCGCCGATGTCGTGGGTGACGAAGACGATCGTGGCGCCGGTCTCGCGCCAGATCCGGTCGAGTTCGACCTGCATCACGAGCCGGGTCTGGGCGTCCAGCGCCCCGAACGGCTCGTCCATCAGCACGACCGAGGGGTCGTTGGCCAGGACCCGGGCGAGCTGGGCCCGCTGGCGCATGCCGCCGGAGAGCTGCTCGGGGAACCGCTCGGCGCTGTGCGCGAGGCCGACCATCGCCAGGTACCGCTCGACGACCGCGTCGCGCTGGGCCTTCGGCACGCCGCGCATCTGCGGCCCGAAGGCGACGTTCTGGCGTACGGTCAGCCAGGGGAACAGCGCCTCGGCGCTCTGGAAGACCACGCCCCGCGACACGTCGGGCCCGGTCACCGGCTCGCCGCCGCAGGTCACCTCGCCGGCCGCCGGCCGGACGAAGCCGGCGACCGCGTTGAGCAGCGTGGACTTGCCGCAGCCACTCGGGCCGAGCAGGCAGACGAGTTCACCGGCGGCGATGTCGAGACTCGCGCCGCGGACGGCGACGAACTCGCCGAAGCGGATGTCGACGTCGCTGATGCGGATCGGGGAGCCGGCGCGGCTGGCGGGTCGGCCGGCGAAGGTCGTGGTGGGTGCGGTGCCGTCGACTGTCACGCCACCCCCTTGACCATGACGGTCGCCGGGTCCGCCTTCTGCTTGACGATCTTGCTGTCCTGCTGGAACTGGGCGATCTCGCCGTAGCGCTTGAGGTCGTCGTCGGTGAAGTCGCGGACCTGGCACTGGACGCCCTCCAGCAGCGTCTGGGCCTCCTTCGCCGGCACCTTGATGGCCTTCTCGGTGACCGTGCCCGCCTTGGCCGGGTCCTTGGTGAGCTGCTCGCACGCCTGGCCGATGGTCTGGACGACCTTCTTGGCGGTCTCCTTGTTGGCCTCGTACCAGGCGCCGTCGACCCCGATCACCAGGTTGTAGACGTAGCCGATGTCGCCGCTGGTCAGCAGGACCTTGCCGCCGTTGGCGACGCCGCGCGACGGCCACGGCTCCCACATGATGTAGCCGTCCACGTCGCCGCGTTGCAGCAGGGCCGGCATCTCTGCGGGCGAGGCGTTGACGAACTCGACGGACTCCCGGCTGATGCCGCGCGCCGCGAGGACCTTGTTGGTGGCGTACTCGTTGACGGTGCCGGGGACGACGCCGTACTTCTTGATGCCCGACACGTCGGCGACGCCGGAGCGCGCCACGAGCTTGATGAAGCTGGGCGACTGCGAGAAGACGGCCAGGCCCTTGATGTCGCCCCGGGTGGCCCGGTTCAGCAGGCTCGACTCGGTGCTGGCCGTGAACTGGCCCTGCTTGGCCAGGATCGCGTCGAGGCCACCGGTGCCCTCCTGGAACTGGGTGACGGTGACGTTCAGGCCGTTGGCCTGGAACAGCTTCTCCTGGTCGGCGAGGTAGATCGGGGAGTACGCCGGGTCGACGCCGACGCCGAAGTTGACCGCCGCCGACGGGGCCGCCTCGCCGCCACCGGACTCGGTCGGGGTCTGGTTCTCCGCGCATGCCGCAACGGCGGCGGTCACCAGCAGGGCTGCTACCGCAGCTCGCAATGCTCGCATTCTCATGGCTACCCCAGATACCTAGCGGCTCATATTATGGTTACCGTTGCTTAATATGGGACGCTACTGCCGGACGGTGGGCGCAGTCAAGAGATTCGACCTCACCTTCCTGCAACAGACAGTAGCCGTCGATCATCGCCAGTTGACGGGTCGAATCCGCGACCACAAACCGGGAGCCCGATGAACACGCAGGACAAACGGGCCCATGCCGCCCGGACGCAGCAGCCGCCCACCGCCGAAGCGACCGAGTCGACCACTCTGCGTAGTCAAGGATCCGCCGGAGGCGGTCGGGTTGTCGCGCCGGCGCTCGTCGGACTGCGCACCTCGCGGGAGCGGGCGTGGACCCCGACCGAGACGATCCTCTACGCCCTCGGGGTCGGCGCGGGACAACGCGACCCGGCGGCGGAACTCCGCTTCACCACCGAGAACTCCACCGGCCACCCGCAGCGGGTGCTGCCGACCTTCGCCAGCGTGCTCGCCGCCGACCCGCCGCCCCTCGGCGAACTCACCGCGATCCGGCACGCGGAGGAGGCGCTGACCCTGTTCCGCCCGCTGTCACCGGGCGGGCAGGTGCACACCACCGCCGCCGTCACCGCCCTGCACGACCAGGGCAGCGGCGCCCTGGTCGAGCACGTCTCCCGGCTCCACGACCCGGCGGGCACGCTCGTGGGCACCGTACGCCGGGCCATGTTCGTCATCGGCGCCGGCGGATTCGGCGGGCGTCGCGCCCGGCCCGCCCGCTGGCAGCCGCCGGCCGACCCGCCCGAGCACCGGCTCGTCACCACCGTCCGCCCGGACCAGGCGCTGCTCTACCGGCTCAGCGGGGACCGCAATCCGCTGCACTCCGATCCGGCCGTCGCCGGCCGGGCCGGGCTGCCCCGCCCGATCCTGCACGGCCTGTGCACCTTCGGCTTCGCCGGGCGGCTCCTGCTACCCCTCGTCGGCGACGACCCGACCCGCGTCCGGCACGTCCGCGTCCGCTTCGCCGCCCCGCTGCACCCGGGCGACACCCTGACGGTGCACGCCTGGCGGCGCCCGTACGGCGTGGTCTTCCGCGCCACCGACGGGACCGGACGGGTCGTCCTGGACCGGGGCGTGCTGGCGGTCTCCGCCCGGTGACCACCCGCCTGTCCGCCCTCCGGTAGCGCGGCGGGTACCACGGGACCGCCCGGCCGCGGTCGACGGTCACTCCGTCACGGGCCCGGCGCGCGGAGCCGCTCGACCGCGTCCAGCCTGCGGCGCAGCAGGGCCCGTTCGGGTTCGGTGCCGGCCAGACCGAGCGCCTCCCGGTACGCCCCGGCGGCGTCGGCGTGCCGGCCCAGGCGGTGCAGCAGGTCGGCCCGGGCCGCCGGGTAGGGGTGGTGGCCCCGCAGCAGCGGCTCGTCGGCCAGCTCGTCCAGCAGCGCCAGGCCCGCCTCCGGGCCGTCGCGCATCGCCACCGCCGCCGCCCGGTTCAGCGCGACGACCGGGGACGGCGCGAGGGCGAGCAGCACGTCGTAGAGCGCGACGATCTGCGGCCAGTCGGTGGTGGCGAGGTCCGCCGCCTCGACGTGCAGGGCGGCGATCGCGGCCTGCACGCCGTACGGGCCGGGCGGGCCGCCGGCCAGCGCGACGGGCACCAGGTCGAGGCCCTCGGCGATCATGCGGCGGTCCCAGCGACCACGGTCCTGCTCGTCGAGCAGCACCAGCTCGTCGTCCGGGCCCGTGCGGGCGTCGCGGCGGGCGTGGATCAGCAGCATGAGCGCGAGCAGCCCGGCGACCTCCCGGCCGGCGGGCAGCAGCCGGCGCAGGATCCGGGCCAGCCGGATGGCCTCCTCGGCGAGGTCGAGCCGCTGCAGGCGCGGGCCCTCGCTGGCCGCGTACCCCTCCGTGAAGATCGAATACACCGCCTGGAGCACCCCCGGCAACCGCTGCGGCAACTCCTGCGCCCCGGGCACGCGGAACGGGATCCGGGCCTCGTGGATCTTCTTCTTCGCCCGGGTGATCCGCTTGGCCATCGTCGCCGTCGGCACCAGGAAGGCGCGGGCCACCTCGGGCGTGGTCAGGCCCGCCAGGTAGCGCAGGGTCAGCGCCCCGTGGTCCTCGGCCGCGAGCGCCGGGTGCGCGCAGGTGAAGAAGAGCTGCAGCCGCTCGTCCGGCAGCTCACCACCCGGCATCGGGGCGGGGGCGGGCTCCGCCCGGTCCGCCTCCGCCTGGAGGATGGCCAGCCGCGCGGCGAGGGCCTGGTCCCGGCGCAGCCGGTCGACCGCCCGGCGGCGCGCGGTGGTCATCAGCCAGGCGCCGGGCCTGGGCGGAACGCCGTCGACCGGCCACCGGGTCAGCGCCGCCTCGACGGCCTCGGAGGTGACCTCCTCGGCCAGGTCCAGGTCGCCGAAGCGGCGGACGAGGGCCGCCAGCAGCCGGCCGCGTTCCTCACGGAACACGGCCTCCACGACCGCCGCCGGCGCCTCGTCCGTCCCCCCGGTGTCGGCGGGCGCTCCGCCCACCGCGCTCAGCCCCCGAACTCGGCGACCGGCCGGACCACGACGGCGCCGTTCCCGCGCGCGCCGGGGCAGCGCGCCGCCCAGTCGAGCGCGACGTCGAGGTCCGGCACGTCGATCACGTAGAAGCCGCCGAGGATCTCGCGGGTCTCGGCGAACGGCCCGTCCGTGACGGTCCGCCGGCCGTCCTCGCCGACCCGCACGGTGGTGGCGGTGACCAGGTCCGCCAGCGACTCGCCGGAGACCAGGATCCCCGCCTCGCGCACCTGCTTGTCGTACGCCATCCAGTCGCTGACGTCGCAGCCGGCGGCCCCGCCGTCCTCGTCGACCGCACCCGCGTTGATGAGCAACATGTACTTCATGATCCGACTCCCCTCAGTGTCGCGCCGCCGCTGCCGTACCGGGCGACGCCGTACGACATCACTACGGACGGGGGGCGGCCGATTGGACAGCCCGCCCGAAGATTCTTTCCCGACGCGGTTCCGGCTACCGGTGGAACCCGGCGTTCCTGCCGTTCGCGGGGGCCTCCGGCAGGAGGTGACCCAGCCCGGTCAGTTCCAGCACGGCGTGGGCGGGGCTCTGCGGGGTGGCGGTGACCCGCAGGTGCGCGACGATCCGGGCGACCTCGTGCAGGACCCGTACGCCGGTGCTGCTCAGGTGGGTGACCGGGGTGAGGTCGATGGTCAGCGGCAGGCTGCCGCCGCGGCTGGCCTGCATGATCGCGGCGCGCAGCCGGGGGCCGGTGACCAGGTCCACCGGCCCCTGCACCCGCAGCACCCGGCCCGCCGGCGCCTCGATGACGGCGGCCGTGAACTCCTCGTCGACGGCGGCCTGCTTGTGGGGGCCGGCCGCCTGGGCGGCGGCCACGGTGGTGACGTTGGTGGCCTGGCCGATGTGGTGGTGCATGCTGACGGTGGTGCCGGCGTCGGTGTGGCTGACCTCCGCCCGGTCGACGAGGCCACGGATCATCGTCAGCCCACGGCCGCGACCGCCCGGGTCGCGCGCCGGTGGTCGCCACCGTCCCTGGTCGGTGCAGGTGACGTGCACCACGCCCTGGTCGTCCAGGGCACCGTGCACGGTGAACGTCCCTGACGTGCCGTCCGGGTAGGCGTGGTCGATGGCATTGGTGGCGGCCTCCCCCGCGGCGTGGACGAGGTCGCTCGCGTCCGGGCCGCTGGCCCCGATCCGGGCGAGCCAGTCGCCCATCACCTGGCGCATCGGCCGCAGCGCCGTCGTGTCGGCGGACAGCGTCAGGTGCAGGGGTGCGACGGGCTCCGGCAGGAGGTGGGCGGCGAGGAGCGTGGTGTCGTCGCCGAAGCCACCGCCGGCCAGGGCGAGGCGTTCCGTGACCAGGGTGCAGATCCGGTCGGGCAGCCGCTGCGGGACGGTCGTGGCCGCGTCCAGTATCGCCCGCCGGGCTGCCGCGGCGGCGTCGGCCAGGGCGCGGGCGCCGTCGTGCAGGCTCTGCCGGGGTCGCTCGATCAGGCCGTCGGTGTAGAGCAGCAGGACGTCGTCGGCCCGCAGCCGGCAGGTGTGCACCGGGGCGGGGTCCGCTCCGGTGCCCAGTGGCCCCGCCGGCGTCAGCGGCAGGTACCGGCTGTCGCCGGTGGCGCCGACCACCAGCGGCGCCGGGTGCCCGTGGCTGGCCGCTTCGAGCGCCCCGTCGCGGGGGTCGAGCACCACGAGGCAGGTGGTGGCCGCCCGGGTCGCGAGGGCGCGGGCCGCGAAGTCGTCCAGGACCGCCAGCACCTGCGGCAGGCCGGCACCCGACTGCAACGCCTGCCGGGCGACCGTACGGAGCTGGCCCATGGCGGCCGCGGCCGTGGCGCCGTGCCCGACGACGTCGCCGACGGTCAGCGCGAGCCGCCCGTCGGGCAGGGGAACGGCGTCGAACCAGTCCCCGCCGGCGACGAGGTCGCTGCTCGCGACGAGGTAGTGCGCGGCGACCTGGACGTGCGGCAGGACGGGCAGCATGTCGGGCAGGAGGCTGCGTTGCAGCTCCAGGACCAGGCCGACAGCCTGCCGGTAGCGGCGCTCGGCGGTGGCGGCGGCAGCCTCGGCGGCCTGCCGGGCGACCACTACGGGGGTCGCGTCGACGGCCTGCACGATCACCCCGCGTACCGAGCCGTCGGGGTTGCGCCAGGGCGCCATGTCGAACGTGTAGAAGGCCTCCGTCAGCCTGCCGTCGCCGCTGCGGTCGGTCAGGACGCGCTGCTCGTAGCCGTGCGAACGAACGCCGTGCAGGGCCTGGTCGAGCAGCTCGAAGATGTGCTGGCCGGCGAGTTCCGGCACCGCCGACCGGAAGGGCTCACCGAGCAGGCCGCTGCGGTTGCCGACGGCGGCGCGTACGGCCGGGTTCGCGGCCACCACCCGCAGCTCGGGACCCTCGAAGATCCACACGAATCCGGGCAGCTGCTCGAACCCGTCGAGCACCGCCTGCGGATCGCCGGAGGACCAGCGTGCATGCGGAGCGGTCACCGACGCCCACCTTCACCCGTGCCCACCAGCAGCACCCTGTCATGCCCGCGCCCGCCCGTCCAATCCGTCACGTGCGTTTCCGCCGTCGAGGATCCGGGGGCGGCCCGCCGCGGTGAGCGCGTCGGCGAGCCGGGCACCGGGCCCCGCCGCCGGCCCGCGAGGTGACCCCGGGGCGCGCACCGGCGATCCTTGACCACGCCGGCCGGTTGGCCGTAGGTTCCAGCCCTACATCGACATCGGTAGTTCGATGTGGCCGGCGCGCCCGGTCCGCTCCCCCGCGTCCGCAACACTCCGGGCCCTTTCGCCACAAGGACGGTCATGACGATCACCCGCCGCTCGCTGCTCGGTACGCTCGCCGCGGCCGGCCTGGCCACGACCGTCGCGCCGGTCCTCGCCCCCGGCACGGCCCGGGCCGCCGCCTGGAAGAAGCGCCTGACCGGCGCCGACCTGGACACCAACCACCGGTGGCGGGTCGCGGGCACGGACCTGGGCATACCGTACGTGCTGGAGAACGGCTCGATCGGCTACCTGTTCGGCGACACGTTCGACACCCCGTGGCCCGAGGGTCCGCCGGTGCCGAACGACTGGCGCTCGCCGGTGATGCTGCGCTCCGCCGTGCACCCGGGCGCCGCCGGCGGGATCGTCTTCGACAGCGCCGCCCGGGTGGCGGGCAACGGCCGGGCCCCGGAGCTGATGCACAACGGTCACCACGGCATCGGCATCGACGGGCTGTGGGAGGTGACCGTCATCCCGAACGACGGCATCGCCTTCCCGGAGACCGGCCGGCAGCTCGTGTCGTACATGAGCATCGAGAACTGGAACTCCGCCGGCCCGGCCGGGCCGCACTGGCGCTCGCGCTACGCCGGGCTGGCCTACAGCGACAACGGCAACGACTTCATCCGTACGCCGCTGAAGTGGTGGAACGACGGCACCAACACCGACCCGTTCCAGATGTGGACGATGCAGCGCGACGGGGACTGGGTGTACGTCTTCTCGGTGCGCGCCGGGCGCCAGCACGGGCCGATGATGCTGCGCCGGGTCCGCTGGGACCGGCTGTTCTCCCCCGGGTCGTACGAGGGCTGGGGTTGGAACGGCAGCAACTGGGGCTGGGGCCGCCCGTGCACGCCCATCCTGACCGGCCGCTTCGGCGAGCCCTCGGTGCGGCGGCTGGCCGACGGCACCTGGGTGATGTCGTACCTGAACTGCGCCACCGGGTGCATCGTCACACGCACGGCGGACGGGCCGGACCGGGTCTGGACGGCCGAACGGATCCAGGTCACCTCCTGGCAGGAACCGGGCCTCTACGGCGGCTTCATCCACCCGTGGTCCAGCCGGCGGGCCAACGACCTGCACCTGATGGTCTCGAAATGGACCAGGACGCCCGACAACCGCAGCACCGCCTACCACGTCAGCCAGTTCGTCGGCTCGGCGTAGCCAGACGCCGCCCCGACCGACCGACGGCGCCGGGAAGGATGCCGACAGCGTGTTGGTACGATGCCAACATGCAGTCGGTAAAATTGCGCCCCCGGTGGTGGGCATGTTCCTAGCGGTACGCGAACTGCGGTTCGCCAAGGCCCGGTTCGGCCTGATGGGGGCGGTCGTCGCACTCATCGCGGTGCTGGTGGTGCTGCTGTCCGGGCTCTCCACGGGCCTGGTGAACGACGGCGTGTCGGGGCTCCAGCGCATCCCGGCGACCTCCTTCGCCTTCGCCGACGGGGTGCAGCACGATTCGGCGTTCTCCCGCAGCGTCATCGACGTCTCCGCGGTCGACACGTGGCGGGCGCAGCCACGCGTCGCCGACGCGGCGCCCTTCGGCAACGCGCTGGTCAACGCCCGCAGCGACTCGGGCGTGGAGATCGACCTCGCGTTGTTCGGCGTGCCCACCGACTCGTTCCTCGCCCCGCCCGTGGCCGAGGGCGCCCGGCTGGACGCCGCGAACGGCATCGTGGTGAGCCGGACCGCCATCGAGGCCGGGCTGCGGGTGGGCGACACGGTCACCGTCGACCGGATCGGCACCCGGCTCACGGTGGTGGGCGCCATGGCCGAGCAGCACACGTTCGGTCACGTCGACGTGGCCTACCTGCCGCTGCGGATCTGGCAGGAGATCAAGGCCGGCGTCCGCCCCGGCGAACCCGTACCGGGCGGCACCTACGAGGAGATCACCGCCGTGGCGGTACGGGCCGCCGACGGTGCCGAGGTCGACCTGGCGGCTGGTGACCGGGCCGCCGGCACCGAGAGCCTGTCCCGCACCCGGTCGTACGGCGCCTCGCCCGGCTACACCGCCGAGACGTCGACCCTGCGGCTGATCGAGTGGTTCCTCTACGCCATCTCGGCGCTGGTGGTCGGCGCCTTCTTCACGGTGTGGACCATCCAGCGCCGTGCGGAGATCGCCGTGCTGCGGGCCATGGGCGCTCCGACGGCGTACCTGCTGCGCGACGGGCTGGCCCAGGCCCTCGCGTTGTTGCTGCTCGCCGTCGGCGCGGGCGTCGCGGTCGGCACGGCGGCCGGCAGCCTGGTCGGCAGCGGCATCCCGTTCGCGCTCAGCGCGCCGGCGATCGCGGTGGCCGCCCTCCTCCTGCTCGTCCTCGGCCTGCTCGGAGCGGCCGTGGCCATCGTCCGGATCGCCGCAGTGGATCCGCTGACCGCACTGGGAGCGAACCGATGACCGACACCGGCCTGGTCATGCGCGGTGTGAGCCTGCGCTTCGGCGATGGCGACGACACCGTACCGGCCTTGGACGGCGTCGACCTGACCGTTGCCCCCGGGCAGTTCGTCGCGGTCGTCGGCCCCTCGGGCGCCGGCAAGTCCAGCCTGCTCGCGGTGGCCGGCGGGCTGACCGTCCCGACGTCGGGTTCGGTCACCCTCGGCGGGCGGGACATGACCGTGCCGAGCGCACGGGCGCGGGCCGCACTGCGCCGGGAGTTCGTCGGCTTCGTGTTCCAGTCCGGCAACCTCATTCCCGCGTTGACCGCCGTGGACCAGCTGCGGTTGCCGGCCCGCTTCGGCGGTCACGGCTCCCGGGCGCGCGAGGCGACGGCCCTGCTCGACGAGGTCGGGATGGCCCACAAGGCGAACCGCCGACCGCACCAGCTCTCGGGCGGCGAACGGCAACGTGTCGGCATCGCCCGTGCCCTGGTCAACCGGCCGCGACTACTCTTGGTGGACGAGCCGACCGCCGCCCTCGACCGTGCCCGCAGTCACGAGGTGGTGGAGCTGCTCGCCCGCGAGACCAGGGAGAACGACGTCGCCACCGTCATGGTCACCCACGACCACGACGTGCTGCGCCACTGCACGACGGTGTACGAGATGATCGACGGGCGACTGATGCCCGTGCCGTGACGATGGGGGTTCCCGTGCCGAAGATCCAGGCGCCCACGGTGGCCGAGCACCGGGCCCGGCAGCGGCGGGCGATCCTGGCGGCGGCCCGGGAGATCCTCGCGGAGAGCGGGGCGCAGACGCCGAGCCTGGCCGAGGTGGGCAAGCGGACAGGCCTGGCGCGCCCCAGCGTCTACCAGTACTTCAAGTCGCGGGAGGACCTGCTCAACGCCGTCATCGCCGACATGTTCCCGGAGTGGTCGGCATACGTCACGCAGCAGATGGACCGGGCCACCGACCCCGGCGGGCGGGTGCTGGCCTACGTCGAGGCCAACCTGCGCCTCGTCGCCCAGGGGGAGCACGCGGTCATGCGTGGGCTCGCCGCCAGCGTGCCGGGCGCCGTCCTCGCCGAGGAGAGCCGCGTCCTGCACGACCAGTTGCGTACGCCGCTGGTGGCGGCCCTGGCCGAGCACGGCGCGAGCGACCCGGCCGCCGCGGCGGAGCTGATCCAGGCGGTGGTCTACGCGTCCTCACAGATGATCGAGAACGGCACCTCGGAAGCCGCCGTGCTCGCCCTCACCCGGGAGCTCCTGGGCCCCTACCTGCGACAGCAGGACTGAACGTCACCGGTATCCGGCGGCGGCCCGGCGCACCAGCCGGCGCGCCTCGTCGCGGGGCACGCCCGTGGCGCGCAGCAGGTCGTTGGCGATGGTCCGTAGCTGGGACACGACGATGGTGCCGGAGAACCCCATGTCCTGACGGCACGCCTCGCCGGCCTCCCGGACCGCCACCAGCACCCGTTCCCGCGCGCCGACGGGCTCCCGGGCGGCCAGGAACTCGCGGTGCAGCATCCGGACCGCCTCGCCGTAGCGCTCGACGGCGGCGGGCAGGCCGGGCGGCACCGGCTCGTCGTCGCGCAGGGCGGTGCCGATCCGGCGTACGAGGGTGCGGCTGTTGCGGAAGGCCCGCTCCATGTGCTCCACGCCGTGCCGATAGGCCCGCAGCGCCCGCTGGCGCCGCCAGCGCAGCGGCGAGAACCGGGCCACCTCGTTGGCGGCCTCGACGGCCTCGCTGAGCCGGTCGAGTTCCGGCTCGGCGGCGCGCATCCGGTCGAGCACCTGCTCGGCCGCGCGGGCGTCGCCGCGGGCCAGCGCCTCCGCCGACGCGGTCAGGTGGCGGGCGAAGAGGTCCAGCGCGGAGTCGGCCACCCGCCGCACGGTCCGCAACGGGTTCAGCGGCACGATGACGAGCACGACGAGCAGGCCCACCAGTCCCCCGACCAGCGCGTTGATGGTCCGGGGCAGTTCCAGGTCGGGGTTGTTCGGGGTCAGGGTCGCCACCAGCACGCCCGTACCGCCGGCCTGGGTCATGAGGGCTCCGCCGCCGCGGACCAGCACCGCCACGGCGATCGCCAGGAAGACGATGACGCCGGTCTGCCACGGCCCGGTGCCCAGCAGGCCGATCAGCACGTCGCCGACGGCGATGCCGAGCACCACCCCGGCGATCAGCTCGACGGTGCGGCGGGTGCGGTTGCCGATGGCCGCGGCGATCACACCGACCGCGGCGGCCGGGGCGAAGGTCGGGTCCTGGTTGCCCAGCACCTCGCGGGCCACCACCCACGCCAGGGCCGCAGCCAGGCCGGCCTGCACCGCGAGGAGGAGGTACGTCTGCAACCGCCGGTAGGTCTCCCGGCCGGTGCGGCGCAGCCGGGAGTCCGACTCCGCCGCCGCCGCGTCCCCCACGATGCGCATGGCCGGGGTTACCCTGCCCGCCCGGCCCCGAACGTCAGGCGGGGTGGGCCATGACGCCGGTCAGCGCGACGACCCCGGGCAGCCGGGTGTCCTGGCGCAGGAACTGCACCACCACCGGCACCCGCGAGCGCAGCAGGCAGCCGTAGGGACGGTCGAGGCGGACCGCCTCCGGATCGATCAGGTCGTTGACCCGCACGTGCCGGATCCGTCGCGCCCCGACCAGGATCCGGTACGGCCCGACGGGCTCGGCGTCCTCGTAGTAGACGTCCAGGCTGACCTCGGTGTCCTGGTCGGTGGCGTTGAGCACGCAGAGCTGGTCGAAGCTGGTGAACTGCGGTTCGGGACCGTGGCCGGGGAACGGCACGTGCCCGCCGGGAACGACCCACGTGCGGGCACCGAGCTGTGCCGTCACGCCTCCTCCAGCAGCCGGGCCAGGTCCGGGGTGAGGAACACCCCGTCCGGGTCCAGTCGGCGCCGCAACGCCTGGAAGTCCTCCCAGCGGGGATAGAGCGGACGCAGCTCGCGGGCGGTCAGCCAGTGCTTCTTGCCCCAGTGCGGCCGGCCGCCGTACTGCCGGAAGACCGCCTCCATGTCCCGGAAGTACTCCTCGTACGGCAGGGTGGTGTTCTGCAGGCAGGCGATGGTCGCGGTCGGCCGGCCGTAGGCGTTGCTGAGCCAGATGTCGTCGGCGGCGATGCTGCGCACCAGCACCCGCCAGCCGGCGACCCGGCGGTGCCGCTGCCTGATGCGCCGCCGCACCTCCGCGAAGCAGGCCGGCAACGCCTCCACCGGCAGCATGTACTCGATCTCCTCGAACCGCAGCTCCCGGTGGCGGGGGATGGCCCGGTGGGTGGGGGCCACGTGGACCTCGCGGGGCTCGTCCACGGCCGCCGAGCCCGGTACCCGCGGCGCGTGCCACACCCGCTCGTCCGGCGTCTGGTCGACCCGGTTCATGACCCGGACCTGGGTCAGGTCGTTGCGGGGATACCAGTAGAAGTCCATGTTGCGGTTGGTGTGCTGCAACTCGGCCAGGTGGTCCAGGGTCCAGGCGACGGGCGCGCACCAGGACCGGCGGTGCAACTGGTAGCGGGGTTGCACGGCCAGCGTGACCCGGGTGAGCACGCCGAGGGCGCCCAGGGAGAGCCGGGCCGCTGGCAGGAGCTCCGGGTGGTGGTCCGCGCTGACGTCCACCGTGTCGCCGGTTCCGGTGACCAGCCGGACGCCGGCGACCTGGGTGGAGAGGTTGCCGAAGCCCAGGCCGGTGCCGTGGGTGCCGGTGGCGGTCGCGCCGGCGATCGACTGGTAGTCCACGTCCCCGAGGTTGTCCATCGCCAGCCCCGCGTCGTACAGGCCCTCCCCGAGGGCCTTGAGTTTGGTGCCGGCGCGGACGGTGGCGAGCCCGTCGTCGTCGGCGATCACCCCGGCGAGCCGGTCGAGGCTGGCGAGGATCCCGTCGGTACGCACCAGCGGGCTGGACGAGTGCCCGGAGCCCACCGGCCGCAGCGTCGTGCCGGTTTCGCGGGCCCGCCGCACCAGCGCCCGCACCTCGTCCTCGTCGGCGGGCTCGGCGTACTCGGCGGGGGTGAACGACAGGCTGCCGGACCAGTTCACGAACTCTCGTCCCACGTCCCCTCCCCCCGCGTCCGCTCAGGCGGCTTACCCGCCGCCGGGTGGGGTAGTCGTGAGCGCGCCGGGCCCGGTGACGTCGAGGACGTCGAGCAGGCCCAGCAGTCCGGCGAGCACGACGGCCTCATCGTGGGTGAGGGTGATGCTGCGGGTGGCGTCGGGGTCGTCGCCGTCGGGGTAGACCAGCTCGCGCCGGCCGCCGACGTGGTGGGTGACCACCCCGACGCGCACTCCCGCGTCGGTGGTGAACATGCGGCGCAGCCCGATACCGGGCAGGGGGGTCAGCTCGACGTCCATCGAAGGCTCCAGGTGTGCGGGAAGGTCGGTCCCGGCCCGACGGGCGGCCGGTGGGTGGCGGCGGACGGCCGCACGGCGTCGTGACGACGCCGTGCGGCACCGCATGTGGGTCAGCCGGTGAGCAGCAGGCGCAGGCCGGCGAGGGTGGCCAGGTGCGGATCGACGGGCATCGTGACGACCCGGCCGGTCAGCGCGGCCAGCCGGGCCCCGAGTTCGGGGTGCACCGCTCCGCCGCCGGTGATCAGCAGCCGACGTCGCCCCGGGAACGCCGGCCGGGCGCCCAGGCGTCGGACCGCGGCGGCGATCAGCGGCACCCGGTCGAGGGGGTCGGGCGCGTCGACGCGCTCGACCGCCTCGACCGCGCGATCGGCGATGTGCGCGATCTCGGTCCGGCCGTGTCCGATGTCGACGGC
The DNA here is from genome assembly GCF_031845925.1 of Micromonospora reichwaldensis. Classification (NCBI taxonomy): domain Bacteria; kingdom Bacillati; phylum Actinomycetota; class Actinomycetes; order Micromonosporales; family Micromonosporaceae; genus Micromonospora; species Micromonospora reichwaldensis. Next base: position 127,663 of record NZ_JAVRFL010000015.1, on the reverse strand, counting down.
GACCACGTCGTCGCGGTCGAGGTCGGCCCGGCAGGCCAGGGCGGCGGCCAGCGGCTCCTCCACCGTGGCGACCCGTCCGCCGAACGCGTGGCGGACCGCCGCGACCAGGAGGTCCTTCTGCCGCAGGGTGGCGGTGGCCGGCACGCCGACCACGACCGGGGAGACGTCGTCACCCGGCCGCCCGCTCGCCGCGGCCAGCACCCGCAACAGGTGTACGCAGCCGAAGAAGTCGGCCACCACGCCGTGGCGTACCGGCCACAGCAGCTTCGCGTCACCGGTGTCCCGCAGGGCGATGGCGGCACGTCCGACGGCCTGGGCGCCGGACGACGTGCACGCGACGACGGCGGGCTCGGTGACCACCGTGCCGGAGACCGGCGTCCACAGCCGTACCGTGGAGGTGCCCAGGTCCAGGGCGACGGGATGCCGCAGGCCGAGGCGGGCGTACGCGCCGGGGGCCAGCATGCTCACCACCCCCGTCGTGGGGCGGGCGTGACCCGGGGTCCGTCGCCGACGGACCGGGGCAGGGTGGATCGATCGTGATGCAGGGTCGGCATGGTGCTCCAAGCCACGGGCCCGCGTCGCGGGACGCGGGCAGGCGGACGGGCTTCAGACGGCGAACGTCAGCCCGGGCGGAGCGCGGTCGGCCGACCAGGCGGGCACGCAGCCGGGAATGGCCCGCCGCGTGCTCCGGAAGACGATGCACAGCCCGACGGACCGGGCCGCGGAGAGCACCATGAGCAGCACGGTCAGCATCAGCAGCGCCGGCAGCGAGACCCGCTTGCCGGCGCGGCGGAGGCCGTGCCGATCCTGCATGTCCTAACCATAGCCGGGCGCCGTACGGACCTGGTGGGGGTCTCCGCCCGGGTGCGGGCGGTCGGGGCCCCGATGGCCCGGCGCGGCGGGCCGATCGGCCCTGCCGGCCGGGCCGGCGCCGCGCCGAGGATGAGGTCGACCTCGTCGTGATCCTGGAGATGATCAGCATGTGCAACTACTGCGGCTGCCGGGACTTCCCCCTGATCGGTCGGCTCTCCGCCGAGCATGAGGCCATCGCCAACGCGGCGGGCCGGCTGCGGGACGCGGTGCGGGCCGACGGCGCGGAGGCGCCGGCGGCGCTCGACGCGCTGCTGGCCCTGCTGATCCCGCACACCGCCACCGAGGAGGAGGGGCTCTTCGTCGAGTTGCGGGCGGAGGGCAGCCTGGCCGACGCGGTGGCGAAGCTCTGCGCCGAGCACGAGGACATCCACGGCGTGCTCGGCGCCGTCGACCGCACGGCGCCCGACTGGCCGGCGGTGCTGGCCGCCCTGGACCGGCTCCACCGGCACATCGACAACGAGGAGCACGGTCTCTTCCCGGCCGCGGTGATCGCGCTGCCCATCCCGGCCTGGGACCGGATCACCCCGGCGGCCGGTGCCGCGCGGTAGGACGCACCGGGGCCGTCACCGCCGCTGCGCGCGACGGGGACGCCGGCCGGTCCGGCGCGCGGGACCGGGCGCCGCCGGATGGCCCGATGATCTCGGGACCTTCGGCCCGGTCGCCCGGGGCGGGGGATCGCGACGATGGCTCCGGGCCCCGCCTTCGGTTGCGCTCCGGCGCATTCGCCGCGAATGTGGGGCTCACGGTGATCTACCGGAGGGATGGGCCTTATGTCACGAGCTACCGAGGGAGCCGGACGGGCGCTGCTGGCCGTGGGCGGTCTGGTGCGCCGGGCGGAGGTGTCCGCCGACGGCCGGACGCTGCACCAGATCGGCGGGCGGGAGGCGGACGCCTTCTACCGGGACCGCTCGTCCTACGACAAGGTGGTGCGGTCCACGCACGGGGTCAACTGCACCGGCTCGTGCTCATGGAAGGTGTACGTCAAGGACGGCATCATCACCTGGGAGCAGCAGCAGACCGACTACCCCAGCGTCGGTCCCGACCGGCCGGAGTACGAGCCGCGCGGCTGCCCCCGGGGCGCCGCCTTCTCCTGGTACACCTACTCCCCCACCCGGGTGCGGTACCCGTACGCCCGGGGTGTGCTGGTCGAGATGTACCGGGAGGCCAAGGGCCGCCTCGGCGACCCGGTGGCCGCGTGGGCGGACATCCAGGCCGACCCGGAGCGCCGCCGCCGCTACCAGAAGGCGCGCGGCAAGGGCGGCCTGGTGCGGATCGGCTGGGACGAGGCGCAGGAGATGATCGCCGCCGCCCACGTGCACACGATCGCCGAGTACGGCCCGGACCGCGTCGCCGGCTTCTCCCCGATCCCGGCGATGTCGATGGTGTCGCACGCTGTCGGCGCCCGCTTCGTGTCGCTGCTCGGCGGGTCGATGCTCTCCTTCTACGACTGGTACGCCGACCTGCCGGTGGCCTCCCCGCAGGTGTTCGGCGACCAGACCGACGTGCCCGAGTCCGGCGACTGGTGGGACGCCTCCTACTTCGTCATGTGGGGCTCCAACGTGCCGGTGACCCGCACCCCGGACGCGCACTGGATGGCGGAGGCGCGCTACCGGGGCCAGAAGGTCGTGGTGGTCAGCCCCGACTTCGCCGACAACGTCAAGTTCGCCGACGAGTGGATGCCCGCCCAGCCGGGCACCGACGGCGCCCTGGCGATGGCGATGGGGCACGTGATCCTCAAGGAGTTCTTCGTCGACCGGCGCACCCCGCGCTTCGTCGACTACGTGCGCCGCTTCACCGACCTGCCGTTCCTGGTGACGCTGGAGCCGGGCGCCGACGGCGCGTACCGGCCGGGCAGGTTCCTCACCGCCGAGGACCTGGGCGAGGCCGGGAAGGAGGCGGCCTTCCGGACGGTGCTCTGGGACTCGGCGACCGACGCGCCCGCCGTGCCGCGCGGCAGCCTCGGGCACCGCTGGGGCGAGCAGGACGGCCAGTGGAACCTCGACCTGGGCGACCTCGAACCGGCCCTGACCTGCCTCGGCGCCAGCGACGCGGTCGAGGTGGAGCTGCCCCGCTTCGACACCGACACCCCGCAGGTGCTGCGCCGCGGCGTGCCGACCCGGACCGTGCACGGTCATCTCGTGACCAGCGTGTTCGACCTGCTGCTGGCCCAGTACGGGGTGGCCCGCGACGGGCTGCCGGGGCAGTGGCCGGCGGGCTACGACGACGCCGCGTCGCCGTACACGCCGGCGTGGCAGGAGCCGATCACCGGGGTGCCGGCGGCACAGGTGGCCCGGGTGGCGCGCGAGTTCGCCGACAACGCGGAACGCTCCGGCGGCCGGTCGATGATCCTGCTGGGCGCGGGCACGAACCACTGGTTCCACTCCGACGCCACCTACCGGGCGATCCTGGCGCTGGTCACCCTCACCGGCTGCCAGGGCGTCAACGGCGGCGGCTGGGCGCACTACGTCGGGCAGGAGAAGTGCCGCCCGGCGACCGGCTGGGCGCAGCTCGCGTTCGGCCTGGACTGGGTCCGCCCGCCACGGCAGATGATCGGCACCGCCTTCTGGTACGTGCACACCGACCAGTGGCGCTACGACACCTACTCGGCCGACGTGGTCTCCTCCCCCACCGGCACGGGCGCCTTCGCCGGCAAGCACACCATGGACCTGCTGGCCCAGTCGGCGCGCCTGGGCTGGATGCCGTCGATGCCGACGTTCGACCGCAGCCCCCTCGACCTGGCCGACGAGGCCCTGGCCGCCCGCCCCGACGACCCGGGCGGCTGGGTGGCCGAGCAGCTCGGCGCGGGACGGTTGCGCTTCGCCTGCACCGACCCGGACGCGCCGGAGAACTGGCCGCGGGTGCTGACCGTGTGGCGGGCCAACCTGCTCGGCTCGTCGGCGAAGGGCAACGAGTACTTCCTGCGGCACCTGCTCGGCACCGACGCCAACCTGCGCGCCGACGAGGCGCCGCCGGAGCTGCGGCCGACGGACGTGACCTGGCGCAGGGAGGCGCCGGAGGGCAAGCTCGACCTGCTGCTGTCGCTGGACTTCCGGATGACCTCCACGACGCTCTTCTCCGACATCGTGCTGCCGGCCGCCACCTGGTACGAGAAGCACGACCTGAGCAGCACCGACATGCACCCCTTCGTGCACGCGTTCACCCCGGCGATCAACCCGCCGTGGCAGACCCGCACCGACTTCGACGCCTTCCACGGCATCGCCCGCGCGTTCTCGACGCTGGCGGCGGAGCACCTCGGCGTACGCAAGGATCTCGTCGCGGCGCCGCTGCTGCACGACACCCCGGACGCGATGGCGACCCCGCACGGCCGGGTGCGCGACTGGGCGGCCGAGGGCGAGACGCCGGTGCCCGGCCGCACGATGCCGAAGCTGCTGGTGGTCGAGCGCGACTACGGCGCGGTCGCCGACCAGCTGGCCGCGCTCGGCCCGCTGATGGACACCCTCGGCACGTCCGGCAAGGGCGTCTCCGTGGACGTGCGGCCGGAGGTGGCGTACCTGCGCCGCAAGAACGGCGAGGTGCGCGGCGGCGCGGCGGACGGGCGGCCGTCGCTGGCGACGGACGTGCACGCCTGCGAGGCGATCCTCGCCCTCTCCGGCACCACCAACGGCCGCGTCGCCACCGCCGGCTTCCGGGACGTGGAGAAGCGCACGGGCGTACGCCTGGCGGACCTGGCCGCCGAGCACGAGGGCAAGCAGATCACCTTCGCCGACACCCAGTCCCGCCCGGTGTCGGTGATCACGAGCCCGGAGTGGTCGGGCAGCGAGCACGGCGGCCGGCGCTACTCGCCGTTCACCATCAACACCGAGCGGCTCAAGCCGTGGCACACGCTCACCGGGCGGCAGCACTTCTTCCTCGACCACGACTGGATGCACGAGGCGGGCGAGGCGCTGCCGATCTTCCGCCCGCCGCTGGACATGCACCGTCTCTTCGGCGAGCCGAGGCTCGGCCGCAACGGGGAGCTGGAGATCACCGTCCGGTACCTCACGCCGCACTCGAAGTGGTCGATCCACTCCGAGTACCAGGACAACCTGCTGATGCTGACGCTGTCGCGAGGCGGGCCGACGATGTGGATGAGCGAGGCCGACGCCGCGAAGATCGGCGTACGGGACAACGAGTGGATCGAGGCGGTCAACCGCAACGGCGTCGTGGTCTGCCGGGCCGTGGTCAGCCACAAGATGCCCGAGGGGACGGTCTACATGTACCACGCCCAGGAACGGGTGATCGACGTGCCGAAGGCCGAGGTCAACGGCCGGCGCGGCGGCATCCACAACTCGCTGACCCGGCTGCTGGTCAAGCCCACGCACCTCATCGGCGGGTACGCCCAGTTGTCGTTCGCGTTCAACTATCTCGGGCCCACCGGCAACCAGCGCGACGAGGTCACCGTGATCCGCCGCCGTTCGCAGGAGGTGCAGTACTGATGCGCGTGATGGCCCAGATGGCGATGGTGATGAACCTCGACAAGTGCATCGGCTGCCACACCTGCTCAGTGACGTGCAAGCAGGCGTGGACCAACCGGTCCGGGGTCGAGTACGTCTGGTTCAACAACGTCGAGACCCGGCCCGGCCAGGGCTACCCGCGCACGTACGAGGACCAGCAGCGGTGGCAGGGCGGCTGGGTGCGGACCCGCTCGGGGAAGCTGAAGCCGCGCTCCGGCGGGCGGGTGAAGAAGATGTTCGGCATCTTCGCCAACCCGAAGCTGCCGTCGATGCAGGACTACTACGAGCCGTGGACGTACGACTACGAGCACCTGCTGACCGCGCCGGCGGGTGACGACACGCCCGTGGCCCGGCCGAAGTCCCTGCTCACCGGCCAGGACACGAAGATCACCTGGAGCGCCAACTGGGACGACTCGCTCGCCGGCGGCAATGAGATCGCCGCCGGCGACCCGGTGCTGGCGAAGGTCTCCGGCCAGGTGAAGCAGGAGTTCGAGAAGACGTTCATGTTCTTCCTGCCGCGCATCTGCGAGCACTGCCTCAACCCGTCCTGCGCGGCGTCCTGCCCGTCGGGGGCGATCTACAAGCGGGCCGAGGACGGCATCGTGCTGGTCGACCAGGACCGCTGCCGCGGCTGGCGGATGTGCGTGACCGGCTGCCCGTACAAGAAGGTCTACTTCAACCACCGCACCGGCAAGGCCGAGAAGTGCACGTTCTGCTTCCCGCGCATCGAGATCGGCCAGCCGACCATCTGCTCCGAGACGTGCGTGGGCCGGCTGCGCTACCTGGGGCTGATGCTCTACGACGTCGACCGGGTCGCCGAGGCCGCGGCCGTCAAGGACGAGGAGGACCTGTACGCCGCCCAGCGCTCGGTGTTCCTCGACCCGCACGACCCGGCCGTGGTCGAGGCCGCGCGGGCCGCCGGCATCCCCGACGACTGGATCGACGCCGCCCGGCGCTCCCCGATCTGGGACCTGATCATGAAGTACGAGGTGGCGTTGCCGCTGCACCCGGAGTACCGGACCATGCCGATGGTCTGGTACATCCCGCCGCTGTCGCCGGTGGCCGACGTGCTGCGCGAGACCGGCCACGACGCGGAGGACGCGGGCAACCTCTTCGGCGCGATCGACGCGCTGCGCATCCCGGTGGAGTACCTGGCCGAACTCTTCAGCGCCGGCGACCCCGCCCCGGTGCGCAAGGTACTCAACCGGCTGGCGGCCATGCGGTCGTACCAGCGCCGGATCAACCTCGGCGAGGAGCCCGACGAGTCGATCGCCGTCGCCGTGGGCATGACCGGCGAGCAGGTCGACGAGATGTACCGGCTGCTGGCCATCGCCAAGTACGAGCAGCGCTACGTCATCCCGGCGGCGCACGCCGAGGACGCGCACCGGCTGGAGAAGATCGCCACCGAGTGCAGCCTCGACTACGAGGGCGGTCCGGGCATGGGCGGCGGCGGCCCGTACGGGCAGGGGCCCTTCGGGGAGTCGTCGGGCACGCCGGTGCCCGTGCAGGTGGAGACCTTCCACATGCTGCGTGACCGGCAGACCGCGGACGGGTTCACCGATCCCGGCGACGAGCCGCGCCGGGTGAACCTGCTCAACTGGGACGGCAAGGGCACCCCGAGAGGGCTCTTCCCGCCCCGCCGTGACGACGCCGGGCAGGAGGGGGAGGGACGATGAGCGCACCCACCTGGCGGGCGGTCGCGGCGCGGGCCGCCTCGCTGCTGCTGCGCTACCCCGACGGCGAGGTCATGGCGGCGCTGCCGGTGCTGCGCGCCGCCCTCGACGAGCTGCCGGCGGCGGTCGCCGACCCGCTGCGCGAGGTGGTCGCGTACCGCGAGGGCACCGATCCCGGCCAGCTCCGGTCGACGTACGTCGAGCTGTTCGACTTCCGCCGCCGCTGCTGCCTGCACCTGACGTACTACACCTGCGGGGACACCCGCAAGCGCGGCGAGGCCCTCGTCGGCTTCACCGCCGCGTACAAGAGCGCCGGCCTGGAGGTGGTCGACGGCGAGCTGCCCGACTTCCTGCCCGCGGTGCTCGACCTGTCCGCCGCCGACGACGGCGGGTGGCGGCTGCTGCGCGACAACCGGGTCGGCCTCGACCTGCTGGTGGAGGCGCTGGGACGGGAGACGTCGGTGTACCGGCAGGCGGTCGCGGCCGTACGGGAGATGCTGCCGCCCGCCGGCCCGGCGGACCTCGCCGCCGCCGCCCGGCTGGCCCGCAGCGGCCCGCCGGTGGAGCAGGTCGGCCTGGAGCCGTTCGGGCTCGTCGACACCACGACCAGCCTGGGCGGCCGCCGGTGAGCGCGAGGAACGCAGCGCGGCGGAGCACCGCAGTCGCGAACGGAGGGCGAGACCGATGAACACGCTGCTGTGGGTCGTGTACCCGTACCTGTCCCTGGTGGTCCTGGTCGGTGGGCTGATCTGGCGCCACCGGTACGACAAGTTCGGCTGGACCACGCGCTCCTCGCAGCTCTACGAGAGCACGATCCTGCGGTGGGGCAGCCCGCTGTTCCACTTCGGGGTGCTCATGGTCCTGATCGGACACGTGGGCGGCCTGCTGATCCCCGAGTCGTGGACCGAGGCGGTCGGGATCACCGAGCACGGCTACCACCTGACGGCCGTGTTCATCGGCACGGTGGCCGGCTTCTGCACCCTGATCGGCCTGGGCATCCTCATCGCCCGCCGGCGGCTCACCGGCCCGGTCTTCGCCGCCACCACCCGCAACGACAAGGCGATGTACGTGGTGCTCGCCGGCGTGATCGTGCTCGGCCTGTGGGCCACCGTGCGGGCGAACGTGTCGGGGCCCGGCTACAACTACCGCGAGACGATCTCCCCGTGGTTCCGGTCGCTGTTCTACCTCAGCCCGGACCCGGAGATCATGGCCGGCGTGCCGGTGGCCTTCCAGATCCACATCCTGGCGGCGTTCGCCCTCTTCGCGTTCTGGCCGTTCACCCGGCTGGTGCACGCGTTCAGCGCGCCGGTCGGCTACGCCACCCGCCCGTACGTCGTCTACCGCAGTCGGGACGACCGGCCCGGGTTGCGGCCGGTCCGCCCCGGCTGGGAGGGCCCGCCGAAGCTGCCCACCCCGGGCGGGCGCCGCGACCGCTCGGGCCGATGAACGCGCCGACAGCAGGACGATTCGAGGAGGGCAGCGATGAGCACCGCCCGTGACGAACGGCCGACCGGCACCGCCCCGACCCCGGGTACGGCCGCGCCGGGGGCGTCGACGCCGGGCAGGTCCGGCGCCACGACCCAGCTCGTCCTGGCCACCCTCGGCTTCCTGGTGAACTTCTGGGGCTGGGCGCTGCTGGGGCCGCTGGGACCGGGCATCAAGGAGCGCCTCGACCTCAGCTTCACCGCGCAGTCGCTGCTGGTGGCCGTACCGGTGGTGGTCGGGTCGCTGGGCCGCATCCCGGTCGGCGCCCTCACCGACCGCTACGGCGCCCGGGTGGTCTTCCCGCTGGTCACGCTCGCCACGATCGTGCCGGTGCTGACCCTGAGCGTGGTCTCCTCCTACCCGGCGCTGATCGTGACGGGCTTCTTCCTCGGCATCGGCGGCACCGCCTTCGCCGTCGGCGTGCCGCTGGTCTCCGGCTGGTATCCGCCCGCGCGGCGCGGCTTCGCGATCGGCGTGTTCGGCATCGGCATGGGCGGCACGGCGATCGCCAACTTCACCACCGTCCGGCTCGCCGACGCCTACGGCGACCGGGCGCCGTTCCTGCTGGTGGCCGCGATCCTCGCCGGCTACGCGGTGCTGGCGTTCCTGCTGCTGCGCGACGCACCGGAGCGCGTCCGGCCGACCGGGTCGGCGTGGGCGCGTCTGGCCACGGTGGGCCGGCTGACCGTGACGTGGCAGTTGTGTTTCCTGTACGCGGTCGGCTTCGGCGGGTTCGTGGCCTTCAGCGTGTACCTGCCCGCGTACCTGGGCACCGCCTACGGCCTGGACGCCGCCGACGGCGCGTTGCGTACCGCCGGGTTCGTGGTCCTCGCCGTCCTGGCCCGCCCGCTGGGCGGCTGGCTCTCCGACCGGCTGCACCCGGTGCCGGTGCTGGTGTGGTGCTTCGCCGGGGTGGCCGCCTTCGCGGTCGTGCAGGCCTTCGAGCCCGCCCTGCTGCCCGTGGCGACCGTCGCGCTGCTCGGGATGGCGGTGCTGCTCGGCGCGTCCAGCGGGGCCGTGTTCGCCCTCGTGGGCAGGGTCGCCCCCGCCGACCAGGTGGGCGCGGTCACCGGGCTGGTCGGCGCCGCCGGCGGGCTCGGCGGCTTCGTCCCGCCGCTGGTGATGGGCTGGGTGTACGGCGTGCAGGGGTCGTACGCGATCGGTCTGATGCTGCTCTCCGACGTCGCGCTGGCCGCGGCGGTGTTCACGGCGGTCAAAATGGGCGGCCTGGCCAGGCGCGACCCCTGACGCGTTACGGAAGCATCCCGGAAAATCCGGCCGGCGGGCACTCATCCTGATCGTACGAAGATCAGCACGGGCGCCCGCCGTCCTCTTTGGTCGCTCGCTGACCTGCCTTCTGGTGCGATCGAGCCGATTCGGCGGACCCATCGGCTACCGAAACTTTTCCGGAAATTCTTGCTCGGCCGCGCGCCGCGCTGCCATACTCCACATCCATCAGGGTCGATGACGGCGGGTCCGCGGCCCGTGCGCCGCAGCCCGCCGGGCGGCCCTGATCCGGCACACCCCCACCACACCGGTCCGCCCTCCGACGGTGCGGACCGGCCCCGGAAGGAGCAGGAATGACCGAGAGGCACCCCCGGGACACCCGGTCGAGATCGCGTTCGCGGGCGCGCGCGGCCATCGTCGTCGCCGCCGTGGGACTGCTCGCGGCGACCGGCGCCACGGTCCTGCCCGGCGCGGCGAGCGCCGGGACCACGCTGGGCGCGTCGGCGGCGGAGCGCGGTCGGTACTTCGGCGCCGCCGTCGCCGCCAACAAGCTCAGCGACAACACCTACGTCACGATCCTTAACCGCGAGTTCAACTCGGTGACGCCCGAGAACGAGATGAAGATCGACGCCACCGAGCCGCAGCAGGGGCAGTTCACCTTCGGCAACGCGGACCGGATCGTCAGCCACGCCCGCAGCCGGGGCATGAGCGTGCGGGGCCACACCCTGGCCTGGCACTCGCAGCAGCCCGGCTGGATGCAGAACATGAGCGGCAGCGCGCTGCGCCAGGCGATGCTCAACCACGTCACCCAGGTGGCCACCCACTTCCGTGGTCAGGTCGTGGCGTGGGACGTGGTCAACGAGGCGTTCGCCGACGGCGGCAGCGGGGCCCGGCGCGACTCGAACCTCCAGCGCACCGGCAACGACTGGATCGAGGCGGCGTTCCGGGCCGCCCGGGCCGCCGACCCCGGCGCCAAGCTCTGCTACAACGACTACAACACCGACGACTGGAGCCACGCGAAGACCCAGGCCGTCTACGCGATGGTCCGCGACTTCAAGCAGCGCGGCGTGCCGATCGACTGCGTGGGCCTCCAGTCGCACTTCAACAGCGGCTCGCCCTACCCGGGCAACTACCGCACGACCCTGTCCAGCTTCGCCGCGCTCGGCGTCGACGTGCAGATCACCGAACTGGACATCGCGGGGGCCTCGGCCACCACGTACCGCAACGTGGTCAACGACTGCCTCGCGGTGGCCCGGTGCACGGGCATCACCGTCTGGGGCATCCGGGACAGCGACTCCTGGCGGGCCTCCGACACCCCGCTGCTGTTCGACAACGGCGGGAACCGCAAGCCCGCGTACGACGCGGTCCTCGCCGCCCTCAACAACGGCACACCCCCGCCGACCTCGCCGCCGCCGACGACCGGCCCGACCACCCCGCCGCCGGGCGGCAGCTGCACCGCCACCCTGCGCGACGGCACCCGGTGGGGCGACCGGTTCAACAGCGACGTCACGGTCAGCGGCGCCACCAACTGGACCGTCGTCGTCGCGGTGACGCCGCCGCAGAAGGTCTCCGCCACCTGGAACGGCACCCCGAGCTGGGACGGCAGCGGAAACGTCATGACGATGCGCTCCAACGGCAGCGGCAACGTCTTCGGGTTCACCACGATGGCCAACGGCAACTGGACGCGCCCACAGGTGCGCTCCTGCACCGCCTCCTGACCGTCGGGCGACCGGACGGCCCCGGGGACGGCGCCCACCGCGCCGCCCCGGGGCCGCCGGGTGACGGCCCGCGCCGGGTCGCCGGCGGTACGCGGGACGCGACCGCACCCCGCCGCCGGGGGCGGCGCTGGCGCGGACCGGGCATAGCTGACTAAGGTCAGGTTTCATGGAGACGGAGCTCATCGCCGCCGTGCGGCGGTTCAACCGGACGGTGACCCAGCGGGTGGGGGCGCTCGACGACGAGTACATGGCGCGCGCCCGTCCCCTCGCCCAGGCCCGCCTGCTGTGGGAGATCGGTCCCGGCGGCGCCGAGGTCGCGGCGCTCCGGTCCCGGCTCGGGCTGGACTCGGGGCACCTCAGCCGCCTCCTGCGCGCCCTGGAGGGCGACGGGCTCGTCACCGTCGGGCCGTCCGACCAGGTGGGCGGGGACGGGCGGGTCCGGGTCGCCACGCTCACCGCCGCCGGCCGCGCCGAGTGGACCGAGCTCGACGAGCGCTCCGACGACTTCGCCCGGTCGATCCTCGCCCCGCTGACCGGGCGACGCCGCGAGCGGCTCGTCGCGGCGATGGCCGAGGTGGAACGGCTGCTCGTCGCGTCGATGGTGCTGATCGAGCCCTGCCCGCCCGGCGACCCGCGGGCCCGCGCCTGCGTACGGGCCTACGCCCGGGAGGTGGCGCGGCGCTTCGACGGCGGGTTCGACCCGGCCCGCAGCAACCCGGTCCACGACGAGGAACTCGTCCCCCCGGCCGGCGTGTTCCTGCTCGCCAGCCTCAACACCGAGCCGGTCGGCTGCGGCGCGGTGAAGCTCCACCAGGGCGCGCCCGCCGAGATCAAGCGGGTCTGGGTGGCGGACTCCGTACGCGGGCTCGGGCTCGGGCGGCGGATGCTGAGCGAGCTGGAACGCCACGCCGCCGAGCGGGGGTGGAGCGCCGTCCGGCTGGACACGAACCGCAACCTCACCGAGGCGATCGCGATGTACCGGGCGGCCGGCTACCGCGAGATCGAGGCGTACAACGCCGAGCCGTACGCCCACCACTGGTTCGAGAAGCGCCTGACCCGGTGACGGCGCGAGCGGCGGAGCGGTCGGTCCCGCGCGGCCGGCACTTGCCGGACCCTCCGCATTAATAGATACTTGTCGATGTTCCTGAGCCGGACGTGATCGGGCAGCCGGGCAGCCCTCGATCGGAACCCCGCCCTGTCCACCGTCTGTGGAAGAGGAACCATCCATGAGGACCAGACTCCGAGTGCTGGGCGCCGCCCTGGCCGCCGCCGCGCTGACCGCGCTGGCGGCGGTGGCGGTCGCCCCGCCGGCGTCCGCCGCGACCCTGACCGAGGTGACGAGCTTCGGCCCCAACCCGAGCAACCTGCGCATGTACCTGTACGTGCCGGACTCCGTCGCGCCCCGGCCGGGGCTGCTGGTCGCGGTGCACTACTGCACCGGCACCGGCCCCGCGATGTATTCCAACACCCAGTACGCGGCGCTCGCCGACCGGTACGGCTACATCGTCGTCTACCCGTCGGTGACCCGCAGCAGCCAGTGCTTCGACGTCTCCTCCCCGCAGGCGCTGCGCCGCGACGGCGGCAGCGACCCGGTGGGCATCAGGTCGATGGTCGACCACGTCCGGCAGCGCTACGCCGTCGACCCCGACCGGATCTTCGCCACCGGCATCTCGTCCGGCGCCATGATGACCAACGTCCTGCTCGGGCTCTATCCCGACGTGTTCAGCGCCGGGGCGGCGTTCTCCGGGGTCCCCTTCGGCTGCTTCGCCACCACCAACGGCTCCGAGTGGAACAGCGAGTGCGCCAACGGCCAGGTCACCAGGACCGCGCAGGAGTGGGGAAACCTGGTCCGCAACGCCTATCCGGGCTACACCGGGCGCCGGCCCCGGATGCAGACGTGGCACGGGACCAACGACGAGGTGCTGCGCTACCCGAACTTCGGCGAGCAGATCAAGCAGTGGACCGACGTGCACGGGCTGAGCCAGACGCCGACGTACACCGACAGCCCGCAGGCCGGCTACACCCGCACCCGCTACGGCGGCAGCGGCGACCGGGCGCCGGTCGAGGCGATCAGCATGCAGGGGGTGTCGCACAACCTGCCGGTCGACGCCGCGCAGGCGATCCGCTTCTTCGGGCTCGACACCACCGCGCCGCCCACCACCCCGCCTCCGACCACCGCGCCTCCTACCACCCCGCCTCCCACGACGGCGCCGCCGACGACCCCGCCACCGTCCACTCCCCCGCCCTCGCCGGGCGCCTGCCGGGTGGGCTACACCGTCAACGCCTGGAACGCCGGCCTGACCGCCTCGGTCACCGTCACCAACACCGGCACCACGACGGTGAACGGCTGGTCGCTGGCCTTCACGCTGCCCGCCGGCCAGAGCATCAGCGGCGGCTGGAACGCGACGTACGCCCCGACCAGCGGCGCGGTGACCGCCCGCAACGTCTCCTACAACGCCACCATCGCGCCCGGCACGTCGGTCAGCGTCGGCTTCCAGGCCACCCACACCGGCGACACGGGACGGCCCGCCTCGTTCACCCTCAACGGCGCCACCTGCACGATCGCCTGAACCGGCCCGGGGCGGCGCCGGCGCCGGCGCCGCCCCGGACCGCAGGAGCCGGCGCGTGACGTACGGCGATTGCGGGGCCCCCGTTGTCATCCTCCCGCGATGCGATGGACGGTGGCCCGACGGAGCCTTGCCGTGCTGGCCGGCTGGTACGCGTTCGCCGTGCTCGCACCCGTGGCGGCGGCGACCTGGGTTCTCGGCCCGGAGTTCGTGGGGTCGGATCCGGAACGGACCGGCCCGGTGAAGCTGTGCACGGAGAAGACGCTGGCCTGCTATGGGCCCGGTCCCGACGTGTGGGACCTGTTGCGGCTCGGCGCACTGCCGCTCATGGGCAGCCTGGCGATCTCGCTGCTGGCGCACCGGTTCCTCGTCGGCCGGATCAGGTCGGCGACGGTCACGGGCACCCTGGCGGCGTTCACCGGCTGGCTCGGCTGCGCACTGCTGGCCTGCGGCCTCCCGTACCGCTGACAAGTGCCGGCTCCGGGCGGCCCCAGCGCGAAGGGGATCGGCCGTGCGCGCACCAGCGCGGACGTGACCTCCCACCCGGGCTGCTTGAATGAGTGCGTGACTGACTCGCACGTGGTGCAGCCCCTGAGCTTTGGATACTCGTTCGACGTGGGGGACGCGCGCCGGCTGCGGTTGCTCGATGAGCGCGGTGCCGAGCTCACGATCGTGGAGCCTCGCCGCGGCGCGGAGAAGGCGGCGTGGCCGCCCCGGTCACGAATGTCGGCCTTCCAGGCCGACACCGTCGCGGTCACGCTCACCACCGGTGAACGGTTCGAGTTCGTCAACGGCAGGAGCGCGCCCTGCCGCCGACGCAATGCCGGCACCACGTGGACGCTCCGGGGACGCCGGTACGAGGTCGTCCACACGAGCTCACGCCGGGCGCAGCTCCGCCGGGACGGGGTGCTCCTCGCCTCAGCGCGTTCCTCCTCCCGCCGGTACGGCCCCGTCCGCACCACCCTCGAAGCGGAGTGCGACGTCGCGGACCGGATCGGGGTCGTGCTCCTCGAACAGGTCGTCCGCCCCGGCCGGCCGATGGCCTTCTTCGCCGCTCTCGACATGCTGGCGATGTCCGGGTGAGGCCGATGGCCGTCGTCACCCGTCCAGCGCACCGTTGCGAGGAGCCTGGCCCCGCCGGGCGTCCCTGACGAACAGGATCCCGTCGGTGCCGGCCACGTGGGCCGGGTCGAGCGGGGAGTATCCGAACCAGGACGACACCCGGGCGACGGGCGTCCTGTCGGCGAGGGCGGTGGCCAGTCGGCGGGCGTCGACGAGGTGACGCTCCCCGGGCAGCGCGTACAGCAGCCCTTCGACGGTGTCCGGCGGCGGGGTGTCGACCCCCTGGTGGCGGATCGTGCCGATGGCGGTGGCGAGGAAGGCGTACTCCTCGCCCAGGTGCGCGTCGACGATCGCGCCGGCGCTCCACCACTCCACCGGCACGCCGCCCATCCGCATGCTGCTCCTGTTGCGCTGGAGGTGGCCGTTGTGGGCGTTCACCAGTGCCGGCCCTCGTGCGGCGATGGCGAGCAGGTTGGCGGCCATCATCGAGTCCCGTACGCCGAGCAGCCGCGCCATGCGGCTCGGTGACGGGTCGGCCATCGCGTGGTGGTAGCGCAGCAGGCCGACGGCGGTACGCCCGTACAGGCGTGCCCGGTGCCAGTCCTCCCGGGTGGACGCCGCGATCAGGTGTGGCGTCTGCGCGTCGAGCAGGGCCACCAGCTCGTCGGCGAGCAGCCGCAGCCGGCCGGCGTCGGGCGTCCGCCCCACGGACCGGGACGGGTCCGTCATCGCGGCGGGATCGGTCCACCGGTCGTCGGCGCCGAGCAGGCGGTCGAGCGTCTCCGCCGCGCAGGGAAGCAGGTCGGCGTCGACCCGGGCGGCGAGGTAGGCGTGGAGCGCGGCGAGGGCCTGCCGGGGGCTCGCGGCACCGGTGATCTCCAGCGGGCCGTCGAACCCGGCGAACCGCACCTGCTCCGCCGGGGGCCGCCCGTCGTTGTACGCGCGCATCCAGCGCACCAGCTCGCGGTTGGCGGCGAAGGCGCCCCACCCGTGGCTGAACCCGCGCTCCATGACGTCGTCGAGGTTGCCGGTGCCCGAGGTGACGTGGTCGTCCACGACCAGCCCCGTCACGCAGTCGCTCTCGATCGCGATCGTCCGGTAACGCTCCCGCTCGACGAGTTGCCGGAAGAGCTCGTTGCGCAGGTCGAGCAGGGCGTCCTCGCCGTGGGTGGGCTCGCCCAGGGCGAGCAGTCGCGGCCTGCCCGGGAGCAATCCCATGACGGCAGCGGGGTCGACGGCACGGGTGGCGTCTGCGATACCAGCAGTCATGCCCTCAACGGTATCGTTGAACCGACCGTGCAAACTTCTCCTCGATGTCAGCAGAGTGATGACGCCAAACCCTCAAAGCAGTGGCAGGCTCAGGCCGGTCGACCTGGCGCGCGCGCACGGGCTGTCGACGCAGGCGGTCAGGAACTACGAGGCGGCCGGCATCCTTCCGGCTGCGGACCGCACCCCGCACGGCTACCGCACCTACACGGCGCTGCACGCGCAGGCACTGCGCGCGTTCCTCGCCCTCGTGCCCGCACACGGGCATGCGACGGCCACGGCGATCATGCAGGCGGTCAACCGGGGCGCGACCGAGGACGCCCTCCGGCTCGTCGACGAGAGTCACGCGCAGCTCCTCGACGACCGCCGCACCCTCCAGGCCGCCGAAGCCGCTGTCGGTGACCTCGATCCGGTGCCGCAGGGACGGAGCACCACGTTCGTCGGCCCCCTGTCGAGAAGGCTCGGCGTCCGCCCGGCCACCCTGCGGAAGTGGGAACGCGCGGGCGTGCTCCAGCCGCGCCGCGACCCGCAGACGGGCTACCGGGTCTACAGCGCCGCCGACGTGCGCGACGCCCGGCTGGCCCACCAGCTCAGACGGGGCGGCTACCTGCTGGCGCAGATCGCCCCGCTGATCGCCCAGGTCCGCTCCGCCGGAGGCGTCGCGCCGCTCGGGTCGATGCTGCGCGACTGGCGCGCCCGCCTCGCCGCCAGGAGCCGCGCCATGCTGACCGGCGCCGCCGCCCTGGACGCCTATCTCGGCTGCCGACCGGTCCCGCCCGACGACGGGCCGAGCGCCCCCGGCACCGCCGCACCGGCCACGGATCCGGTCCAGCCTCCGGGCGGCTCCCGCTGATCGTCACCCGAGCGGGCGTCGCCGGCACTCAGGCGGGGTCACCCGCTGCCCGGTCACCTGGCCGTACGAGCAGTTGCCAGTAGTCGCCCGCTCGGTCGTGAGCCGTGAGCCATCGCCGGAGCGCTTCCAGCGACGCCCGGTGGGACGCCGAACTGACCTCGTACCACCTGTGCAGCAGCAGCTCGTGGATCCGGACAGCCTGTGCGGCGTGTTCGAGCACCAGGCCGTCCACGGCGCGGACGACGGCCACCTCCTCGGCCCGTCCCCGCAGCAACGCGGTGCAGTCGATGTCCGTGGCGACCTGGATCCCGTCGCCGGCGGCGAGGACGGAGAACTCGACGGTCCGGTCCCGCCCGCCCACCTCGACCGTTTGGGCGAAGACGAGGACGTCGTCGCCCGGGGGCACGAGCATGCCCCCGGCGGCCACCCCGGGTGGGACCACGTAGTGCACCCAGAACGTCATGCGCAGATGCTAGCCATCCTCGTAGCCCGGTCCCGGGGCGCGCCGACCTGACCGGGTTGGGATCGACTTCGGCACCGTCGGCGGTGGTCGGGACGGGGTGCCCGTCATCGGCGCCGCAGCCGGATCGCGTCAGGCGGATCCGGTCCGGGAACATCCGGTCGTAGCCCAACGCGTGGTCCGCGCGCACCGCCGCCAGGTAGCCGATCGTGTCGCCCCAGAGGACGCGGAGCACCTGCCGCCGTGCCGCGCCCACCTCGGCCGGTTCCTCGCCGTCGAGCCGGGGCACGTCGGCGTGGACGCGCTGGAACCACGCCATGCGGGAGCCGGCGGGTTCGGGGACCGCCACCGAGTGCAGCAGCGAGGCGAAGATGTCGCGGAACGGCGGCGCCTGCGTACTTCTGAAAAGGCCCTAGGTCCCACGGCCGAACGGGGCGCGGCGAGCGGCGGATCTGCCATGTCCGACCGGGTGGCCGGGCTCCGGAGGGGGTCTTGTCCCCCGTGCGAGCTACCCGCAAGTGTCCACCGCACGGGGACGATTGTGGCGACGGAACTCCATAGGTTTCTTCGTGTCCGCGGCGCTCCGGTCGCGGTCTGCGAAGGAGTCACCATGCGCTTCGTCAAACAGCTTCTCGCCGTCGCCGTCGCCGCCGTCGCCCTCGTCGGCGGGCAGAGCGTCGCCGCCGTCGAGGGCAGCTTCCTCCTCACCTTGGTGATCGGCGCTGTGACGGCGGTGCTGGGCGTGGTCGTCTACCGGTGGGTCGTGCGGCGCACCGAGCGCCGTGAGCCGACCGAGCTCGGCCAGGACGGTTGGGGCGGGAAGCTGGGCCGCGGGACGTTCATCGGCCTCGCCATGTTCGCGGCCGTCATCGCCAACATCGCGTTCCTCGGCGGTTACCACGTCGAGGGCTGGGGTTCGCCGACGCGAGCGCTGGGTCTGCTCGGGCTCATGGCGGCCATAGCGATCACGGAGGAGCTGCTGTTCCGGGGGGTGCTGTTCCGCATCATCGAGGAGCGTACGGGCACCTGGATCGCTCTCGTCCTGACCGGCGTGGTGTTCGGCGCGTTCCACCTGGTGAACCCGGACGCCACCCTGTGGGGGGCGACCGCCATCGCCATCGAGGCCGGGTTCATGCTGGCCGCCTGTTACGCCGCCACCCGGAACCTGTGGGTCCCGATCGGCCTGCACTTCGGCTGGAACTTCGCCGCCGGCGGCATCTTCAGCGTCGTGGTCTCGGGCAACGGCGAGTCGAAGGGGCTGCTCGAGGCCTCGACGTCGGGGCCGGTCGCGCTCAGCGGCGGCGCTTTCGGGCCGGAGGGCAGCCTGTATGCGGTGCTGGCCGGTGCGGTGTTGACGGTGGTGTTCCTGTGGCTGGCCAAGCGCCGCGGGCACATCGTCCCGCGCCGCCACCGCACAGCGCAGGCCCCGGCAACCGCTACAGTCACCCCGTGATCAGGCTCCGGAGGCTCCCGGATCTGTGGCAGCAGTGGCCGGTCACGGTCCGGGACCTCCCGTTCGCCCTAGCCCTCGCCCTCGCGGCGGTGGTCCCGGCCCTGGAGCGGCAGGGTACGCAGCTCGGCGACCTCCCGGACCGCCCGTACGACGCGCTGACCGTTGGTGTCGTCGCCCTGGAGTGCCTGCCGCTGGCCGTACGCCGTCGGTGGCCGGCCGTCTGCCTCGCGCTGGTGTCGCTCGGCTTCGCGCTCGACCAGCTCCGCGGTTACCACACCGTCGCGGGTACGGGACTGGCCATCGCGCTCATCAGCGCCGGCGCCCACCTGGAACGGCGCCGCCGGGTCGTCGCGGGTCTCGCCTCGGCGGCGTACGTGCCCCTGGCGATCTCCCTCGACCGGCTCGGATCGGATGAGGGCGTCGCGGGGTTCACCACCTTCTACCTGTTGCTGGCGCTCGCGTGGGGCATCGGGGCGTGGCTGCGCCAGAACCGGTCCGCCGAAGCGGAACGCCGCCGCCATGTCGAGGAGGCCACCCGTACCGCGGAGCGCACGCGCATCGCCCGGGAGTTGCACGACGTCGTCACCCACCACGTGACGGCGATGGTCGTGCAGGCCGAGGCGGCGCGCTACCTGACGGGCGCCCCGGACAAGCTGGACCAGGCCTTGACCGCGATCACCGGCACCGGCCGCCGGGCCGTCGGCGACCTGCGGCAGCTGCTCGACCTGCTCAACCCGGATCACCGCACAGGCGATCCCCGTACGCCGTCCGTCGGCGACCTGGACGCCCTCGTCGACCATTCCCGGCAGGCCGGGCAGCCGGTCGAGTTCGTCCGGGAGGGCACGTCGGTGGCGGCCACCCGCAGCGCCGAGGAGGCGGCGTACCGGGTGGTGCAGGAGGCGCTGACGAACGCGCTGAAGTACGCGCACGGCAGCCGGACCAGGGTTCGCGTCCAGCACGGGGAGGGAGAGACGACCGTGGAGATCAGCACCGACGGCTCCGGATCCGGCAGCGCGTCACCGGGCGGCAGCGGGCGCGGCCTCACCGGGCTCCGCGAGCGGGTCACCGCCCTTGGTGGCGACTTCAGCGCGGGCGCGCAGACCGGTGGCGGCTTCCTCGTGCGGGCCCGGATCCCGGCTGGAGACCCGTCGTGACCGCGCCGGTCCGGGTGCTGGTCTGCGACGACCAGCAGCTGATCCGCGCTGGATTCGCGACGATCATCGACGCCCAGCCCGACATGGAGATCGTCGGCGAGTGCGGCGACGGGCGCGCGGCGGTCGACCTGGCCGTTCGGCTCCGGCCGGACGTGGTGGTGATGGACGTCCGGATGCCGGTGCTCGACGGCATCGAGGCGACCCGCCTGCTGGCCGGTGCCGGGGTCCCCGAGCCGGTGAAGGTTCTCGTGGTGACGACGTTCAACCTCGACGAGTACGTCTACGAGGCACTGCGTGCGGGCGCCAGCGGCTTCCTGCTCAAGGACGCACCACCGGCGCAGCTGCTCCACGGCATCCGCACGGTGGCGACGGGCGCCGCGCTGCTGGCCCCGGAGGTGACCCGGCAGCTGGTGGGCAGGTACGCGGCCCGCATCCGCCCGGCCGAGGGCGACCCGAACCGCGGCGCGCTGACCCCGCGCGAGCTGGAGGTGCTCCGGCTCATCGCGGAGGGCCTATCCAACAGCGAGATCGCCGCGGCCCTGGTGATCAGCCAGGAGACGGTCAAGACGTACGTGTCCCGCATCCTCACCAAGCTCGACCTGCGCGACCGGGTGCAGGCCGTGGTGTACGCGTACCGCCGGGGCCTGGTGACCTGAGGCGGCCCGCTACTCCTCGCGGTGTTCGTGCACACGAGCACCACGGCGCCGGGCATGGCGGGGCCCGGTTGCTGTCGGCGCTGGCGGTGGCCGCTGTCGCGGCATTCCCCCGGCCGGGCGCTGCTGCGGATACCGTATGCCGCACCTGTGGTTCCACGGATGCTGGGCGTGGATGATTTCGCGCTGCGGCGACGCAGCCGCTACGCGACCGTGCTGATCGATGCTCAAACACGGCGGCGGGTGGACGTGCCGCCCGACCGTAACGCTGGTGGCTTCGATAGCACCCGGGTGTTGAGGTGATCTGCCGGGACCGTTCCGGCACCTGTGCCGAAGCCGTCCGCCGGGCTGATCACCGGAGCCGTGACTTCGACGCGATCGGGCTCGGCGAGTACGAACGGGGTTCTCAAGCGATTCCCAGCGCGGCCGGCTGCGTCATTCCAAGGAGTTACGGTGATCGCAGGGGCGCGAGCTGCACGGTCCACGTCCGGGCTGTCCCGACGGCCGCAATTGCCCGGCAGAGGAGGTCGCAGCCCAACTGTGGGCTTCCTTCTGCGAAGCCGCGGTTGATGAAGCTGATCGCTCTCGGGTGGTCACCCGCTGCAAGCGCATCCTCCAACCCGGTGGTCAAGACTGCGGCGAGCGCGGCGTGGAAACTGTTTGCCCCTCTTTCGCGGAGGGTCTTGGCGGGCTCGCGCAGCGGTGGCGGAGAGACCGAGGGCGGGGCTAACACGAAAGTCAATGTCCTTCTCCTGGGGTGTCGGTGGTCTTGCTCGCTCGAGCCAGTCTGATTGAGGCCCACCTGCCGCAGCCGTGCCGCGACGGCCCTCGTCGCACCACCGCGCTGGGGGGCAAGTCACGGGTTACTGCCAGCGAAGTAGCGGCTGATGATCCGGGCAAGATCTCTGTCGGGATGCGGGTCGTTGTGCCTGGGGCAGACGTTTCTGGAGGTTGCCCTCTGGACACTGCCGAGATCTGGGCAGCGCGCCCGGTAGGCGCTGGCCCGCCAACGATGTTGACGAACTGATCCACCACCCACTCTACGCCCACGACACGCAGCGGTGCCGCTGCCAGCCCAGGGAACTGACTCCAGCGATGAATGTGGCTCCCTCTCGGCGAGGATCGACACCACCTCGTCTCGGGTCCATTGTCACGCTCGCCCGGGTGTGGTCCATCGTCCGAGCTCCGCCTGTGTCGGCGATCTGCGACCTACAGCAGCGGTTGCACGGTGGCACATATGGCTGCGCGAGTCGCCTGAGGAGCCCGCGACAGCGCCACTGCACCTGGCATCCCACTCGACTAGCCTCTACGACATGGCAACTACGGTGCTACGCGTCCGGCTCATCGGCGGCGACCGCATGGACATCACGTACGACAAACCGGACGTCTCCGACGAGGACGAGCTTGTGGACCACGCGATCTCGACACTGGCGCAGGATTCGGGAGTGCTGCGCACCAAACACGGTGATCGGCTCGTCGTACTCTACGGCCGAGGCGTCGCAGCGATCGAAGTTGCGCCCCGCGGTGCGGTGCTGTGACGGAGGGCGCAGGCATGGGGCTGGCGGCGGGCGACGGATTCTGTGCTAACCTGGCCCAGTTGCAGTTTTGATTTCCGTAGACGCTTCGGCGCCTGATGGGTTATCTAAAACCCATCCAGGCGCTTTTTCGTTTTCGTGTCATTCCCGGCGCGGGTGATCAACGCGGTGGCGCGCGAGTCCGCACAGTGCGGTCTCCAACAGCCTGCGAAGGAGCAGACATGGCTACTGGTACCGTGAAATGGTTCAACGGCGACAAGGGTTTCGGCTTCATCAGCCAGGACGGCGGCGGTGCCGACGTTTTCGCCCATTTCTCGGCGATCTCGGCGAGCGGCTTCCGCAGCCTCGAGGAGAACCAGCGGGTGGAGTTCGACATCACCCAGGGCCCGAAGGGCCCGCAGGCGTCGGATATCCGCTCCCTCTGATCCACGCTTTGCCACGGCGGCCTGACTGGTTCAGCGGGCCGCCGTTCGGCGTTTCATCCATCATCATGTGTTCAGGCTCTTTCTTGCGACGTCCCGTGGCCCGCGGCCCGTGCCTTATTTGCGACGTGCCGTGCGAAGAAGGCGTTGCATGACGTGATCACCACGTCACCATGCACCCAACGCCCACCCGGCGACGGCCCCCGGCGGGTTCAGCCGCGACCGACACTCGCACTCGTGGCGGCGCCCGGCGCCTTCACGAACCCGGAGGCGGCTCACCCCGGGCTGGGCGGCGACGGGCAAGTGCTCCCGGCGTAGGCGAAGAGGGAGTCGGTCGCACTCGCCCGGATCGATCTGTGCCGAAACATCGAGTCGGTGTCGAGGACCGGGGCCGAGGCCAGCGGGTCCGGGTGCACGGGGCAGGCGTCGATACGGTCGAGCAGCCACACCCGCTGCCCGCTCGGACCGGTGCCGGTGCTGAAGGACAGGCTCAGGGCGGTGGTGCCGATGTACCGCGGCACCGGCACCTCCTCCGGTGGCCGGGTCAGACAGGACGGGGTCGTCTCGACCACCCGGACGTCGATCACCGTGACACCGCCCGGCGCGGCGCTCACCCGCACCGTCGAGCGCTGCGGGCGCACCTCGATGCGCTGCGGGTGGTCCCAGAAGCCCGCCGGTGACCCGGAAGCGTCCGGGGAAGGCGTGGGCGTGGGCGGGCCGGTCGGCAGCACCGCCCGGCAGGACCGGACGGCCCGGTTCGCCACGCGGAGGGCGGCGGCGTGGTCGTCGTCGCGGTGCAGCGCGCTGAGGTACGGCCCGACGTCCCCGCCGGGGACCTGGGCGCCGAGCAGGACGAACAGCCGGTCCAGGTAGGCGTCGACCAACGCCGGACCCGGGCGGACCTCGTCGGCCGGTATCGACAGCAGGTGCCGCAGCCCCACCGGGCAACGGCTGGCGAAGGACGGCATGTTGATCACCATGGCCGCGGCGGAGACCGGGTCGTTGCACGCCCGTTCGAACAGGGCCCGCTCCTCCTCACGCTGCTGCTGCTCCAGCGAATCGGACCGCCGCTCGATGTACCAGGTGGCCGTCGAGGCCAGCCCGAGGAGGACCGCGGTCAGCACAGCGGCGACCGGCCGGACGGGCCGGCCGCCCGGGTGACCGCCGCGGGAACCGGACCGGGCGTCTCCGGCGTCGGCGGTGCGGCCCGCGTCACCCATGCCCGCCCCCGCTGATCGTCGCGCCCGAAGCAGCAGGGGCTCCCGACCGGAGCCGCTGCCCAGCGAACCCCATCAGGAGTTCTTCTCGGTCTCGGCGAGGGACCGCAGCGCCGGCCGGAGCCGGATCTGCTGGACCGCCCGGTCGTACCCCGCGAGCATCAGGAACGCGTCGTCGCCGGTGCCGAGCTGGCACATCGACCGGATCCAACCCGTCGAGTCGAGCAACATGCTGATCACCGAGCCGGTGCCCAGCGAGCCCCGGCGCGCCATCCTCGCCGGGTCCCACAGCGTGACGCCGACGCCGTCCCCAGCGGCGGCCAGGAGCACCTCGCCGTCCATCTCCACCGCGCAGAGCGCGTACCGGGGGGCCCCGTCGTCGTACGAGCCGAGGCCCTCACCCGTGGCCGGGTCCCACAGGACCACGGTGCCGTCGCCGGCGGCCGAGGCGAGCCGGACCGCGCCGTCGACGGTGACCGCGCAGAGGGCGTTGACGCCGCCCCGCTGGACGCCCAGTTGACCGACGAGCCGCAGCCGCACCGGGTCCCACAGCCGGACGACGCCGTCCGCGTAACCGGCCGCGAGCAGGAGCTGACCGTCCACCGACAGGGTGCACAGCGCCCGGACGGACGCGCGCACCTCACGGCCGACGGCCCGGAGCTGACGGCCGGTCTCGGGCTCCCAGAGCCGTATCCCCCGGTCGTCCCCGCCGGAAGCGAGCAGGACGGTGTCGCCGGCCGGCACGGCGCACAGGGCGTTCACCGGCCCCCGGTGGCCGGCGAGGGCGTGCACCGCCTCACCGGTCGCGGGGTCCCACAGGTGCACGGCCTCGCCGTAGCCGGCGGAGGCGAGCAGCACGCGCTGCGGGGTCTCGACCACGCAGACCGCCCGCACCAGGCCGGGCGTGAGGCGGTCGAGGTACGGCAGGATGCGGTCCGGGATCGGGCTCGGCAACAGACCCGCCAGCTCGACCAGCACGCCGGCGGAGCCCATCACCCGCAGCTCCCTGCCGGCGCGCGGGTCGCCGACCCCGACGAGGTGGCCGATCCCGCCGTACGCGACCTGGAGGTGGCCGTCCACGGGCACCGGCGTCACGCTGGCGTGCCACGGCCTGGTCCACGCCAGAGCCGTGCCCATGACCAGCGTGCCGCCCGCGACCAGGCCGCCCAGCAGCGCGCCCGGCCACCGCTGCGCCGACTGCACGCCCGGCACCAGCTCGACGGCGGCGAGGTACCAGAGCAGCGGCACCGCGAACCGGGCCGCGAGCCGCGCCACGCCGAGGACGTCCGGCGGGAACGGCTCCGCCCGCAGGGCGCGTCCGCCGCCGCGCAGCAGGGAGACGAGCAGCACCAACGCCATGACGATCCCCCCGACGACCGCCGCCAGGCCGGGGCCGTCAGTGAAGGACGTCAGCAGGGCGAAGGCGACGACGGTGGCGAGGAGGCCACTGATCCACGGCGGCACGTGCGTCAGGACGAGGCGGAGCAGCCGCAGGGTCACCGCCGCTCCGACGGAGGTGACCAGCGCGACCGCCGCCAGCGGCCAGAACCCGTCAACCCGCAGGGCGTCCGGATCGGCCCATCGCACCGCGGACAGCGCCAGCAGTGTCACGACGACCGGCAGTACGAGTCTCCCCATGCGATGACCTCACAGCCCAGGTGCCCGACCGAGCCGGGCATCGACGATGGCCGAGCGGAACGTGTGTCCGATTGTGACAGCGGGTCGCCACCTGCCGGCCGTGGTCCGGCCCCGGGCCCGCCCGCGACGCGGCCGGCACGCGCCCACCGCTCGTCTAGTCGGACCACCACTGCTGCGGGACGAGGCCGCCCGGACGCCGGGCGACCGCGATCGTGCAGGCCGTCCTCGTCCCGCACGCGTCGTGGTCCTCGGCCACCTGCGGGCCAGCTCCAGGCTGAGCCGGGTCTTGCCGGCGCCGCCCGGTCCGACGACGGTGAGCAGCCGGGCGGCGCCGAGCAGGTCGATCGCCCTGTCCAGCTCGAAGTGGCGGCCGACGAACCGGTTGCGCCGCGCGGGCACGCCGGGCGCCGGCCGGTCGAGGGTGCGGTCCCGCCGGCGTACGGCGGCGGCCAGCGCACCGAGTTCCGGGCCGGGGCGGGCGCCCAGCTCGCCGAGGGCGGCGGTGACATCGTCGTACGCGGTCAGCGCGTCGCCGGCCCGGCCGCACCGGTACAGCGCGAGCATCAGCTGCCGGACGAGCCCCTCGGCGGTGGGCCGTTCGGCGACCCAACCGGCCAGCTCGGTGGCCGCCGTGACGTGCCGACCTTCCGCCAGTGCCCGCCGCGCCCAGTCGAGCCGGGCCGAGAGCCGCAGCTCAGCGAGCCGGGCGGCCGCCGCTGCCACGGAGGGCCCGGCCCGCACCCCGTCGTACGCGTCGCCACGCCACAGCCCGAGCGCCCCCGTCCGCTCGAACTCGGCGGCGTCGAGGGTGGCGTCGGTCAGGTCGAGCCGGTAGCCGCCGGAGGCGGTGCGCAACCGGTCGCCCACCACCTTGCGAAGCGCCGAGGCGTGCATCTGCAACGTCGCCATCGCCGTCGACGGGACGCCCGCCGGCCACAGCTCGGCCAGCAGTCGCTCGCTCGTGACCGGCCGGCCACGCGCGGCGAGCAGCACGGCGAGCAGTGCCCGTGGTGTCGGCGCCAGGGTCGCCTCGCCGTCCGGCGTGCACACCCGCACCGGGCCCAGTACCTCGAACCGCACGCGCACCTCCGCCTCGTGTCTGGCGCAATCCTGGCGGCGCCGGTCAAGCTTCCCGCAGGACCGGCGAGGAGTGAAGACCGGCGCCGCCGCCTGGTCAGCAGGCCGTGCGTGGGGCGATCAGCCGGGCCGGGAGAAAGACGGCGGTGGCGACCAGGACGATGCGCCCCTGCGCGCGGTGGTGCAGGTGGCGGTGATCCGCGCGGTGGCCTCCCGCGTCGCGGGCGGGGCGCGGCGACGTCACCACGACGCCTTGCGCACCCCGGGCAGCTCACCGCGCAGGGCCAGCTCGCGGAACCGTACCCGGGACAGTCCGAACCGGGACAGCACGCCGCGCGGGCGGCCGTCGATCTGGTCGCGGGAGCGCAGTCGTACGGGGCTGGAGTCCCGGGGCAGGCGGCTGAGCCGGCGTGCCGCGTCGGCTCGTACGTCGAGGTCGGTGTCCGGGTGGCTGACCGCCCGCTTCAGCTCGTCCCGCGCCTCGGCGTGCCGGGCGACGAGGGTCTCGCGGCGCGCCTGCCGACGGCCGAGACTCTTGCGGGCCATCAGCGCGCCTCGCGGAACTCGACGTGCCGGCGTACGACCGGGTCGTACTTGCGCAGCACCAGCCGGTCCGGGTCGTTGCGACGGTTCTTGCGGGTCACGTACGTGTAGCCGGTGCCGGCGGTGCTGCGCAGCCGGACGATCGGGCGTACGTCGGTCTGTCGGGCCATCAGAGCCGCACTCCCCTGCCGCGCAGTTCGGCGACCACGCGCTCGATGCCCTTGCGGTCGACGGTCTTCAGTGCCTTGGCCGTCAGGGTCAGGCCGACCCACCGTCGCTCCGACGGCAGCCAGTAGCGGTGGTTCTGCAGGTTCGGGTTCCAGCGGCGGCGGGTGCGCCGGTGGGAGTGGGACACGGCGTTGCCGAAACTCGGCCGCGCGCCGGTGACGTCACAACGTCTGGACACAGTGATCGCTCCTTGCTCAGGTGGCACAAAGCAATGACAACGGTTTTCATTTCTACATTATCCGCCCGGGCGGATCCACGCCGGGTCGCAAGGGCGAGGCCCGACGCGGCGACCGGCACCGCGCAAAGGCCACCGACACCCGGCAGCCGCACGATCAACCCGGACCGGGGGGCGCGACTCGCGCCAGCAGCCGCCACCTGCTTAGAATGACAATCGTTTTCAGTAAGCCGAGAGGAACATGATGACGTCGTCCCCGCAGGCCCCGATCCGCGTCGAGACAGCCGACGCCGGTACCCGCCCGTCGCTGACCGTGCTGTCCGGGTTCTGGCCGGCGGCGACCTTCGCCGTCGCCCGTACGCTGCTCGCCGCCGACCCGTCGCTGCTGCTGGTGCGACACGACCTCGCCGGCATCCGCGACGGCGTCGTCCGCCGGGTGGTCCGCACCGGCACCGGCATCGTCGAGGACGAGCGGATCGCCCTGGCGCACGGCTGCGCCTCCTGCACGCTGCGGGAGGACGTGCTGCCCACCCTCGTCCGGCTCGCCCGGGACAACCCCGGCCACGACCTGGTGCTGATGCTGCCCGAGGTGGTGGAACCCGAGGCGGTCGCCGCCGCCTGCGCCCACCACCTCGTCGACGGCACACCGCTCACCGACCTCATCCACGTCGACTCCTACGTCACCGTCCTCGACGCCGAGCACCTGCTCGACGGCGTGGCCAGCACCGACGACCTCGCCACGCTCGGCATTCAGGCCGCCGAGGACGACCACCGCGGTCTCGCCGACGTCGTGGTCCGGCAGATCGAGTACGCCGACACCCTGGTGCTCTGGGGACGGTCCCGGGAGGGAGAGTTCGACACCGGCAGGATCGCGGTCCTGCTCCAGCGGATGGCGCCATGGGCGGCGCACTTCCGGGTCGACGGCGATCTCGTCGACGCCGACGCGCTCACCCGCCACCTGCGCCACACCCACCGGCACCGGCCGGAGACCCCCGGCGTCCTCGCCCGGGGCCTACAGGGCTTCGCGCTGGGCACGCACGAGCCGGAGGCCGACTGCGGGGTCGTCTCCGCCGTCTTCCGCGCCCGCCGCCCGTTCCACCCGCGGCGGCTGCACGACGTCCTGGAGGACGTCAACGCCGACGTGATCCGCTCCCGGGGCCACCTCTGGCTGGCCAGCCAACCCGACACCGTCGTGGCCTGGGAGTTCGCCGGCGGCGGCCTGACGATGGGATCCCTCGGTCACTGGCTGGTGAGCCTGCCCGAACCCGACTGGGAGCACGTCTGCGATCAGCGCCGGCTCGCCGCCGCCCTGGAGTGGGACCCCTACTACGGCGACCGGCACCAGCACCTGGTCTTCATCGGCCTCGACGTCGATCCCGTCGAGCTGCACCGCACCCTCGCCGACTGCCTGCTGACCGACGCCGAACTCGCCGACGGCGAGGAGGTCTGGCGGACCTACCACGACCCGTTCGCCGGCTGTTTCCCCCTCGGCGTGGCGGAGCTGACCGACACGGACACCGAAGGAGCACGACTCGCATGAAGCCCGGAATCCACCCCCGGTACCGAGCCGTCGAGACACGACCGGGCGGTACGGCTTCATCGCCCGGGTCACGTGCCACGATACGCATTTGACAATGGATTTCGTTACCGGGAGAGTGATTCGACGTGACGCCCTCCACGGCCGTCGACCTCGTGGTCGACCCGGACGCCCCTGCCGCGAGCGCCCCTCGTCCGTCACTGCGAACGGGTGGCACCGTGGCCACCCTGCTGGTCCTGCTGGCCGTCTCGCTCGTGGTGGTGATCGGCCTCGGACCGGTCGCCATCCCGCCCGGCGAGACGGCCCGGTACCTCTGGGCCGCGCTCACCGGCGGCCGCATCCACGCCGACGAGGTGACCACGTACCAGATCATCTGGCAGATCCGCACGCCACGGGTGCTGCTCGCGGCGATCGTCGGGGCGGGCCTGTCCGCGGTCGGTGTGGCGATCCAGTCCCTGGTGCGCAACGCCCTGGCCGATCCGTACGTGCTCGGGGTCTCCTCCGGCGCCTCGGTCGGCGCCGTCTCGGTCACGGTCGCCGGCGGACTCGGCGCGCTCGGCATCTACGCGGTCTCCGCCGGCGCCTTCCTCGGCGCGATGGCCGCCGCGGCGCTGGTCTACCTGGCCGCGTACAGCCGCACCGGCATCACGCCCCTGCGCCTCGTGCTGACCGGCGTGGTCATGTCGTTCGGCTTCCAGGCACTGATGGCGGTGATCATCTATTTCACACCGGACAGCGAGGCGACCGCCACCATGCTGTTCTGGTCCATGGGCAGCTTCGGCGCCGCGACCTGGGGCGGCCTGCCGGTGGCCGCGGCCACCGTCCTCGTCGGAGGGGTCGTCCTGCACCGGCACAGCCGCACCCTCGACGTGCTGACCTTCGGCGACGAGGCGTCCCTCAGCCTGGGCGTCGACACGACCCGGGTACGTCGGCGACTGTTCGTCATCACCTCACTGGTCACCGGCGCGATGGTGGCGGTCAGCGGAGCGGTCGCGTTCGTCGGCCTGGTGTTGCCGCACCTGGTCCGGATCGTGGTCGGCGCCTCGCACCACCGGGTGCTGGTCGTCGCGCCGCTGGCCGGTGCCGTGTTCATGGTCTGGGTCGACCTGGTCTCCCGCACCCTGGTGGCTCCCCGGGAGCTGCCACTGGGCGTGATCACCGCTCTGATCGGCGTACCGGTGTTCCTCGCGCTGATGCGCCGCCGTGGCTACCTGTTCGGCGGCCGGTGATGGAGCTTCGACTCGACGGCGTCACAGTGGAGATCGACGGGAAGGTCATCGTCCAGGATTTGTCGCTCGACGTGCCGGACGGACGGATCGTCGGACTGATCGGGCCGAACGGATCCGGCAAGTCGACTGCGTTGCGCTGCGTCTACCGGGCGCTGCGGCCGAGCCACGGCGTGGTGTGGCTCGGCTCCGACGACCTGTCCACCCTGAAGCTGCGCCGCAGCGCGCGGTCGGTCGCCGCGCTCACCCAGGACGGCGGCACGGACCTCGACTTCACCGTCGCCGAGACGGTGGCACTCGGTCGTGCCCCGCACCTGCGCGGCAACCAGCCCCTCAGCGAGCGGGAGCGGGGCCTGTGTCGATGGGCCATGGCACAGCTCGACGTGCTGCACCTGGCCGACCGGGGGATGCTCGCGCTGTCGGGCGGTGAGCGGCAACGGGTGTTCGTCGCCCGCGCCCTCGTGCAGGAGCCGCAGGTCCTGGTGCTCGACGAGCCGACCAACCACTTGGACGTCCGGCACCAGATCGAGCTGCTGTCCCTGCTGCGCGGCTCAGGGCTCACCGTCCTCGTCGTGCTGCACGACCTGAACCTCGCCGCAGCGGCCTGCGACCGGCTCGGCGTGCTGTCCGGAGGCCGGCTCGTCGCCACCGGAACTCCCGCCGAGGTCCTGACCGCCGAGCTGATCCGCGAGGTCTTCGGCGTCGTGGTCAGCGTCGTGACACACCCGCTGACCGGTGATCCACAACTGCTCCATTCCCTGGACTCAGCAAGATCTTCGAAAGGAATCCGCACATGAACGAGACCGTCTCCCGACGGCGAACCGCAGTCCGTACCGCGTTGGCGTCGTTGACCGCCACGGCGCTGCTCGCCGGTTGTGGTGCCGAGGTCGAACCGAGCGGGAGCGGGGTGCGGAAGGTCACCGTCAACCGGTGCGGCGAACCGGTGGAATACACCACCCCGCGACGCGCCGTCGTCTACGAGGGCGGCAGCGCCGACAAGATGTTCGCCCTCGGCCTCACCGAGCACGTCCACGGATACGTGATGCCACCGGCCAATCCGCCCGTGACCGAGTCCCCGTGGGCCGCCGAGTACGCCAAGGTCAAGTTCCTCAGCGATGACCTGCTCAACCGGGAACTCCTGGTGGAGGCCAAGGCCGACTTCGTCGTCGCCGGCTGGAACTCCGGGCTCAGCGACAAGCGCGGCACCTCTCCGGAGATCCTCGACGGGCTGGGCGTCCAGAGCTTCATGCACGCCGAGTCCTGTTTCAACTATCCGAACCACCCCGAGCGGCACGCCCCGTTCGACGGCCTCTACACCGACCTGGAGCGACTCGGCCAGATTTTCGGTGTGCAACAGCGGGCCGCCACCGTGGTGGCCGACATGAAGCGGCGGGTCGAGGCGGTCAGGGCTCAGGCGCCGAGCACCCGGACCCCGGTGTTCCTCTACGACTCGGGCACCGACCAGCCGTTCACGGCCGGCAGGCAGGTGCCGCCGAACGACATCATCTCCTTCGCGGGTGGCCGGAACATCTTCGCCGACCTCGACGGCCGTTGGACGCAGGTCGGCTGGGAAGCGGTCGTCCAGGCCCGACCGGAGGTGATCATCATTCTCGACTACCAGGATCAACCGGCCACGCAGAAGATCAAGTTCCTCAAGACCTCACCTAAGACTAAGAATCTGCCAGCGGTGGTCAACGACCGCTTCTTCATCCTCGACTACAACGAGGGCATCAGCAGCCCCCGCAACGTGGACGGGCTGGAGAAGTTCGCCGCGTACCTGCGGGACCTGCGGTCCTGACCGTGGATCCCGCAGATCAGCGCACGTGACGCGGACCGGCTCGCGATCCGGCGAAAGGCGGTGGAGGCCCTCGCCGACCGGCGGGGGCCTCCCTCCGGCGCCGCCATCGTCCGGGCCGAGCAGCCGAATCCACGATGGCTGACCGAGCGAGAGCTTGGCCTGGTCTCCGCAGGCCAGGCTCTCGTGCTCGGGCGCGCGGCTGGATGATGTCAGGCGCACCTGTCTCCCCCGCCACGGCCGGCCCGCACGTGAGTTCCTCGGCCGTCCGGCCGATCGAGCGTTGCTCGCTGGCCAGGCGGGCCGGCACCCACGAGCCGTCCGGCCCCACGGCGCCGCCCGGTCCCGTGGCGTGCGCCCCTCAGGATGCGGATTGCAGGGCCGCGTCGGTTGCTGCGGCCGTGGGGGCCGGGGCGGCGTTCCAGTTCATGCGCGACCACGGCAGCTTCATCTCGGCCAGTTCGGTGATCTGGTGGGGTTGCAGGTCGTGTGCGGTGAGGGCCTGGGCGTGTCGGGTGTAGGCGGCGTCGACGTAGCGGTGGCCGGTGTCGGGGGCCAGTAGTACGACGTGCCGCCGGGAGTCCGCACGTCGCTCGAAGCGTGCGGCCAGGTAGGCGGCGCCCGTCGACAGGCCGGCGAAGACGGCGTGGTCGCGTAGCAGGGCGATACTGCCGGCCAGTGCGGCGTCGAAGCCGATCCAGTGCAGGGTGTCGTAGAGGGTGTGGCGGACGTTGGCGAAGGGGATGGCACTGCCGATGCCCGCGATGATGATCTCGGGGTCGCGGACGTGGTCGCTGCCGAAGGTGACGCTGTCGAACGGCTGGACGCCGACGAGGGACACCTCGAGGGTGGCATCGCGCAGGTAGGTGGCCAGGGCACCGGTCGAGGCCCCGGTGCCGACGCCACCGACGATCGTCAGGGGCTGCCCGTCGAGTTCCCGTCGGATCAGTGTGGCGATCGGGCGGTAGCCCAGGTAGTGGATGTCGTCGTGGTACTGCCGCATCCAGTGGTGGCGCGGCTTCGCGCGCAGGATCTCCTGGACCCGCGCGACCCGGCGGTCCTGGTCCAGCTTCAGGTTGGCGGTCGGTGGCATGGGTTCCACCGTGGCGCCGAGGATCTCCAGCTGGGTGCGCAGCGTGATGTCGACGGTGGTGGAGGCGACGATGTGGCATCGCAGCCCGTGGCGGTGACAGGCCAGCGCCAGCGCGTGGGCGTAGATGCCGCTGGAGCTGTCGACGAGGGTGTCCCCGGGTGTGATCACTCCCCGGTGCAGCAGATGGCGTACCGCGGCGAGGGCGGACGCCATCTTCATGGTTTCGAAGCGCACGCAGGTGGTGCGGTCGTCCAGGCGGATCAGGGCCGGCCTGCTGAGTGTCTCGCTGATGTGCTCGTCCACGTCTTTCCCCTCGGAATGGTCAGGACTGGGCGTGGTACCGGTACAGCACGGTCCGATCGGCGCTGAACTGTGAGAACGGGAACGGCTCCGCCGACAGGGCGGTGACGCCTGCGCCGAGGAAGTGTCGGGCCACCGCGCTGGCGGTCTGGGCGTAGACGATCAGCGGGACGTCCCGGTCGTGACAGGTGCGCAGGATCTCGTCGAAGGTGCCGTTGCCGATGGTCATACCGGTGGCGACGACGGCGTCGGCGACGTGGAGAACGTCGCGCATGTCGGGGGTGACGGGGTCACCCCACTGGGTGGTGCGCAGGGTGAGGTCGCAGGGCAGGCACTCGGCGCCGCGTTCACGGATGGCGGCCACGAGCGGGTTGACCACGCCGATCAGCGCGACCTTCGCGCCGGGCGTGACGTCGAGGAGTCCGGCGACCGCGGCGTCGCGCGCCCGCGCCCGCATCTCCGGGGTGCCGGCGGGCAGCACGACGGGCTCGGCGTCGGAGTCCCGGTGGGGACGGACGTGGGCCAGGTACGCGTCGAGAGCCGCCACCCGCACCGCGGGCGGTGCGTCGGTGAGCAGGTGGGCGACGGGCGCGCCGGAGTACTCCAGACACACGGTCGGGTCCACGTCGCCGGCGGCGAAGGCGCACGCGCCGAGGGCGGTGCCGACGCGGGCGAGCACGTACTGGTTGCGGTAGGTGGTGGTCCCGCCGTCGAGGCGGGTGCCGTGGTGCACCCAGAAGACGCTGGTGGCTACGAGGGATGCGGGGTCGGGGCCGTGCTGGCCGTCGAGGACCGCCGTCACCAGGCCGGTCAGGGCCGTCATCGCTGGTCGCGGGTGAGTCGGAACAGGAACGTGACGACGCCGTCGTGCCAGTCGTGGCGGTGGTGGATCGTCGTGGCGAAGCCGCCCCGGATGGCATGGCCGACGATGGTGTGCAGGTCGGCGGTGTTGGACAGGATCAGGAACACCTCGCCGTGTCCGGCCAGCAGATCGCGGTCGACGAGCTGGTCGAGGAATCTGGTGACCAGGGGCGCGCCGACGCAGACGTTGCGTACGACGTCGGGGTCGTCGCTGACCGGCTGACTGACGGCGGGCGGGTTGAAGGTCACGACGTCGAGCCGGGTGCCGTCGGGCAGCGCGTCGAACAGGTCGGACACCAGCGGGACGAAGCGGGTGTCGGATCGTTCGCCGACGTGGGTGCGGTAGTGCCGGGCGGTGGCCCGCACGCTGGCGGGGTGCACGTCGAGCGCGTAGGCGGTGTGCGCGCCCCGCAGCCCGGCCGCTACGGCCTCTACGCCGGCGCCGACGCCCATCGCAGCGTAGCCGCGGCCACGGGTCTCGATGTCGCCGTCGAGGAGCCGCTGGTGCAGCATTCGGCTGGTCTCGCCGGGGTGGAACACGCCGGGCGGCAGGTCGAACGCCATGCCGTGCCAGGCGTAGTCGCGGTGGGTGTGCAGGTCGGCTCCGGGCTGGTTGATGGCGACGACGTGGTCGGCGGGCAGTGCCGGTGGCAGGTCGGCCAGGCTGATGTTCATGGTCCTCCCTCGGGTCAGCGGGCGGGCTGCGGTCGGTGCGGCGCGCTGGAGAACGCCGGTCGGCGGCGGCAGCTGTCGACCGCCGGGACGAGACGAACCGCGACCGTTACTATAATGACAATCATTGTCAGGTCAAGGCCGAGGAATCGATGCGCATGCTTGACGACACCGTCCAGACCCGCCCGGAGCCGAACTCGATGCTGCGGAGCACGTCCTTCGTCCGGCTGTGGACGGGTACGACGGCCTCGGGCATGGCCACGTGGGCCCTGCCGTTCATCCTCGGGTTGGCGGTGCTCGACCGGTCGCTGACCGCCATCGAACTGGGGGTGCTGCTGGCCGTACGGACCGTGGGTTTCCTCGTCGCCGTCCCGATCGGCGGAGTGCTCGCCGACCGGCACTCGCGTCGGCGGGTGGTGCTGTGGTCGGGCCTGCTGGGCGCCCTCGCCGCCCCGGTGATGGCGTTCGGCATGGGCCGGTCGCTCGCCCTGACGGCCGTGGCGGCGACCGTCATGGGCGCGGGACAGGGCGCGTGCCGGCCCGCCTTCCAGGCGCTGACCGCCGAGGTGGTCGCCGAGCCACAACGGCAGCAGGCCAACGCCGCGATCACCCTCGCCGTGCGGGTCACGACCCTCGTCGCCCCGAGCCTGACCGCGCTGCTGGCCCTGGTCGTCTCCGTTCCGATGCTCCTGCTCGGCGTCGGTGGCCTGTGGCTGGCGGCCGCCCTGATCCCACCCGCCGGGACCGGCCGAACCGACAGGCCCGGCGCCAGGCCCGGAATCCTGGCCGAGTTCGCCGACGGCGTGCGCGAGGCACGCCGTCATCCCTGGTTCCTCGCGGGCCTGGCCGCGCTGACCGCGGTCATCGCCACCGGATACTCGGCCACCGGGGTGGTCCTTCCACTGGTCAGCCGTGACCGCTACGGCACCGAGGCCGTGCTTGCCGCCGCCATGACCGCGTACACCCTCGGCGCGCTCGCCGGCGCCGTGGTGATCGGGCGGTGGCGCCCGCCGGCACAGGGCTGGACCGCCCTGGCCGGGCTCGCCCTGTACGGGCTCGTACCGCTCAGCCTGCTCCTGCCGGTGCATCCTGTGCTGGTCGTCTCCGCCTACGTGCTCGCCGGACTCGGCATCGAGCTGTTCAACGTCCCGTGGTTCACCGCCACGCAGCGCGAGGTCGAGCCGACGAAGCTCGCCCGGGTGTCCTCGCTGGACTTCCTCCTGTCCTACGGACTCGCGCCTGTCGGTCTGGCGCTCGTCGCTCCCGCGATCGATCGTTTCGGCGCGGCCGGCGTCCTCGCCGGGTGTGCCGTGGTGTGCTTCGCCGCGCCCGCCGCCGCGGCGCTGGTGCCCTCCTCGCGTCGGTTCACCGTGCGGCCATGAGCGCCGACTGCGGGGACGACCGACCGAGGCGGCCGGTACGGACACCCGAACCGGTGCTGTCGGTCCGCTTCGGCGTGGCGGTCCGGGGTATCGCCACATGCTGGGAGGGTCGAGTCGAGGCGACGACCCGCGGTGACGGCGGGGACAGGTGTGACGACCGGGATTCGGAGGGAGCGCGTCGTGGTGGACCGGATCGCCGACCCGTGGGGTGAACGGACCCCGTACGGGCCGGGGCAGGAGTGGCCGGTGCGAGGGTGAGACGGCCATCCAGCTCAAGTGGCTGCGCACCCGGATGAAGGCCGCCGCGCCCCAGGCGCTCGTCGTCGCCGACTGACCGCCGCCGACCCGCCCCCAGATCGCGGCCCCTCGCCCGATTGGCGGGGCCGTCGCGGGGCAGTAGGTGGCGATGGATGAACAGGTGATGGTGTTCGCCCCGGCACCGCTGTTGACCGTGACCATCGAGCAGCAGGCCGACGCGGTCGAGCTGCACCTGCACCCCGGCGGCCAGGGGGTGTGGCAGACCCGCATGATCGCGGCCCTCGGCACGCCGGTCACCCTGTGCGTGGCCCTCGGCGGCGAGGTCGGTGACGCGCTGCGCAAGCTTCTCGTCGAGGAGGACGTGACGGTGCGGGTGGTCGACCGGCAGTCGGGGACCGGCTGGTACGTGCACGACCGGCGCGACGGCTCGCGGGCGGAGATAGCCGAGGACCCGGGTGCGCCGATGGTCCGCCACGACATCGACGAGCTGTACACGGTGACGCTGACCGAGGGGCTGCGCGCACCGGTCAGCGTCCTCAGCGGCCCCGCCGCCCCGGACGTGGTGGACCCGGACATCTACCGGCGCCTGGCCGCCGACCTGACCGCCAACGGCGGCACCGTCGTCGCGGACCTGTCCGGCGCCTACCTGGCGGCGGTGCTGGAGGGCGGGGTCGCCGTGCTCAAGGTCAGCCACGAGGAGCTGATGGACGACGGCCTCGCGGACGACGACAGCGTCGAGGCGCTGTCCGACGCCGGCCGGCGCCTGCAACAGCGGGGCGCGGGATCGGTGCTGATCAGCCGCGCCGGAGAGCCGGCCCTGGCCCTGCTCGACGACGGTACGGCGCTGCGGGTGCACGCCCCGCCGCTGGAGCTGGCCGACCATCGGGGCGCCGGCGACTCGATGACCGCCGGTGTCGCCGCGGTACTCGCCAGGGGCGGCGACATGCGGGAGGCCGTCCGCATCGGCGCCGCGGCCGGAGCGCTCAACGTCACCCGGCACGGGCTGGGCACCGGCCGGGCGGAGGCCGTACGGGAACTCGCCGCCCGGGTGCGGCTGTCCCCGCTCGAGGACACGCGGGCAGACTCCGATGACCGGTGACCGGCCTGCGCGTGTGCTGGTGACCAACGACGACGGCGTGCTCGCGCCCGGCATCCGCTGGCTCGCCCGCGCCGCGTACGAACGCGGCCTCGACGTGGTGGTCGCCGCGCCGCGCTCCGAGGCGAGCGGGATGAGCGCGGCCCTGTCCGCGGTCACCGACGACGGGCGGGTGATGTTCACGCAGACGGAGCTGGTCGGGCTGCCCGAGGTGCCGGCGTACGGGGTCGCGGCCACGCCCGGCTACATCGCCATCCTGGCCGGGCTCGGTGTGTTCGGGCCGCCTCCGGAGCTGGTGCTGTCGGGCATCAACCGGGGCGCGAACGCGGGACACGCGATCCTGCACTCGGGCACGGTCGGCGCGGCGCTGACCGCCGGCAACAGCGGTGCCCGGGCGTTGGCCGTCTCGCTGGACGTGCTGTCACCGGCGGCGGCGAGCGCGGGCAGCGGTGGTGCGGCGATCGACGTGCTCGACACCGTCGACGACGAGGCCCGGCACTGGTCCACCGCCGCCGACCTGGCCGGGCGCCTGCTGCCCTGGCTGCGCGACGCGGACGCCGGAACGGTGCTGAACCTGAACGTGCCCGACCTGCCGGCCGACCGGGTCGCCGGACTGCGCCAGGCCGCCCTCGCCCCGTTCGGTCAGGTGCAGGTGGCCGTCGCCGAGAGGGGCCACGGCTACGTCCGTACCGCATTCGAAGAGAACGGCGCCCGCCGCGTTCCCGGCACCGACCTGGCCTGGCTCGCCGAGGGCTACGCCGCCGTCACCGCGGTCCGGGCCCTGGGCGACCTGCCCGACCTGGTGGTGCCGACGGCGGGAGCCGGAGGCCCTGCCGTCGGCTGATCCGCCCGGCACCGGCCACCCCGTGCCGCCGCCGGATGGGCGGCGGGGCGGGTGACCGGTGCTCGTCAGGTCAGGTCGCGCCGGTGGTGGGAACCGTCGGTCAGCTGTTCAGCCTGGCCAGCAGCGCGTTCGCCATGCCCTGCTCGCCCCTGGCGTTGGGGTGGAAGGGGGCGGCGGCGTTCTGCGGAACCAGCCCTTCGACCCAGCGGGTGCCGCTGCTCTTGCACGTGTCGCGGCCGACCGACGGGGTGTAGACGTCGGCGTAGGTGGCGTTGTTCGCGGCGGCGGTGCTGGCGAGCATCCCGTTCAGGGACTTGTGGACGCTGCGCAGGTACGGCACGTCCTGGTAGGCGATCGGGACCACCGGCCAGCAGCCGTAGCCGCTGTCCGGCACGATCGCCGGGTAGCCGAGCACCACGACCCGGGCGCCCGGCGCGGCGCGGTGGACGGCCTGCAGCACGGCGGTCACCTTCGGCGCCGTGGCGGCGATCCTGGCCTGCAACTGGTCGACGCCACCGGCGGTGTACCGGTTCTTGCACGGAGACCCGAGGGGGCTGCTCAGGCTCGCCTCGGCGCAGTCGGTGATGATGCCGGAGAAGCCGATGTCGTTGCCGCCGATCTGCACGGTGACCAGCGTCGTGTCCGGGGTGACCGCGCTGAGCTGCGGCGGCAACGAGATGCCCAGTGCGCCGCTGCCGCCGACGAGGATGTCCTCGGTGGTGGCGCCGGAGCAGCTCACGTCGGCGAGCGCCGACGAGCCGACGGAGGCGGCGACCAGCGACGGGTAGTTGCGGTTGGAGCGCAGGCAGTTCAGGTCGACCTGGGTGGGGATCAGCGGGCCGGAGGTGTACGAGTCACCCAGGGCGACGTAGCGCCCGGTGGGTGCGGCGGCGTTGGCCGGTGCGGCGAGGGTGAGCAGCACACCGGCGGTGGCCGCGGCGAACGCGGCCAGCCGGCTGGCGGCCCGGAGGAACGGCAGGCGGGGACGGGTCATGGCATCTCCCAGCGGGGATCATGGTGGGTGCCGTGATTCTGTCCGCGCCGTCGTCGCACGTCAATATCGACGTCCTTTGTTGCCGCAGGCCGTCGGGCGCAACGCGGCGGCGGCTCGGCCACCCCCTTCCGCGCGCGGGAAGGTCCGACGCACTAGCATTGCCGCAGTCCGGGACGGCTCTGCTGAAACGAGGCGAAATGCGTTGGCTCCAGCGACTGCTGGGCGGCGGGCGGGTCCAACTCGATCCGGAACGGCAGCAGGCTCTGCTCCGCGACGTCCAGCACCGGTACGGCGCCCACGCGCAGCTCCGGTTCCCCGAGCAGGTCCAGGCCGTCGCCGGGATGCTCAACGGCGACGACGACGGCGTGGTGGTGGCGGCCCGGATCGTGAGCCAGGTCGCCGACGAGGCCTACGTGGACCTCCAGGCCCAGGCCCAGGACGTCCACCGACGAACGGGCCGGCGGCTCCTGGTGCACCGCCGCAACTACCGGCCGCTGTGGATGGAGGCGGGCCGAGCCCTGCGCTGGCCGCTGTTCACGTTGCCGAGCGGCTTGCACCCGTACGCGCAGGTGGCCGCCGCCGTCGCGGTGCTCGGCGGCCAGGCGGACCGGCTCGACCGGGTGACCGACCCGAATCCTCTCGTGACCCACGTGTTCGAGGTGCTCGACCTCACCACCGCCGGCTGGGAGTACGGCCGGGTGCGGGTGGACACCGACGCCGCCGCCCTCGCCGACGGACTGATCACGGGCGCCGGACAGATCCTCGCTGCCATGGACGACCCGCCCCGGCTGCCACCTCCGGTGCGTGAGCTCATGCGCCGCAACAACACCCTCGACGTGCACGATCCGGCCAGCCCTCGGGTGGTGGGCGGGTTCAACCCGGGCGCGAGGATGCGCGAGCAACTGCTGGCCTGAGGACATCGCGGCGACGATCGCGGCGACCCCCTGTTCGTGATCGCGCCGCTTCGCGCCTGTCGGTGATGGCGTCACTTCGTCGTAGCGGACAACCACGAAGAGAACTGTCCCGCTTCAACGTATATCGGGCTGGAGGGCTTGCCGCAAGACCCGGGTCCTGCCGCAGAATCGTCCGCCGAACCGGAAACCGGCGAAGAAGCGGCGCACGACGTGCGAGTGTCGTTGTCGCGACAGATGCCGGCTGCCTCGGAGGTGTCGCGATGATCGAGCAGTACGTGTGCGACCTCCACGAGGTCGGCGACGCGCAGGTCGCGACCGTCGGCGGCAAGGGCGCGCACCTGGGGGCTTCGTCGCGGATCGACGGCATCCGCGTGCCGGCTGGCTTCTGCGTGACGACGGACGCCTTCCGGCGGATCATGGCCGAAGCGCCGTCGATCGACGATCGGCTCGACCGGCTGTCGCGCCTGGACCCGGACGACCGGGAGACGATCGGCGCGCTCAGTGCGGAGATCCGCCGGACCATCGAAGCGGTCGTCCTCCCCGACGACGTGGCAGCGGCGATCATCCGGGCCCTCGCCCGGCTCGGCGAGAGTGCTGCCTGTGCCGTCCGGTCCAGCGCGACGGCGGAGGACCTGCCGACGGCCTCCTTCGCGGGCCAGCAGGACACGTACCTGAACGTGGTGGGGCAGGAGGCGGTCCTCCAGCACGTCAGCCGGTGCTGGGCCTCGCTCTTCACCGAGCGGGCCGTGACCTACCGGCGACGCAACGGCATCGACCACCGCACGGTCCAGATGGCCGTGATGGTGCAGAAGATGCTCTTCCCGCAGGCGGCCGGCGTCCTGTTCACGGCCGACCCCGTCACGCACAACCGGAAGGTCGCTGTCGTGGAGGCGAGCTTCGGCCTCGGCGAGGCTCTGGTCTCGGGGTTGGTGAACGCCGACGCCTACCGGGTGCGGGACGGTCAGATCATCGCCAAGGCGATCGCCGCCAAACGACTTGCCATCCACGCCCTGCCGGCCGGCGGGACGAGGAAACAGGCGATCGACTTGGCGCTGCAGGAGCAGCCGGCCCTGACGGATGCGCAGGTCGTGCGGCTGGTGCGGCTCGGCCGACGGATCGAAGCCCACTTCGGCCACCCCCAGGACATCGAATGGTGCCTGGTCGACGACGACTTCCAGATCGTCCAGAGCCGGCCGATCACCACGCTGTTCCCCATCCCCGAGGCCGGCGACGGCGCGAACCACGTCTACGTCTCCGTCGGTCACCAGCAGATGATGACGGACCCCATGAAGCCCTTGGGGATCTCCATGTGGCAGCTGACGGCCATGGCGCCGATGCACGAGGCCGGCGGGAGGCTGTTCGTCGACGTCACCGGGCGCCTCGCCGCGCCCGCGAGCCGCGCCGGCCTCCTGGAGATGGTGGGGCGGTCCGATCCGTTGATCAGGGACGCGCTGGAGACCGTCCTCGGCCGCGGCGACTTCATCCCGTCGCTTCCCGACCAGGGTCCGGCAGGGCCGCCCGCCGTCGGCGCGCCCGCCCCGGTCGAGACCGATCCGGCCATCGTCACCGAGCTGGTCGAACGCAGCCAGGCG
Organism: Micromonospora reichwaldensis; assembly: GCF_031845925.1. NCBI lineage: Bacteria > Bacillati > Actinomycetota > Actinomycetes > Micromonosporales > Micromonosporaceae > Micromonospora > Micromonospora reichwaldensis. Next base: position 85,366 of record NZ_JAVRFL010000015.1, on the reverse strand, counting down.
GCCCTCGCCACCCTGCGGCGCGACATCCGGACGAAGTCCGGGCCGGCGCTGTTCGACTTCCTGTTGGAGGCCTTCCAGGAGCACAAGCGGGACCTCGGCGATCCGCTGAGCATGCAGGCGATCATGGCCGGGATGGAGGCCACGTGGTGGCTCAACGACAGGCTGTACGCGTGGCTGGGCGAGAAGAACGCCGCCGACACGCTCACGCTGTCCGCGCCCGACAACGTCACGTCGGAGATGGGACTGGCGCTGCTGGACGTGGCTGACGTCATCCGCCCGCATTCGGAGGTGGTGGCCTTCCTGCGGGAGGTCGAGGACGAGGACTTCATGGACGAACTGCCCCGGCTCCCGGGCGGCCGGGAAGCGCGAGACGCCATCCGGGCCTACCTCGACAGGTACGGCATGCGCTGCGCGGGCGAGATCGACATCACGAGGCCACGCTGGAGCGAACGCCCCACCACGCTCGTGCCCCTCATCCTCGACAACGTCAGGAACCTCGAGCCGGGCGCCCGCACGCGGCGCTTCGAGCAGGGGCGCCAGCGGGCGGCGCGGAAGGAACAGGAGGTTCTGGAGCGCCTGCGGGCCCTGCCGGACGGGGAGCGCAAGGCGGCGGAGGCGAAGCGGATGATCGACCAGGTCCGGACCTTCATCGGGTACCGGGAGTATCCGAAGTACGTCATCGTCAGCCGCTACCTCAGCTACAAGCAGGCCCTGCTGTCAGAGGCCGAGCGCCTCGTGCGGGCCCACGTGCTCCCGGAGCCGGAGGACATCTTCTACCTGACGTTCCAGGAGCTCCACGACGTCGTGCGTACGCACGAGGTGGACGACCAGCTCATCCAGCGGCGCAAGGACGCGTTCAGGTCGTACCGGACGCTCACCCCGCCCCGGGTGCTCACGTCGGAGGGCGAGGGCATCGCCGGCGCGTACCGGCGCGAGGATGTGCCGACCGGCGCGCTGGTCGGCCTCCCGGTTTCCGGCGGGACCGTCGAGGGGCGGGCCCGCGTCGTCCTGGACCTGGCCGAGGCCGACCTCGAACCGGGCGACATCCTGGTCACCGCCTACACCGACCCGAGCTGGTCACCCCTGTTCGTCGCGATCGCGGGACTGGTGACGGAGGTGGGCGGCCTCATGACCCACGGGGCGGTGGTCGCCCGGGAGTACGGCCTGCCCGCCCTCGTCGGGGTGGAGCGGGCGACCCGGCTGATCCGGGACGGACAGCGGATCCGCGTGCACGCGACCGACGGGTACGTCGAGATCCTGCCCTGACCGGCCACGGGGCGACGACCGGACGCGCGCGGCCGATCACACATTGACATCGGGCGTCCCTCCACTCCAGACTGGCGCCACAACTCAACCAACGCGCGTGCGTGCGGGGGAAGTCCGGTCGAAGTCCGGCGCTGGCCCGCAACGGTAGGCCGTCGAGATGCATCTCCGACGGCGAGCCCGAATACCCGACGTACGCGCAGAATCCGCTCCCCACCCGTCGTGGCCCACGGGTCGGAGTCCCGGTCGACCCCCGCGCTGCGGCGGGTGGCCGGGCTTCTGACGACCGCCGGGCCGGAAAGGCGCTTCCGATGGTCGTCCGCCTGAGCCGGCACCGCCTGCTCACCCTGTTCCGCGGTGTGCTCGCCGCCCTCACCCTCGCCACCCTCACCCTCGCCGCACCGGCATCCGCCCACGCCTCCCCCACCTCGCCTGCCGGGGTCGGCCGGTCGGAGGCCGCGGCCGGCTGGCTGGCCCGGCAGCTCGTCGCCGGCGAACGCCTCGAGGTCGTCTTCGACGGCGTCACCTACCCCGACCAGGGCCTCACCCTCGACGCGGTGTTCGCCTTCGCCGCCGCCGGCGTCGCCGACGACTCGGGGGCCCGGGCGCTGGCCTGGGTCACCCGGCCGGACATCCGCGACGCCTACCTCGGCGACGGCGCGACCGAGGCGTACGCGGGCGCGACCGCCAAGCTCGCCCTCGCCGTCCAGGTACGCGGCGGCGACCCCACCGACGTCGGCGGCGTGGACCTGGTCGCCCGGCTGCGCTCGCTACAGGCCCCCGGCGGCCGGTTCACCGACCGGTCGGCGTACGGGGACTACAGCAACACCTTCAGCCAGTCCTTCGCCCTCCTCGCGCTGGACCGCACCCCGCAGGGCGCGCCCCCGGCGGCCGCCGCCTGGCTGGCCGCCACCCGCTGCCCGGACGGCGGCTACCCGCTGCTGCCCGCGCAACCGGTCTGCACCTCCGACGTGGACGCCACCGCGCTCGCGGTGCAGGCGTTGCGGGTCACCGGCCGCCCGACCGACGCCGCCGCCGGGCTGCGCTGGCTGCTGTCCGTGCAGCGCGCCGACGGCGGTTTCGCCAACGCCGCCGGCATCCCGAACGCCAACAGCACCGGCCTCGCCGCGCAGGCGCTCCGCGACGGCAACCGGCCGCTGGCCTGGGCCCGCGCGCGGGTGTTCCTCGCCGGACTACAGGTCGGTTGCGCCGGGGCGCCGGCCGACCGGGGCGCGGTCGACTTCGACGGCGGTGCCTTCGACCCCGGCACCGCCGCCCGGGCCACCGGCCAGGCTGTCCTCGGCCTGACCGGCACCGGGTACGCCCGGCTGTCCGCGTCCGGCGCCACCCCGGGCGCACCGGTCCCCGCCTGCCCGTGACCAGTCCCGTCGCTCCACCGATCCCAGGAGGAACCGTGTTCCGTCACCGATCCACCGTCCGCACCCGGCTCGCCGGCCTGTTGGCAGCCGCCGTCGCCGCCGTCGCCCTCACCGCCGTCGAACCCGCCCCCCGGGCCGGGTACGCCGCGGCCTGCACCGGCACCTCCGGTGTCACCGTCGTGGTCGACTTCGCCGCGCTCGGCGGTGGCGTCCAGGTCGCCTGTGCTCCGGGCGACCCGGCCTCCGGGCTGGCCGCCCTCCAGGGCGCCGGCTTCACGGTGACCGGCACCCAGCGCTGGGGGCTGGCGTTCGTCTGCCGGATCAACGGCAAGCCGACCGCCGCGGCCGATCCGTGCGTCAACACCCCGCCCGCCACGGCGTACTGGTCGTACTGGCATGCCCCCAGCGGCGGCGCCTGGTCCTACAGCACGTCCGGCGCGAGCAGCTACAACCCGGCCCCGGGCACCGTCGAGGGCTGGTCGTTCGGCGCGGGCGCCCCGCCGAGCATCGCCGCGCCCTGACCGTAGCCGCACACGGGGTGTCACCGTAGTGGTGCACCGGGTGCCGGCCACCTCCCCTGGCGTCGCGCGACGTGCGGGCGGTACGGTGTCGGCACCCGGTGCACGCCGGTCCACAACTGCATACGTCCCGAGTGGGGGGAAGCCGGTTCGAAGCCGGCGCTGACCCGCAACCGTGAGCGAGGCCCCGGCCTCGCGAGCCGGAATGCCTCGCCCGGGACGAGCGGCTTCCACTGTCGAGGTTTACAGGGTGAAGTCCGGGCCACCGAGGTCCGTTCCACCCCGCTCATCGCATCACGCGAGCGGGGTGTCGCTGTCCCCGGGTGCTTTCCGGAGCTTCCACCGACCGCTCTGCGAAAGGCACCCCTCATGTCCCGGTCCCGTTCAAGGCGTCTCGGCGCCGGCGTCGTCGCCGCCACGGCGGCGACGATCGCCGCGCTCACCGCCGTACCCCTGACCGTCGTGGCCGCGCCCGCCCCGACCCACGCCGCCGCCGCGCGCGACGCCGCCTCCTGGCTGGCCGGCGAGTTCGCCGACGGGGCGCTGCCCGGCCCGTTCGGCGGTCCGGACTGGGGTCTGACCATCGACGGGCTCCTCGCCCTGTCCGCCACCGGGGTGGACGCGCCAATCCGTCAGGCCGCGACGGCGCAGGTCGCGGCGCATGTGCGGTCCTACAACAGCCTCGACGACTGGGGCATCCCCGGCTTCACCGACGGCGGGTCGACCGCGAAGCTGCTGTACGCCGCCTCCGCCGTCGGAGCCGATCCCACCGACTTCGGCGGCTTCGACCTGCGGACGGAGACCCTGTCGCTGGTCGCCGGGGCGGATGCCGGACACCAGCGGGGGCGGATCACCAGCCGCACCACCGCCGACACCGGTCCGGACGCCAGCAACGCCTTCGACCAGTCCTTCGCCGTGCTGGGCCTGGCTCGCAGCGGCGACGTACCGCAGGACACCGTCGACTTCCTCATCCGCCAGCAGTGCGCGGCCGGTGGATTCCGGCTCTACCCCGACACCGCCGACGGCCCGTCCCCGTCCTGCGACGAGCAGGCCGGCGCCACCCTCGACGTCGACTCGACCGCGATGGCCGTGCAGGCGCTGCTCGCCGCCGCTGCCGACGGCGCCACCGGCGCCACCGCGGCGGCCGCCAAGGGCGCCGCCTGGCTGGTGGATCAGCAGCGCGCCGACGGTTCGTTCGGCGGCTCCGGCCCGACGACCGGCGCGAACTCCAACAGCACCGGCCTGGCCGGGCAGGCCCTCGCCGCCGCCGGCGGCCACGACGCCGAGGCCGCGCGGGCCGCCGGCGCGTTGGCCGCACTACAGCTCACCGCGGCAAACGGCGGCGCGGCCGCCGCCGACGCGGGCGCCGTCGCCTACAACACCGACAGCCTGACGACGGCCGTCGCGTCCGGGATCACCGACACCGACCGGGACCAGTGGCGTCGAGGCACCGCACAGGCCATGCTCGGCCTCGTCCAGGTGCCGCTGGGAGGCATCGGCCTCGACCCGCCGCCGTCGTCGCCCGGGCCGACCCCGACCGGCACGGCCGCGCCCACCGCCTCCCCCAGCGCCACCACCTCCCCCACGCCCACCGGGTCACCGACGCCCACCGGGACGGCCGTGCCGACACCGAGCCCGTCCGCGACCACCGTGCCGTCGACCCCGTCCGCCACGGCGTCGACGACCGTCGCCCCGGGCGCGACCCCGACCACCCCGGGCCTGGGCGGGCTGCCGACGACCGGCGCGGCGATCACCAGCTACGTGCTGATCGCGTTCCTGCTGGTCGGCGGCGGGGTGCTGCTCGTCGTCATCGGCCGTCGGCGGGCGGCGTGACCGTCCGGGTCGCCCGCGCCGGTCTGGTCGTCGCCCTCACCGCCGCCGGCACGATGATCGGATCGGGCACCCCCGCGAGGGCCGCCGGATCGGCCGGCTACTGCCCGGACGCCTCCGGGGTGACCGTGGTGGTCGACTTCAACGAACTCGGCGGCGGAACCGTGGTGCGGTGCGCCCGGGGCGAGCAGTCCACCGGGCTGGCGGCGCTCAAGAACGCCGGGTTCCAGATCACCGGCACGCTGCGCTGGGGCGAGGGGTTCGTCTGCCGGATCGAGGGCAGGCCGTCGACGGCGTCCGAGAAGTGCGTCGACACGCCTCCCGCCAGCGCCTACTGGTCGTACTGGCACGCGACCAACGGTGGCAGTTGGACGTACAGCGACAAGGGTGTGCTCAACCGCAAGCCGCCGGCCGGCAGCTTCGAGGGCTGGTCGTTCTCCCTCAACCGCAACGCCAACGACGCGCCCCGGCCGAGCACCACGCCGAGGCGTCCCGCGCCACCGCCACCACCACCGAGCCCTCCGCTCCCGGCACCGCCCACCCGGGGCGGCCCGGTCGCCCCACCGCCGGCAGGAGACGGTCGACCGGTCGCGCCACCACCTGCCACCGCGGGCCGGCCTGGTGCGGCAGGACCGATGCCGGGCTCCGCCGGGCCCGCGCCGCTTCCCACCGGTACGCCGACGGCCGGCGGCCCGGTCCCGACACCGGGCGCGGGCGTCGCGGCGCCACCTGCGAGCGCTGCCGTCAGCCCACCGGCGGGCAGTTCCGCCGACCAGCCGGTGGTGACCGAGATCGCCGCGCCCCGTGACGCTCGCGGGATCCCGCTGGGTACGGCGGCCGGCGTGCTGCTGCTGGTCGCGCTCGGCGTGGGCGGCCTGCTGGCCGCACGGCGGCGGCGGACCGTCGAGCCGGATGACTGACCGGAGCACCCGCCGGGTGGAGAGGCCCGTCGGAGCGGACCGGGCAGGGCCGGTGGGCGGGGCGACACGCCTGCCCCGGGCGCTGCACCCCGGCGCGTGGTGGCTGTGGGCGCTCGGCCTGGCCACCGCGGCCAGCCACACCACCAATCCGTTGCCGCTGGGCCTGCTCGTCGCCGTCGCCGCGCTGGTGGTCGTCCGGCGGCGGGGAGACGCGCCGTGGGCGCTGGCGTTCCGGATGTACCTGGTGCTCGGCGCGGTGATCGTGGCGATGCGGGTGCTGTTCCGGATCGTGTTCGGCGGCGGGCAGGGCGACCACGTGCTCGTCCGGCTCCCCGAAATCCCCCTACCCGCGTGGGCGGCGGGAATCCGCCTGTTCGGGCCGGTCGCCGCCGAGCAACTCCTCGGCGGGTTCTACGACGGGCTGCGGCTGGCCACGATGCTGGTCTGCCTCGGCGCGGCGAACGCCCTGGCCAACCCGAAGCGGCTGCTCAAAGCCGTGCCCGGGGCCCTGTACGCGGTGGGCACGGCCGTGGTGGTGGCCCTGTCGGTCGCCCCGCAACTGGTCGAGAGCGTGCTGCGGGTCCGGCGGGCGCGGCGGCTGCGGGGTGCCTCCGGCCGGGGCGTACGGGCGTTGCGGGGCATCGCGCTGCCGGTGCTGGCCGACGCGCTGGACCGGTCGCTGGCACTGGCCGCGGCGATGGACTCCCGGGGTTACGGCCGCACCCCGGCGGTGCCGGCCGGGCAACGCGCCGTCACCGGTGCGCTGGTGCTCGGCGGGCTGGTCGGCGTCTGCGCCGGCACGTACGGGCTGCTCGACGCCACCGGCCCCGCTTACCTGGGTCTGCCGATGCTCCTCGTCGGCCTGTCGACCGCCGTGGCCGGCATGCTGCTGGCCGGCCGGCGGGTGCGGCGCAGCCGCTACCGGCCGGACCACTGGCGGGGCGCGGAACTGCTCGTGGCCGGCTGCGGGGTGGGCGCCGCCGCGCTGACGGTCCTGGCCGGTTCGGTCGATCCGGAGCTTCTCTATCCACCGGTGAGCCCCCTCACCTGGCCCGAGCTGACGCCGCTGACGCTGCTCGCCGTCGTGGTCGCGGCGGCACCGGCCTGGCTGGCGCCGCCTCCCGTGCTCGCACGGACGTCCGCCGCGCGCGACGCCGGCCCGGCGACCGCACCCCGCGGTCCGGTCGACGCCACGCCGGCGGACGGAGCGGGTCGGCTGGCGTCGTCGTCCCCCACGCAGGGAGGCCCTTCGTGATCGGCTTCGACCGGGTGACCGTCCGTTACGCCGAGAGCGACCGCCCGACCCTGCGGGACGTGACGCTGCGCATCGACGAGGGCGAACTCTGCCTGGTCGTCGGTCGCACCGGCACGGGCAAGTCCACGCTGCTGCGGGCGATCAACGGGCTGGTGCCGCACTTCACCGGCGGCACCCTGCACGGCAGCGTGACGGTCGACGGCCGGGACACCCGCCGTCATCCGCCGCGGGACCTCGCCGACGTCGTCGGCGTGGTCGGGCAGGATCCGCTGTCCGGATTCGTCACCGACACCGTCGAGGAGGAGCTCGCCTACGGGATGGAGCAGCTCGCCCTGCCGGCGCCGGTGATGCGCAAACGGGTCGAGGAGACCCTCGACCTGCTGGGCATCGCCGAGCTTCGCGACCGGCCGCTGCGGACGCTGTCCGGCGGGCAGCAGCAGCGCGTCGCCATCGGGTCGGTCCTCACCGCCCACCCGCGGGTGCTGGTGCTCGACGAGCCCACCTCCGCGCTGGACCCCACCGCGGCGGAGGACGTGCTCGCCGTGGTGACCCGGCTGGTGCACGACCTCGGCGTGACGGTGGTGCTGGCCGAGCACCGGCTGGAACGGGTCGTGCAGTACGCCGACCGGCTGCTCTACCTGCCCGGCGACGGTCGGGTGGTGGACGGGGAACCGGCCGCCGTGCTCGCCGACGTCGACATCGCACCACCGCTGGTCGAGCTAGGCCGTCTCGCCGGCTGGACGCCGCTGCCGCTGTCCGTACGCGATGCCCGCCGGCGGGCGGCCGCCCTGCGCCACCGGCTCACCGACGCCGCCGTGCCGGCCGCGACGACGGTCCCGGACACGCCCCCCGTCCTGACGGCCCGCGACGTCGTCGTGCGCTACCCGGGGACGGTCGCCGTGGCCGGCGTCGACATGGAGCTGTCTCCCGGGCGGATCGTGGCGTTGATGGGGCGCAACGGCTCCGGCAAGTCGAGCCTGCTCTGGGCGGTGCAGGGCAGCGGCCCCCGCCAGGGCGGGACCGTCGCCGTCGCCGTCGCGCAGGGCACCGTCGACCCGAAGGCCCTGCCGCCGGGCCGGGCCCGCCGGCATGTCGGTCTGGTCCCGCAGACTCCCGGTGACCTGCTGTACCTGGAGACGGTGGAGGCCGAGTGCGACCAGGCCGACCGGGAGACCGGAGCGCCGGCCGGCACCTGTCGGGCGATGCTCGACCAGCTCACCCCCGGGCTGCCCGCCGACCGGCACCCCCGTGACCTCTCCGAGGGGCAGCGGCTCGCGCTCGCGCTCGCCGTCCAGCTCACCGCCGCCCCGCCGGTGGTCCTGCTCGACGAGCCGACCCGCGGCCTGGACTACCGCGCCAAGCGGCAGTTCACCGCCGTCGTCCGACGGCTGGCCGCCGACGGCCGGGCGGTGCTGATCGCGACGCACGACGTCGAGCTCGTCGCGGCCCTCGCCGACCAGGTCGTGGTGATGGCCGAGGGGGAGATCGTCGCCGCCGGCACCACGGCGGAGGTCATGCTCGCCTCGCCGGCGTTCGCCCCGCAGGTGGCCAAGGTCCTCGCCCCCGCGCCGTGGCTGACCGTGGAGCAGGTCGCGGCCGCACTGGCCACGACCGGGGAGCCGGGGTGAGCGTGCTGCGGGTCGCCCCGCGTACCGCCGTCGTGCTGGTGCTGGCCTCGGCCGCCGCACTGGCGACCTTCACCTGGCCGTTCTTCGTCCCCGCCCATCCGGAGAGCACCGCCCGCACGGGCGAGGCGCCGCTGGTGTTCCTCGTGGTGCTGCCGGTGCTCGTGGCGCTGGTGCTGGCCGAACTCAGCTCCGGCGGCATCGACAGCAAGGCGTTGGCGATGCTCGGGGTGCTCGCGGCCGTCAACGCCGCGCTGCGCCCGCTCGGGGCCGGCACCGCAGGCATCGAGACGGTGTTCTTCCTTCTCGTACTCGCCGGCCGGGTGTTCGGGCCCGGATTCGGCTTCCTGCTCGGCTCGACGTCGCTGTTCGCCTCCGCGCTGCTCACCGCAGGGGTCGGGCCGTGGCTGCCGTTCCAGATGCTGGCCGCGTCCTGGATCGGTCTCGGCGCCGGCCTGCTACCGGCGAGGCTGCGGGGCCGGGCGGAGATCGCTGCCCTGGCCGGCTACGGCGTACTCGCGGCCTACGGCTACGGACTGCTGATGAACCTGTGGTTCTGGCCGTTCAGCATCGGCGCGGACACCCAGCTCTCCTACGTCGCCGGAGCGCCACTGCTGGAGAACCTGCACCGCTTCGCCGTCTTCACGGCGGTCACCTCCACCTTCGGCTGGGACACCGGACGCGCGATCACCACCGCCGTGGCGATCGTCCTCGCCGGCCCCGCGGTGCTCGCCGCGCTGCGCCGCGCCGCACGGCGGGCCGCGTTCGACGCTCCGGTCACCTTCGCCGCGCCCGAACCGCAGCCGGACCCACCCCGCCCGGATGGGGACGGCCGGGCCGGGCCGTCCCGGCCGGTGGCCGGAGCCGCGACCACCGACCGACCGGGCGACGCCGCCTGATGTGGCCCTAGACCGCGCGGGCCACGCAGATCCTGGCGTCGAGGCGGGGCCCGGCCTCGTAGAGCATGTACTCCACGCCGCCGTCGGTGCCGAACGTCGGCGACGCCACCCGGCCGTTGTCCGACGCGATCGGCCGGTGGAACACGCCGAGGTGGACCTCCCGGTCGAAGTTGTTGCCGACCTCGGTCAGGTACATGTTGCCGCTGCTGCCGTGGTACGCGACGTACGCGGTGCCGTTGCGCTTCAACAGGTGCGGAGCGGAGATGTCGGTGAGCCCGTCGCCCGACGGCGACACCAGCGGGTTCGGCGAGAACTGCCAGCCGCTCCACCCGTTCGGCGACCAGCCCCAGAAGATCTTCCGGGTGCCCGGCCGGATCGTGTGTGCGCCCATGAACACCATCACGTAGCGGTTTCCCTTGCCGGCCACGGAGTGCTCGAAGACCCGCGCGTACGAGGTCTCGGTCGTGTTGGGCACCAGGTTCGTCGACAGGATCGGCGTCTCGTCGGTGAACCGGACGCCGTCGCTCGAGCGGGCGACGCGGGTCGTGTGGTTCTCGCCGTGGAAGTACAGGTAGAACTGCCGGGTCGGCGCGTCCCACACCACGTGCGGCGACGACACGTGGCTCACCGTCGTGGACGGCAGCACCCGGTCGACGACGGGATTGTTGGCGTACTCGGTGTAGGGGCCCTCGAGCCGGTTGGCGTAGGCGAGGCAGATCCCGCCGGGCGCGTCGTGCGGCGCGTAGTAGAGGTAGTAGCGGCCCAGAGCGCCGCTGATCTTGTCGTAGACCCCACGCACGCACGGGAAGATGAACTCGCCGGTCGGGTTGTAACGCAACGGCCTGTCGAACGCGTCGCGCACGTACCGGTAGTTGGGGAAGCCGGCCGGTGCGGCGAGCGCCGGCGTGGAGGCCGCGGCAAGGCCGGCGCCGGTGGTCGCGGTCGCGACACCGGCGGCCGCCGCGCCGCGCAGCAGCGTGCGTCGGGAGAAGGAGCCTTCCGGGGTACGCGTCATCGCGTTCCCTCCGTTCGTGGGGCGCGCCGACGGGGGCAGGGGTGCGGGCAGGCGTCACTCGACCCCGCACTGAGCGACCGGACGGTGTGGACGCTCGGCGCGGAACGGGTTCGTTGGTCGATGAGTCTGCGCGCGCCGTCTCGGCGGCGTCAAGATGCTAATACGAATTAGCACACGCTCCGGCGGGCCCTGGTCGCGCCGCCCGGCTCGGTCACCTGACGGGAGACGAGGGCCCGGCACCCGCCCGGGTTCGGACGGGTGCCGGGGCCTCGGCGGTGGGGCGTCGGTGGCGATCCGCCACCGGCCCGGGTTCCCGCAGGTCAGCCGAGCGGCGGGGCGGTCCAGGAGGACCGGATCAGCTCCCGCTCGGCGGCGGCGAGGTGGGCGGTCGCGGCGAGCCAGGCCCACGCGTACCGGTCCGGGTCGGGATCGGTACGCCGGCCGAACGCGTCCCGGCCACGCCTGTCGGACTCGTCGGCCAACGCGGTGGTGAGCGCGGCGGCGGTGGTGAAGCCGGCGCGGCGCAGCGGGCCGGCCAGGCCGGTGCCGTCGCCGCGGGCCGCCTCGGCGACGGCGCGGCGACCGCCCGAGACGGCCAACTCCACCAGCCGGCGGACCCGCCACAGCGGGGACTCCGCCACCGCGTCGGCGCCGACGGCCAGGACGGGTCCGGTCGTCTCCGCCGGGTCGCGCGGCGGCAGGTGGCCGCCCTGGAGCTCGTCGTAGCCGAGGTCCGCCCGGCCGTGCCAGTCCGGCGGCAGCCGCAATGTGGCGGCGGCACCGGGCACCGGGCCGACCGCGAGCGGTCGCAGCGTGCTGGCCCGGTCCGGGTCCAGCCGGCCGACCACCCGGACCCGCAGGCCGGGCCGGGAGGCGAGCCGCCGCAGGTTGGCCACGTGGGCCAGCATCGGGTGGGAGTCGACCGGCACCAGCCGGATCAGCGGCCCGTCCGGCACCGGCGCCCGCTCGCCTCCTGCGTCGGTGGCGGGGGCCAGCTCGCGGGCCAGCACCTGGTCACCGACGGCACCCACCACCATCAGGTCACCGCCGAACAGCGCAGTCCCCGCCCGGGCCGGGTCCTCCGGGTCGTCGGTGGCGAGTTGCGCGGTCACCACCTCGGCGAGCGGGCGGGCGAACAGTCGCGCCAGCGGCCCGGTGGACCAGTCGGTCCCGGTGAGCGGGGTGGCCCGGACCCCCTTACCGGCGCCGAGCCGGCCGTCCGGGGAGACGGTGGTGCCGGTGATCCGCAGGCCGCCACGGGCCAGCACCGCGTGGTTGACCGCTACCGCGCCCATCTCGGTGACCGCCCGGGCGCAGTCCCGGGCCCGGTCCGGACCGCCCGGTCTCACGTCGCCGAAGGAGAGCTGGCGCCCGTCGGCGGCGACCAGATGGGTGACCACCCCGGCGTAGCCGGTCGCGCTGATCACCGGCTCCCGGCAGACGCCGTGCACCTCCAGGGTGCCGTCCGGCTGGTAGGCCCGCCGCAGGACGCCGACCAGCGCCGGGTCGGCGTCGCCGGCGGCCAGCCGGCCGGTGACGTACAGCAGGTCGTGCAGCACCTCGACCAGCTCGGCCAACCGGTGGCCGTTCTGCCGTCCCCGGTGTGCGCGCAGCCCACGCACCGTGCGCAGCGCGGCGCTCTCGGCCCGCGGCAGGCCGGCCAGCCGGGCCCCGTGGGCGGCCCGCAGCAGTTCGGCCTGGGGCACCGCCCCGGCCGCCGGCACGCCGGCCGCGAGCACCGCGGCGGCCGCCCGCCACAGCGCGCCGGCCGCGGCCCGCTGCGCCTTCGTCGGCGCCGCGCCAGCCGACTTCCTGGTACGCGCGGTGCGGCCGGTCTTGCCGGACGCCGTGCCGGCGCTGTCCGGCGTCGACGACGCCGCGGCGGTGGACGCCGGATCGGGGTGGGCGGCCGGGTCGGCGACCGGGCAGGCGAGCAGGACGGCGGTGCGGTGCAGGCAGCGGGGCGCCAGCAGGCAGCTGCACCGCGCCTGGTCCGGGTCGGTGACCGCGCCCGTCGCTCCTGGCGTCAGGGTGACCAGCGACTCCGGGCCGCAGTCGACCGACACGCCGCCGTCGACCGGGCCGACCGGTACGCCGGCCAGCCGTTCGACGGCGGCGTCCAGCCGCCTGTGCAGGCGGGGTGGCAGGGCCGCCACCGCCGCGGCGGCGACCGCTGGCAGCACCGGCGGCAACCGGTCGGTGTCCACGGCGGTGGCTGTGCGGTCCGTCAACGTGATCCTCCGCGGATGCGGTCGCCCACCCAGCGGGCGAGTTCGAGCGGGCTGAGAGCGGCGACCGGCATCCCGGCCGCGACGATCTGCTCGGCGACCGGCACCGAGTAGCAGGGCACTCCCCTGTCGTTCAGCGCGGCGCAGCCGAGCAGGTGCACGCCGGAACCGACCAGCGTGCGGACCTCGCCGAGCAGCCCGGCGAGCGGATAACCCTCCTCGAAGTCGCTGACCACCGCGACGATGGTGCGGCTCGGCACGGTCACCAGCGAGCGGGCGGCGGCCAGCCCGGCGGCGATGTGCGTACCGCCGCCGACGCGCACCTCCAGCAGCAGCGACAGCGGGTCGTCGACCCGGTCGGTCAGGTCGACCACCTCGGTGGAGAAGGCGAGGAAGTGGGTGGACAGGGTGGGCACCCCGGCCAGTACGGCGGCGGTCAACGCCGACCACACCACCGACGCCTCCATCGAGCCGGACACGTCGACCACCAGCACCAGCCGCCAGTCGGCCTCCTTGCGGGTGCGGCTGTTGAAGACGGGGCGTTGCGGCACCGCCACCGTCCGGCCGTCGCTGAGCCGCTGGGTGTGCGCCAGGTTCGCCCGCAGCGTACGGGCCAGGTTGATCCGGCCACCGGGACGGCTGGTCGGACGCGGGTTGGTCAGCCCGGTCAGCGCCGGACGCACCTGGGTGGCCAGTTGCCTGGTCAGCTCCTCGACCAGTCGCCGCACCAGTGGCCGCAGCTTGGCCAGCTGCCCCTCGGGCAGGCCACCGGCCAGCGACAGCACCGAGGTCAGCAGCTCCATCGAGGGGCGTACGGCGGCCGGGTCGAGCTCGGTGAGCACGTCGGTACGGCCGCTCTCGGCCGCCCGGGCGATGACCTCCTCGCGTACGGCGGTGCCGAACAGCGCCTCGAGTTCGTCGGCCCACTCGCGGGCGGTCGGGAAGGACGCCTCCTGGCCGCCGCCGGCCGCCTGACCGAGGTCGGTGGCACCCTCGCCCTGGCCCGCCCCGTACAGCTCGTCGAGGGCGCGGGCGTAGCGGCGGGCGTCGGCCGGCAACCGGTCGGGCTGGCGGCCGAGCAGCAGCCGCCACCGGTCGCTGGCGGTGAGCCGGGCGTCCGGGGTGTCCGGCCCGGGCGTGGCGTCGGCACCGGCGTCGACCTCGGTGGGGCCGGGCGGCGTGCCCGGGACGGGGAGGTGGCGGGCGAGCAGGACGGCCCGCCCGGCCGCGTCGGCGGCGGCCCAGCGGGCCAGCAGCTCCGGCGGGGCGGACAGGCTCAGGTCGAGCCGGTCACCCAGCCGTTCGGTGACGGTGTGCAGCAGCCGGTCCCGGGCCGCCGGGGTGAGCACGTCGAATCCGCCGCGCAGCGCGGGCAGCCGGTCCAGGAAGTCGGCGTCGGGGAGCCGCTCGATCCGTTCCAGCAGCGGGTCCAGCGCGGCCGGGGCGGACTGCAACAGCGGGTGCGCCCCGGTGAGCAGGCCGCCGAGCAGCCGGTGCAGGTGCCGTCGGGTGTCCGGTCCGGTCGCCGCGTCGATCCAGCCGGCCACCCGGGTGCCCAGGGTCTCCAGGTCGGTCAGGTCGAGCAGCACCCGGGCGGCCAGGGCGGCGCCCTGGATCAGCGGCGAACCGGCGCGGGCCAGGTGGTCGAGGGCCTCGTCCAGGCGCAGCCCGATGCGGTCCTCGCCGGCCCGTACCGCGAGGTCGACCAGCGCGGCGGCGTCGGCCGGGGTGTCGCTGCCGGCCAGGCCGGGCAGCCCGCGCACCGCCGCGTCCAGCAGCACGACGGCCAGCTCGGCCGCCCGGGCCCGGCCGTCGGCGGTGGTGCCGGGCAGGTGCTCGCGGCGTAGCGCCTCCAGCAGGTCCAGTGCGGCCAGCAGCTCGGGCAGCGTGCCGGTGCCCGGCAGCACCGTGGCGGCCAGGTCGAGCCGGTCGGTGACCAGCTCCGGCAGGTCGCACCGGGCGGCGTCGCGCAGCCCGGTGAGCAGCTGCGCGGCGGTGGGGCCACCGTCGGCGGCCTCCCGGCGGAACCGCTCCCGCAGGGTGCCGGCCGCGGCCAGCGCGGCGGTCACCCCGCGTACGCCGACCAGGTCCAGCCGGGCCGCCACGGACGGCGTCCAGGCCAACTGCCAGCGGGTGGTCAGGGCGGCGCCGTCGCCGGTGCCGGAGACCGCGACGGGCTCGCCGTAGCCGACTCCGCAGACCTGGAGGCGTTGCAGCAGGATCTCCCGCCGCCCGTCCAGCTCGGTGCGCAGCGGGTCCAGCCGCACCTCGCGGGCCTTGGGGCTGCCCGGGTCGGGCAGCCGAAGTGTGGCGAGTTCCGCCTCGACCGCCGGGCCGAGCCCGGAGCGCGGCGTGCCGGGGGCGATGCGGCCCCGTTCGGCGCCGACCAGCACGTTCTCCAAGGCCTTGGCCAGCGCCCGGCCGCGGCCGAGCAGTTCACCCTGGCCGAGCACGGTGGTCACCGCCTCCAGCACCTCGCCCCGGCCGGGGGCGGGCAGGTTCCGCAGCCGGGCCAGGTCGTCGGCGAGCCGTACCGTCTCGGTGGCCTCGCCGGTGCCGGCGGTGTGACCGGCCGCGCGGAGGTCCCGGCACACGTCGGTGACCGCCCGGGCGGCGGCGGCCCGGATCCGTTCCGGGTCGCCGGCGGCGGTGAGGACGGACTGCTGCCAGCGCGGGTCGCGGATCCCGGCCGGGTAGCCGGAGCGGGAGTCGAGCAGGTCGAACGCGTACGGCACCAGCGAGGTGACCGCCGTGCCGCCGCCGTCGGTGGCGGCCGGTCCGGGCGGGGTCGTCACGGACCGGACCGGATCGGCCGGGACGGCGCCGGGCCGGGTGGACGCGACGGCGTCGGCGGTCGACGGGGCGGCGACCAGGGCCGGGGCGTGGAAGGCGCCGACGACGGCGGCGACCCGCCGGCCGTCGACGCCGGCCTCGGCCAGCACCCGGCGCATGTGCCGCTCGCGGGCCAGGTCCCGGGCCGGTACGCCGGCGCGGTGGGCGCTGTCGGTACGCATCGCCCAGCCGACGCCGAGCGCGGCCCGACGGACCGCCTCGGGCGGGCAGCCCGGGGCCCGCACCTCGACCACCCGGTCCCACAGGTCGTCGCCGTCGCGGCCGGTGCCGCTGGCGCTGAGCGCGGCGGCGTAGGACCGGCGCAGGCCGGGCACCGGCTCACCCGCGTCCGGTGCGGGCTCGCCACCGGCCGCCGGCTCGGCACCGGCGGTCGGGTCGGGGTCGGCGGCGGCGGCGCTCCAGCCGGGGTCGGCCAGCGGCAGGTCGCAGCAGACCACCTCCACGCCGTGCCGCCGGGCCCAGCGGATCGCGGCCAGTTCCGGCGAGAAGTCGGCGAACGGGTAGAAGCCCATCGGCCCGTCCGCGCCGTGGCTGCCGACCAGGGCCAGCGGGGCCCGGGCGGCCGGATCGGACAGGTACGGCAGCCAGCGCTGGAAGTCGGCCGGCAGCTCGATGCAGACCACCTCGGCCCCGGCGGCGTCCAGCAGGGCCGGCACCACCGCCGCGAGCGCCGGGCTGTGGTGCCGCACCCCGATCAGGTACGGCCGCACCGAACCGGCGAGCGCGTCGACCACGGCGCGCGGATCGGCCGACGTCGCATCGGCACTCACCGGGTCGGCACTCACCGGGTCGGCACTCACCGGGTCGGCGGCCGGCGGGGCCGCACCGGGCGTCGTGCTGGAGAGGGTCGTCACCGCAGGCTCTCCCGCAGGTCCCAGAGCCGGCGCCACATCGCCGAGCCGTCCTCGGCGCGGCGACGGACCGGGCCGTCCCAGTAGCCGAGCAGCCGGGCGTGGTCGTTCTGGTCGTCCTTGCGGACCACGCCGAGCAGGTGCCCGGGCACCAGGTCGAGCGCGTCCCCGCCGGGCAGGTACGCGGCGGCCAGGCCGAGCGACACCGCCACCTGCACCGCCTCGGCGGTGGACATCACCGTGCCGGGCCGTTCCACGTCCCAGCCCTCGCCCGACCGGCCGGAACGCAGGTCGCGGAACACGGTGACCAGGGCGTCCAGCACCGCGTCGTCCACCGTGTACGCCGCACCGGCGCGCTGCACGGCGGCGGTGGCCTGCTGGCGGACCAGGTCGGTCTCGACGTCCGCGTCCGAGATCGGGTGGATGGTCTCGAAGTTGAACCGGCGCTTGAGGGCCGAGGACATCTCCGACACGCCCCGGTCCCGCAGGTTGGCGGTGGCGATCACGGTGAACCCGGGCGTGGCGCGGATCAGCCCGTCCTCGGTGCCGGACAGCTCCGGCACGTTCATCCGCCGGTCGGACAGGATGGACACCAGCGCGTCCTGCACCTCGGGCAGGCAGCGGGTGACCTCCTCGATCCGGACCACCCGGCCGGTACGCATCGCGGTCAGCACCGGCGAGTCGACAAGCGCCTGCGGGGTCGGGCCCTGGGCGAGCAGCAGGGCGTAGTTCCAGCCGTACCGGAAGGCGTCCTCGGTGGTGCCGGCGGTGCCCTGCACGGTCAGCGCGCTGGTGCCGCAGACAGCGGCGGCCAGCAGCTCGGACAGCATGGACTTGGCGGTGCCGGGCTCGCCGACCAGCAGCAGGCCCCGTTCGCCGGCCAGGGTGACCACGCACCGCTCGACCAGGCTCCGCTCGCCGACGAACTTCGCCGGGATGGTCATGCTGGCCGGCAGGTCGGTGCCGTCCGGGCCGGTGCGCCGCTCGGCGGGCAGCTTCAACGCCTCGCCGTCGCTGCCCTGGATGAAGGTGACCACGGCGCGCGGGGTCAGCGCCCAGCCCGGCGGCCGGGCCCCGTCGTCGTACGCGGCCAGGAAGGCCAGCTCGTCGGCGTACCGCTGCTCGGCGGAGAGGACCTGGGCGGCGGTCTCCGGCACCACGGTGGGGCGGACGTGTTCCGTCACGGTCACGGGCGTTCCTCGATCTCTTTCGGTTCGGATGGGGGTGGTCAGGGGTGGGTCAGCGGGAGGTGGGCAGGTGGTCGAAGCGGGGCCGGTCACCGTCGCGCAGGCGTTGCCAGGCGCGCCGGTGGAGCTCGGCGGCCGGGGCGAACGGCACCGTCACGCCGAGCGCCGCCGTGCCGTCGGGTGCGAGGTCGAACAGGGCGGCCTTCCAGCCCTCGATCGGTGCCTGCCCGCTGCCGCGCTCCAGCCACGGGCCGGGCAGGAACAGCGACCGGCCGGCCCGGGACCGGCTGGCCTCGACGACCAGGTCGGTGCCGGCCAGTTCGGCGCGGGCCGCCTTCAGCCGCGCCGGCTTCCAGCCGGTCCACTTCGCCGTGTTGCGGTCGGTCGGGTCCGGCATGGCCAGCAGCATCAGGTACACCGCCGCCGCGTCGGCGCCCAGGCCGTGTGCCCCGGCCACCTCGGCGACCAGGTCCGGCACCGACCGGGTCGGGTCCTGCGGCCACCAGGTGCCGTCCGCCGCCCGCGCGCCGCCGGCCGGTTCCCCCGGGTCGCCGAGCAGCGCCACGAAACGGGGGTCACGGACCAGGCGCAGCGCCACCTCGACCGGGTACGGCTTGGCGGCGTCCCCGCGCAGCGCCGGCAGGTACGGGTCCGTCCCGTCGGCGTCGAGCAGGTCCGGCCGCAGCGCGGGCGACGGCTGGCTGTCGTAGGTGGACAGGACGATGGCGCCGTAGCGTTCCCAGCCGGGGCCGGTCTCCGACGGGGTGCCCGCCACCTGCCGGAACGCGGGCAGGGAGACGTACTGGTCGAGGTCGAGCAGCAGGCCGGGGTTGGCCAGCCGGTCCCGGATCGCGGCCAGCGCGGCGGGCAGCGCGGCCCGGCATGCGTCGCCGGCCGGCGTGTGGTGGGCGACCCAGGCCGCCAGGGCGACCGTGGAGCGCAGCACGTGACCGGTGAAGCCCGCTGCCTTTGCGTCCACCGGCCGGGCCCGGTCGCCCCTGAACTCGAAGGCCAGGTCGGTGCTCAGCTCGGCCGAACGGGCCGGGTCGAGCAGCGCCGGCAACGCCTTTGCCGGTGCCCAGCCGGTGCGGACCGCGCGCGTCGCCTCGGCGAGCAGGTGTTCGGGCACCACCACCCGGCGCCCCAGGGCGGCGTTCCACACCGCCGCGGCGGCGGCCACGTCCGGGCCGTCGGTCCACAGCCGGGCCGGTTCCTCCGGCAGCAGCGCCGAGACCACGGCCCGCCGCAGCGTCGCCCTGGCCTCCCGCAGCACCCCGAACGCCAGCTTGACCTCCCCGACCTGCCTGATCCCGAGCGCCTTGCGCAGCTCGGCCGGCATCGTGTTCGCCGAGTCCGCGTACGGCAGGCCGGCCAGGACCAGCTTCGCGGCGGTGGGGGTGACGCCGGTCAGCTCGGCGAACTGTTCGGCCGCCTCCGGCCGCCAGGGCAGCGGGCCGCGCGCGGCCGACTCGGCGAGGAAACCGGCCAGCCAGCCTGCCGGCCGGCCGTCACCGACCGGTTCCGAGGAGTGCACCGTGTACGGCTCGGGCACGGCGAACACACCGGCCGGGTCGTGGTGCAGCGCGTCGAAGAAGTAGCCGGTGGCCGTACCGCTGGAGTTGAGGACGGCGACGAACGCCCCGTCGGGCAACGGCAGGATGCCGGGCCTGGGGTAGCGGCGTGAGCCGTCCGGGTTCTTCAGGTCGTCGTCGCGCAGGTGCAGCCTGCACCGGCGCCACCGCCCCGGCTCCGCCGCCGTGCTCAGGTCGAGCCCGTCCAGCTCCGTGAGCAGGGCCCGCAGCGTCTCCCGGTGCTCGTCCGGGGTGACTGCCGCGACGGCCCGGTAGGCGACGGCGGCAACGCCCCCGAGCAGGGACCACCAGTCCAGCGTGGACGGCAGCGACGGCCCGTCGAGGTGCAGCCGCACGGCGGAGTTGTTGCCGCCGGTGGCGGAGCGCCGGATGGCGAACGCCTGGAACTGGGTGAAGACGCAGGTCGCGGTGCCCGCCCCGTGGGCCGAGCCGCGCAGGCCGTCCAGCGCCACGCTGAGCTGCCGGTCGGTGGGTCCGGTCACGGTGGCCGTCGGCACCGCCGCGACCGGGGCGGACAGCGACCTGGTGAGCCGCTCGGTCACCGCGTCCAGGTCGGTGCGTACCCGGGCGGCCAGCCGCAGCGCCCCGACCACCCCGGCCAGCAGGGCGTCGTGGCTGAGCGCCGGCACCGTCGAGCGGACCAGCTCGACCAGCGCGTCCGTGCCGTCCTCGTCGGCGGTCGCGCCGGTGGTGGCGGGGGCGTGGCCGGCGCCGGCCGTGGACGCGGGAACGGCGACGGGAAGGCCGGTGACGGCCTGGCTGGCCACGGCCAACCCGGACCGCGCCGCCGCGCGGGCCGCGGCCCGTGCCGCCTCTTCGGCCAGGACGGCGCGGCGCTCGTCGAGGGCGACCTTCAGCAGTGCGGCGGCGGTCTCCCGGTCCATCCGGCGCAGGGCGGTGGAGCCGGCCGGGTCGCGGGGCAGCAGGTTGCCGAGGAACTGCCGGGCCGGCAGCGGGACCGCGCCGGGGCTGAAGTCCCGGCTGGACGGCGGTCCGGCGGCGGCCGACGCCACCCCGTCCGGGTCGACCAGGACGAGACCCTTGAGCACGGCCCGGGGCCGGTCGTCGCCGGGCAGCACCAGCGCCGCGATCGGCTCCTGGCCCGCGGCGACGGTGACGGTACGACCGGCCAGGTCCGTACCGCGTACCGAGCCGTCCGGCAGCGTGACCACCCGCCAGCCGAGCAGCCCGTCCACGGGGACGGCGGCCGGGGTGGCCCGGTCGGACAGGGCCGGCCGCAGCCAGCTGGCCGGCTCCTGGAGGCGGCTCCCGTCGGCCGGGAGGTCGGCCAGGAACCCGGGCAGGCCGCGCCGGCCGTGGGTGTTGGCGACGGGGTCGTACTCGCGCCAGCCGTGGGTGTCGTCGTCCTCGCCGTGCCGGTACACCCAGTGCGAGGTGCCGTCGGTGATGACCGGCAGCTCGGACGGGACAGCGGTGTCACCGGCGTGCAGCACGCCGTCGCCGGTGGTCCGGCCGCCGCCGGGCAGCGGCAGGGTGATCTGCTTCCCGCGCGGCTGGCTGCCGTGGTGGCGGCCCTGGATGAGCTGCGGTTCGCCGGGCGACGAGTGCCAGTAGCCGCGCAGGTCGTAGTTGAGCGCCTTGGAACGCCAGTAGACCAGCAGTTGGCCGTCGACGAAGTGGTAGCCGGGCTGGCCCCACATGTCGCCGGCCGGGATGCGCAGGTCGTGGCGGAGCACGATGCCCTCGGCGCCGATCACGCGCACCGTGGTCGGCCCGCCCAGGATCGCGTACGGCCAGGCCTCCTGCCGGATCACCTCGACCTGCCGGTCGCCGCCGGTCACCTCCTGCCAGGCCAGCTCCCAGTCCGGCCAGCCCAGCTCGTCGAGGAGCCCGCCGCGCAGGCTGCGGGCGACGCGCTCGGCGAGGTCGACGCCGAGGGCCTGCCCGAGGTCGCCGCCATGGCCGGGCTCGCCCGGTCCGTCGAGCTCGTCGGAGACCAGGCGCAGCGCCTCGACCGGGAGCCGGCCCAGCCAGTCCACGGACGCCGGCAGGTACGGCAGCCCGGCGGCGAACCGGTCACGGATCCGGGCCCGCAGCCAGTCGATCAGCATCGGCCGGACGCCCGGCGTCTCGACCATCCGGCGCAGGGCGGCCTGCTGGTCGTCGAGCTGGTCGAGGCCCCGGCGCAGGGCAGCGGTGAACCGGGCGTCGCCCGCCACGGCGAGCAGGTCGCGCTCTCCCCCGCGCGTGACCCAGTTCGCCAGGTCCAGGGCCTCGTGCTCCTTCGGCGCGGGCACCGGAAGGTCGAGGGCGAGCAGCAGGTCGAGCAGTTCCAGGTCCCCGTCCGCGCCGAGGGTCTCGCCGCTGTCGGCCAGCTCGACGCGCAGCCGGTCGGCCATCCGCTCGACGAGCGGGTACAGCTGCGGCAGCCGACGGCGGCGGTGGCCGGAGTTGACCCGGGCCACGAAGCGGCGCAGCCAGCCGACGGAGCCGTCCTGCGGGCGGGCCGGTTCCGGCACGTCCGGGTCGGACAGCCCGGCGAGCGCACCGGTGTCGGTCAGCAGGGCCAGCCACGTGACCAGGTCGTCCCGGTCGGCGGGCATCAGGTCGAGCAGGCTGCCGCGGATCGCCGGGTCGCGCCCGGCCAGCGCCGTCACCGCCGGCAGGTGTGCCTTCCACCAGCCGGCCGGCGCCTCGGCGGCCACCGGCAACCGGAGCAGCTCGGTCAGGTAGGCGGCCTCGCGCTCGGCGACGGCGGCCGCGCCGGCCTTACCGGCGGCCTTGGTGGCGGCCCGGACCAGGCGGTTCACCACCCCGGCCGACTGGGTGGACGGAACGACGCCGGCGGTCGCGGCCCGCAGCGCCAGCCGGCAGAACCGCTCCAGCGCCTCGCCTGCCGGCAACTGGGCGGACAGCTCCTTGGCGTAGCCCGCCAACGCGGTCGCGGACACGACCTTGGCCGAGGCGAACTCCACGTAGACCTCGTCCAGCCGGTTCAGGTCGACCGGCAAACCGTGCTGCGCCTCCGCCTTGCGCGCCTTGTTGAACAGCTGCGTCGCGTACGCGTCCTGCCCGGCGGCCAGGAACACCCGCGCCGCCTGCTCGAAGAACGTCGGCAGGAAGTGCGGCAGCGTACGGGCGAGCCGGTCGGCGATGCTCTGGTGCCCGTCCAGGGCGGCCTTGGGCCGCGAGCGCACCTGCTTGGCCAGCTTCTGCAACTCCGGCACCACCGCCAACGCGTGCCGGCCGTCCGCCGGGTGGTGCACCAGCACCCACTCCGGGAACGCCAGCGGCCGGCGGGGGCCCAGCCCGACGACGACCGGCTCGGCGCCCGGCGTCAGGCCGAGGAACTCGACGGCGATGTCCTCGCCCTCGCCGAGGGCGGCGTCGACCAGGCGGACCACCGGTCGGTCGTCGAGGGCCGGGTGCCGGTAGGTGCGGGCGGTGAGGGGCACCGCCCGGTCGCCGGCCCCGGCGGTGTCGGCCGGCAGCACCGCGCCGGCGGTCAGCAGGCTCTCGACCGAGTCGTCGCCAGCGGTCGTCGTCATCCCGGTCACGCCTTCTTCCCCGTTCCGGTCACGGCACCGGACAGGGCCGTCGCCATCCGCATTCCTTCCGACCAGGCCACCGGCCCGACCTCGGTCAACCGCAACGTCGGGCCGTCCACCGCCGACCAGGAGAGGTTGCCCAGGGTCGCCTCGGAGTCCCAGTAGTCCTCGTCGAACCGCATGGCGGCCTCGACCGCGCGGCCGGCCTCCCAGACCCGGCACCTGATCTGCGAGCCGGAGACCCGGAAACCGAGCGTGGCGGCCCGGGCGGCGAGCCGGTTGGGGACCGTGGTGCCGCGGAAGTCGGTGATGGCCGTGTCGCGCTGCTTCACCTCGTCGGGCTTGCCCCAGGTGCCCCGGTGCAGTTGCTCGATCCGCTGGGTGACGTCCAGTTCGTCGGCGAACTCGCGCAGGTCGGTCAGGTCGGGCAGGCGCACCGGGTGCGGCAGCGTGGCGGTCGCCGGCGAGAGCCGGACGGTGTCCCCGTCGAGGTTGACCACGCGGAGGTCGCCGGTGTCGGTGACGTCGCGCAGGAAGCCCGGCTCGGCCGGGTCGTCCCCGAGGACCACGAGGTCGCGCAGCGCGTCCTGCCAGGCCGGGTCCGGCCAGACCCGGGCCAGCAGCCCCGTCGGCACCGGCAGCGAGGACACCACCCAGGCGTCGACCCGGGCCAGGCATTCGGCGGCATGCCGGTCCAGCCACTGGGCGAGCTGGCGCAGCCGGTCCACCTCGGGGTCGTCGCGCAGCGCCTTCGGCAGCGTCTTCAGGGGACGGCCACCGGCACGCGGGCCGGTGGACCGGGCCGCCACCTTTCCGTCCACGAGGGAGATCTCGTACGAGTCTCCCACCGGTAGCCAGGCCATCAGGAATACCCTCCGCAGTGGCAGAACAGCCAGATTTCGTGAGGAATCGGCCGTGATCGACAACGAGGGCACGCTAACAGTAGTGACCGACACGACAGCGACCCATCGGCCGAGCAGCCGAGGCGGGGTCAGCGGGACGAGCGGACGCGATTCGCGGAAGCCGCAGGTCCGGCCGGTCCGGGCACGCCGCGACCGGTCAGTAACGGCCCCCACGGGAGACAGGTTGATGATCTAGGTCACACCAGCCGGCCGGCGGTTGGTGTTCCGCGTCGACACGTCGGCCGGATCGGGAGCGCGACCGGTGGCGGCCGGCGGGTGCGGCCTGGCGGCGCTCAGGCCGGATCACGGTGTCGGCGCGCCGCCGTGGTGGTCGAGCACCTTGCCGAGCAACGCGACGAGGGCCTGCCGTTCGGTGGCCGACAGCGGGGCGAGCAGCTCGTCCTGCACGTCGTCGAGCGCGCGGTCCAGCCGCCGCAGCTGCCGCGCGCCCGCCTCGGCGCTGGTGACGATGTTGCGTCGGCGGTCCGCCGGGTCGGCGCTGCGCGCGACGAAGCCCGCCCCCTCCAGCTCGGTCACGGCCGCGACGACGTCGCTGCGGTCCATGCGGCAGCGCCGCCCCAGCTCCGCCTGACTCGCCGGACCGAACTCCCGCAGCGCCGCGAGCACCCGATAGTGGTAGCCACGCGCGCCCACGGTGGCGAAACCCTGGGAGACGAGCCGCCGCGCGTGCACCGCGGTCTGCGTGATCAGCCAGCTCGCCTTCGTCGCGAGACGATCCGGTGTCGGTTCCACGGGTGACCACGGTAACAGGCCGTTGGCAGCGCCAACGATCTGCCATATCGTTGGTGACGCCAACGATATGGAGGATCGAGATGTCACCCGCAACCGACCGCGCCGAGATCGCCGAACTCGTCGCCCGGCTCGCCCAGGCACTGGACGAGCGGCGCTTCGAGGACCTGCGGGGCGTCTACACCCCGGACGCCGAGACCAGCAGCCCGCGCGGGGCCCTGCACGGCATCGACGACATCGTCGACGTCGTACGGCGGACCAGCCCTGAGGAGGAGTCGACCCAGCACCTCAACACGGACGTGGTGGTGGATCTCGACGGCGACCACGCCGAGGTCGGCACCCATCAGCTCGTGTACTTCTTCCGCCGGGGCGAGGCGCCGCACCGGGCCGCCGGCGTCCGGGCCCGCTACACCGCCACGCGTACGCCGACCGGCTGGCGCTTCGCGCGGGCCCGGATCTCCCCGCTCTGGCAGCACGTCTCGTAGCCGCGACGAACGGAGTCACCTCGCCGCCGGCGGCGAGGTGACCGGCGGCCCGGCGGCCGTCGAATACTCGGCTGCGCACGACGCGGCTCACCCCTAGGCTCCCGAGCTACGCGCCGGCAAGGCGTGCTGTCGACAGCGGTCACACCGCCGATCGGAGATGCGCAGGAGATGACGAGTCGACTGTTCGCGCTCAGCTTCGATGCGAACCAACCCCTGCGGCTCGCCCGGTTCTGGTCCGGGGTCCTGGGCTGGGACCTGGCCGACGACCCCCGCGACGGTGTCGCGCTGCTGCCCAGTGACGACACCGGCTTCCGAATCCGTTTCCTTCCGACCGGGAGGCCGAAGGTCGGCCCGAACCCGATGCACTTCGACCTGACGAGCACGTCCCTCGAAGACCAGCGGCAGACGGTGGCCCGGGCGCTGGAACTCGGCGCGGAGCACATCGACATCGGCCAACGTCCCGAAGAGGGTCACGTCGTGCTCGCCGATCCCGACGGCAACGAGTTCTGCGTCATCGCGCCGGGCAACGACTTCCTCGCCGACTGCGGATTCGTCGGGGCGCTGGCCTGCGACGGCTCGCAGGAGGTCGGCTACTTCTGGAGCGAGGCGCTGGGCTGGCCGCTGGTCTGGGACCAGGACCAGGAGACCGCGATCCGTTCACCGCTCGGCGGCCCGAAGATCACGTGGGGTGGTCCACCCCTGAATCCGAGGACAGGCAAGCAACGACTGCACTTCGACCTCGCTCCGCCTGCGGACGGCGACCAGCAGACGGAGGTCGACCGGCTGCTCTCCCTCGGGGCCACCCGGATCGACATCGGCCAGGGCGAGGTCAGCTGGGTGGTCATGGCCGACCCCGACGGCAACGAGTTCTGCGTGCTGACGCCCCGGTAGCCACCCCGAGAGGGCGAGCAGGAGCAGAGCGCCCGGCGGGATGGCGGCGCCGGCGCCGGGTCGGCTGGCACGGACGACCGGGGATCGGCACGGTCAGCGGCTTTCGGCCGCCACAATGCGCCGGGACGGCAGCGGTCGGCGGCCGTCCCGGCGGACTGCCGGTTCAGCAGGTGGTGTTGCGGGCCGGGACCCAGCCGTCCACGGACGGGTGCTCAGCGCCGTGGCCGTAGATCCAGGTGTCGTCGTCGACCGCCGAGACCTGACCGTGCCAGCGGAACCCGCGGCCGGCAGTCAGGGTGAGCAGCACGTGGCCGTGCGGCGCGGCGCGCAGCCAGGTGTTCTCCCGGAGGTTGCAGACGATGCCCCACGCGTCGCTCGCCGAGGCCGGCGCGGCCACCACAGCCGTACCGGAGAAGACGACGGTCGCGACTGTCAGGACGTGCAGTAGGCGGCGTTTCACTCGTGTCCCTTCGACTGTGGATGATGACGGCCCCCGATTGTGGTCGATGGGTACGCCCCCGGCGCCACGGGGGCGGCGTCGGCGTACCGCTCGGCAGCCGCCGCTCAGTGGAAGGAGTCGTAGAAGTCGTTCAGCACGTCGTGCACGTTGTCCCGGTCGAACTTCTCGATGCCCAGGATCAGGGCGAGCAGTTGCGCCGTGTCCTTGGGGATCTGGCACTTCGCCTCGGCGACGAGTTCGTCGAGCATCCAGTGCAGGAGCTGGGCGACGGGCGTCCGGGCGGCGAGGTCGGAGTTGATGGTGAACCGGATGGTGCCGTCCGAGTTGATGACCGTCGAGTGGTTCAGCATCTTCGGCTCGACCCGCACCACCAGCCGCCCCTCCGCCCGCATCAGCGCAAACATCGCCGCGTGCAGCGCCTCCATGTACGCCCCGATCAACGGCGCGTACGCCCGGTCCTGCGGCAGGTCGGTGAGCACGAGGGCGACCGGCTTGGGCAGGTCGGCCCTGGTGAAGTCGAGGCGGGTGAAGTCGTAGGTGCGCACCCACGCGCGGGTGATGCGGGAGGCGAGCACGGTGTGCAGCGAGTCCATCCGCGGCGCGGTGCGTCCCCGCATGGCGGCCACCTGCTCGTCGGTGGGGAACGGGCCACCCTGGCCCAACGCCTCGCAGACGGTCTGCTCGAAGTTGGCGGCGTTCTGCAGGGCGATCTGGCCCTGCAGGTGGTAGGCGGCGTTGCGGTGGCGGTAGACGATGTCGACCGTCGGATTGTCCGCCAGGATGTGCGTGCCCTCGTGAGCGAGCGTGGCGGCGAGCTCCCACAGGTGCATCGTCCCGTCGAGCGCGGAGCGACCCACGTTGATGATCGCGGTGTCACCCTGACCGCTGGCCAGTGCGCCCATGCCGTCGGGCAACGACAGGTTGCACACGAATCCCGACCGTCGGCCGTCGGTGCGCTTGAGCACTGCCTGCAGGGCCGTGACCGTCTGCGCGAAACGCGCCTTGGCCACCGACGAGGTGGACCCGAACAGACGCGCGAACGCGGTGTTGACGGCGGCGTGCGTGGGGTTCCTGTCGTCGTTCATGACGTCGACGATCCTGGTCTTCAGTTCGTCCACGGCGGCGACGAGGTACGGGTTGCCGACGGCGGAGGGCACGACCCCGTCGAGCGAGTCCTGCACCTCCTTGAACAGCGTGGCCGCCTGGTGCATCGTCGCGCCGCGCTCTGAGATCTGTTGCAGCCAGGTCCCGACGGCCAGGGCGGCGACCTTGTCGAGCCGAGCGGTCAACTGGTCGCGGCGCAGCCCTGCCGGCAGTGCCCCGACGACGGGGCGCAACCGCTGGAGTTCGCAGGCCATCAGCACCCGGTAGGTCTGGAACACCTCGCGCCGGCCGAGATCGAGTGCCTTCCTGGTCGCTTCGTCGGGAAACGGGAACATGTGGAGGGGCTCCTTCGCTCTGCCGGCCCGGCCCGGTCGGCCGAACGCCCGCAGAGAGGTAGCACCCGGAAGGCCGTGGCAGTCAGTAGCGCGTCGGTCATCGGACAGTGAGTGGGCCGTCACTCGCGCCCCGGCCGCGACGCCGGGCACCGGGCGCCGGTCGGGCCGGCGAGCCCCTCGCCGGAGACAAGCGTGCTTGACAATTCCGGAGAGCGTCAAGCACGCTTGTCGTGACAAGGTCACTTGACATCAGGGGGTGTTCATGAAGAACGACCTCTGCGCGCTCCGGCTGGCCACCGGGCTGTCCCAGCGCGAGCTGGCCCAGGCGCTGGGCGTCTCGCGACAGACGATCAACTCGATCGAGAACGGCCGCTACGACCCCTCCCTGCCGTTGGCCATCGCCATCGCGCGCCACTTCCACCGCACCGTCGAGGAGATCTTCCATGTCGACTGATCGACACACGGACAAGCGCAGGGCCCTGGCCCTCGGCGTCGGCCTGGCGATCATGGCGCTGCTGGTCGCCGTGGGCCTGCTGCTACGCGAGCACGCGCCCGGGAACATGGGAGTGGGCTTCCTCCTGGGCGCGGCGGGTGGACTGATCGGTGTCGCGGTGATGGCGTGGCGGCTCGGCAGGCGACCGGAACGCACGACGGTCTTCGAGCGGGCGTGGTCCCAGTCGGGTGACGAACGGGACGACGCCGTCCTCACCCGCGCCCTGGCCGTACTCGGACTGCTCGCGCTACCGCTGACCGGCGCGACGGGGATCGCGATCGGGCTCGGTGCCGCGGTCGAGATGATGCTGGCGCTGCTGATCCTGGCGGAGGTCCTGGTCGGGGCGACCGCCTTCGCGGTCATCAACCGACGTAGTTGAGCGCACATCCGAGCGCTGTGCGACTTTCGCCGGCTTGACGGCAACTCGCGCCATCTGACATCGCCCGCCGGCACCAGATGTATCTACTCGCGTCGATCGGACTCCGTAAGGATGTCCACCCGCCCACGCCACCACCTCGGGGCGAACGGCGATCCCCCATCATCGGGAGGAAATGTGTCTATCAGACTCGCGGGAAGAGCGCGCCGTTCGACGCTCGCCCTGCTCACCGGCGCGGCACTGGCGACGCTGTTGTCCGTCACCGCGGCCGGTGCCGCACCACTGTCCGGCCCGGCGGACGGCCCCGCCACGGCCGCCGCGGTCGACGTGTACATGAAGGACACCGCCGCCGACGTGGGCCTCGAACCGCACGCGCTGAACCCGCTCTGGCAGAGCCCGGACATCAAGGTCTGCCACACCGCCATCGAGTGCGCGACCAGCCAGAACCCGATCGTCGGCCAGCGGAACTACATCTTCATCAAGTTGCGCAACCCCGGCCCGTACGGCGACAGCGTCATGGAGGAGGGCACGATCTGGGTCTACCGGACCACGCCCGGCGGCGGGGCGGGCTGGCCGGGCGCGTGGACGCAGATCGGGGCGATGGCGGTGCCGGTCTACCCGGGCGTCACCACGGTCACCATCCCGTGGGACAACGTGCCCGGCCCGGGTCACTTCTGCCTGCTGGCCCGCTGGGTCTCCGCCAACGACCCGATGACCTTCGAGGGACCGGACATCGGCGTCAACACCCGCAACAACAACAACATCGCCTGGCGCAACGTGGACTCGGTGGCGGTGATCGCCGGCGGCCTGGCGCAGATCCGGCCGTTCGCCATCGGCAACACGCTGACCCGGCCGGCCCGCAGCAGCGTGGTCTTCAGCCAGACCGGGGCACCGTTCCAGGCCGCCGGTGGCCGGCTCGTCGCCGACCTCGGACCGACCCTGTTCGAGCGCTGGACCAAGGGCGGCAAGGCCGGCAAGGGTGTCCGCGAGGTGGGCCGCAACCAGGTCGAGATCGTCGACATCGGCCAGGCCAGCCTGGACAACCTGGAGCTCAACCCCGGTGAGCGGCTCGCCTTCTCGCTGAACTTCACGGCGGCCGTGCCGACCCGGGAGCAGATCGCCGTCAACGTAACCCAGATCGGCCCGGACACCACCGGCGCCGCACGGGCCGACCTCGGCGGCGTGCGGTACGACATCACGGTGGCCCAGCGGGCCAAGTAACGCCCTCGAGGGGCAGGGACGGAGGTCGCGGACGGGGCCCGCGACCTCCGTTCCACCCGTCCGGCCGGTGTCCCGGGCGGACCCGCCTCGCCCGGGCCCGGCGGCGGCGCCCCCGGCCGGCGAGGACGCCCGAGGCGTACGGCATCCGCCTGTCGGACCGGTCCGCCGTCCCGGCCCTCCGAGCTCCTCGGCGGCCGGCTCGGTGTCCGCTCAGCGCAGGGTGACCCAGGCGGTCGCCACCGCGTACCCGGCGGTGCGGGCGCAGAACTGGACCGGACCGGCGGGCGGCATCCCCATCGAGAAGTAGCCGACCGCGTCCACCGGCACCTCCTCGTACGGGCCGACGGCGGTCCGGGCGGCGACCCGCCCGCCCCGGGCCGGTGAGAGCTGCCCGACGATGCCGGTCGGGGTCAGCTCGATCTCGACCACCACCACACCGGTGCGGAACGTCAGCGTGCGGGCCGAGCCGGCGGAGCGGGTGGGGCCGGCCGGTTCCGGGTCGCAGACCGAGTCGAAGGTCAGCTCGGCGAGGGCCAGCTCGGCGTCGACGGTCCGCCAACTGAACGCGGCGAGCGCTGCGGCCAGGAACTCCTCCGGCACCGGGCCGGAGTCCCGCAGGGCGGCCCTCAACTCGGCCAGCAGGGCGTCGTCAGCGGCTGGCGGCCACGGCTCCATCCCGGTCACCTCCGCTCCCCTCGTCACCCGGGCGCGCCCTGAGGAAAGGGGCGAGTGCCGGACAGTTCCGCAGCTTGTGCAGGCACCGGGCCTGGCTCGGACCGACGCTACCCACCGGCATGCCCAGCCGCGCGCCGATCTCGCGGTAGCTGACCGGCGGGTCGGCCAGCAGCAGGGCCAGCAGGTCCCGGCAGCGCGGCGGCAACTGCGCGAACGCCTCCCGCAGCGCCTGCTGCCGCTCGGCGCGCAACAGGTCCTCGTCCGGGGTGACCGGGTCCACCAGCAGATGGGCGCCGACGTGCCGGTCGACCGAGTCGTCGTACGGGTCGAACGGCTGGGTCCGCCGACCGAGGCGAAGCAGCCGGTAACACTCGCGTCTCGTGGTGGTGACCAGCCAGGCGGGCAGGGCGTTCGACTCCCGCAGCCGTCCCAGGTGCTCCACCGCGCGGAGCCAGACGGTCTGGTTCACGTCCGCCGCGTCGACCTGGTCGAGCCCGTGGGACCGGATCACCGAGAGCACCAGTGGGGTGTACCGGCGCACCAACTCGCCCCACGCCCGCTCGTCACCGCGGGAGGCGGCGGCGACCAGCCCGACGGTGCTGCGCTCGCTCACCGGTACGACGCCCCGCGCGCCGGTGCCGGCGACCTCACGCGACGAGTACGCCGTAGTCGGGATGCCAGCGGGAGCCGGCGACCAGCGCGGCCCGGGCCGCCTCCGCGTCGAGCCCGGCACTGGTCATCAGCGCGGCCAGCCGGCCGGCGACGTGGCCGGTGGCGAACGAGGTGCCGGTCCAGGCCGCGAAGCCGTCGAAGTACCGCATCGGCTGGCCCGGCAACTGCAGCCGACCCCTGACGTAGGTGCTGGTCCGGTCCCCCATGGCACAGGCGTCCACCCAGGACCCGTAGCTGCTGTACGGCGCCGGCACCGGGCCGGTGGCGCCGGCACTCACCGCGCCCACCGCCAGGACCCGGTCCAGTGCGGCCGGCCAGGCCCGCCGGCTGGTGGCGGCATTGCCCGCCGACGCCACCACCGCCCGGCCGGGCAGCCCGGCCAGGGCGTTGACCAGCGGCAACGGAGGCTGATCGTCCTGGGTGAAGTAGCCCAACGAGAGGTTGACGACCGACACCTGCGGGCCGAGCCGACCGAGGGCGGCGACCAGCATCTCCTCGTCGCCGACGCCGGTGGCGTTCAGCGCGGCCTCGGGATCGAGACGTACGCCCGGCGCGGCCTGCCGGACCACTCCGGCGACGAAGGTGCCGTGGCCGCCCTGGAGTGCGAGCACGTCAGCGCCGACGTAGAGGGCATCCTCGTCGTCGGACTCGGGAAGGTAGCTGCCGGCCAACCACTGCGGATGGCGGGAACCGGCCAGCCGCCAGATGCCGGTGTCGCAGATCCCCACCGTCACCCCCGCCCCCTCACCCGCGCGTGCCGGATCCGGTGCCGGCAGGGCAGCGGCGACCCGGGGCGGACCGCCCGGGTTGCCCATGATGTTGCCGAAGCCGAGCAGGGCGTGGTGCGGCTGGACCAGGGGCGCCGGCTGCCCGGGCCACTGCTGCGGGTCGCGGAGCCTGGTCACCACCGACGGGATGTCGGTCTCGGTGGCGAAGAGGAGTCGGGCGACCCCGCCGAAGCCGACGCCCTCGGTGACCGGGTGGCCGTAGCTGCGCAGCCGACCCACGACCCGCTGCACGTCCGGGTGGGCCACCAGCAACTGCCGGGGCCGGTAGAGGAACTCCCGGCCCTTGACGGCGTGGCGGCGCAGGTCGGGGTCGGCCGCCAGGGCCTCCAGGAAGACCCGCTGGTAGGTCTCGTCGGGCGACTCGCCGGCGGCGGCCGGGCTGCCCCACCCGACGAGACCGAGCGGCGCCGCCGCGGCGACCAGGGTGGACCAGGCCATGACCTGCCGGCGGGACAGCCCGGCGGGCGGGCGCGACGCGAAGGAGTCGTCAGGCGGCACCGGTCCTCCAGGCGGTCGAAGATGCATGGTCGGCGGCGGGCCGGGCAGCCACGGAAGCGCTCTCCGAGGCACCGGACGATTATTTCAAAGGATAGTCGAGTGTCAATTGAGCGTCGGTCAGGTGACTGATGCCCGACCCGCCTCGGGGCGATTGACCGGGGAGCGCGACTGCGGGATTCTTCTTGGCATGGCCGACAGCGCCGCTCCCGGTGCCGTCCAGGCCCAGGCCGCGCTCGACGCCGTCCAGCGCTACCCCCACGAGGCGATCGCGATCGCCCGGCAGGTCCTCGCCGCCGGCCACCCCGACGCCGACGAGCGGTCCACCGCCGAACGCGCCATCGGGCTGGCCCTGCGGGAACTCAACGACCTGCCGGGCGCCATGCGGCACCTGCGCCGGGCGGTGCGGGTCACCGACTCGCCCCGGGCGCGGGCGCTGGCCCGGATGAGCCTCGGGTACGTCCTGGCCAACGCCGGGCGCACCGGCGCGGCGCTTCGCGCGGTGACCCTGGCACTGCCCCGGCTGACCGGTGCCGACGCCGGCCGGGCCCGGATGCAGCGGGGCGTCGTGCTGCACTACCGGGGACGGTTCGACGAGGCGGTCCGGGACTACGGCATCGCGGTGGAGATCGCCCAGCGCGAGGGCGACCTGCTGCTGGAGGCGCGGGCGCGCAACAACCGTGGGCTGCTCAACGCCCACCGGGGCACCAGCCGGGACGCCGACGACGACCTGTTCCGCTCCGCGGCCATCTTCAGCCGGCTCGGGCTCGACCTGGCCGCTGCCGACGCCCGCTGGAACATCGGCATCGCCGCCGGCCAGCGCGGCGACGTCGCGGGCGCGCTGCGCAGCTTCGCCACCGTCGGCGACGAGTACCGTCGGTTGTCGGTGCCCCGGCCGGCGCTGCTGTTGGACCGCTTCGAACTGCTGCTCTCCGTACCGCTGGTCGACGAGGCGGTCGAGGTCGCCACGTCCGCCGTGACGGAGCTGCGGCGGCGCGGCATGGCCTCGGATCTCGCCGAGGCGCTGCTGGCGCGGGCCCGGGCGGCGCTGCTCGCCGGTGACCTGGACACCGCCGCGACCGCCGCCGCCTCGGCCCGGGCCCGGTTCCGCCGCCAGGGACGCCGCATCTGGGCCGCCTTCGCCCGACACGTCGAACTGCGCGCCGAGTTCGCCCGGGGCACCCGGTCGACGACCCTGCTCACCGCCATGGTGCGCACCGCCGGGCAGCTCGACGCCACCGGCTGGCCCTCGCCGGCACTGACCACCCGGATCGAGGCCGCCCGGCTGGCCGAGACGATGGGCCGGCCCGCCCGGGCGGCCGAACTGCTGGCGGTGGCGGCCCGCGCGCACCGCCGGGGCACCGCGCCCCACCGGGCCCAGGGCTGGTACGCGCTCGCGCTGCGGCGCCGGCTCGACGGTGACCTGCGCGGGGCCGCCCGGGCCCTGCGCCGGGGGCTGGGGGTGCTCGACGGCCACCGGGCCTCCCTGGGCGCCACCGAGCTACGCGCGCACAGCGGGGCGTACGGGCACGAACTCGCCGCCGAGGGACTGGACATCGCCGTGCGCACCGGCACGCCCGCCCAGGTGCTGGCCTGGGCGGAACGCTGGCGGGCCAACGCCCTGCGGATGCGCGCGGTGCAGCCGCCGCAGGACCCCGAGCTGGCCGCCGCCCTGGCCGAGCTACGGATGGTCAGCACCGCCCTGGAGGACGCGTTGCTCGCCGGGCACCCCGGGTACGCGCTGCGGCGCAGCCAGGGCCGGCTCGAACAGCGCATCCGCGAACTGGCCCGGGGCGCGCACGGCGGGGCCCGGGGAGCGGACGGCGGCGACCTGGTGGCACCGCCCACCGTTGGCGCCCTCGCCGCCGCGCTCGGTGACGCCGTGCTGCTGGAGCTGGTGGCGCACGGGCCACGGCTGCGGGCGGTACTGGTCCGCGACGGCCGGACCAGCCTGCACGACCTCGGCCCGCTCGACGAGGCGCTGGGCCGGGCCCGCCTGCACCGGTTCGGCCTGCGCCGGCTGGTCACCACCGGCGACTCGGCCAGCG
Source organism: Micromonospora reichwaldensis (assembly GCF_031845925.1). Lineage (NCBI taxonomy): Bacteria > Bacillati > Actinomycetota > Actinomycetes > Micromonosporales > Micromonosporaceae > Micromonospora > Micromonospora reichwaldensis. Next base: position 50,747 of record NZ_JAVRFL010000015.1, on the reverse strand, counting down.
CCCGGGCCGGGGTCGAGTTCGCCACCACCGCGCTGGACCAGCAGCTCTTCGACCCGGTACGCCGGCTGCTGCGCGACCGGCCACTGGTGATCGTCCCGATCGCCGCGCTGCACGCCGTGCCCTGGTCGGGCCTGCCGACCTGCGCCGGCCGGCCGGTGACGGTGGCCCCCTCGGCGACGGTCTGGCTGGGCGCCGTCGGGCGGATCGTCCCGGCCGGCCCACCGGTGCTGGTGGCCGGGCCCCGGCTGCCCGCCGCCGAGACCGAGGTACGTCAGCTCGGCGCGGCCCTGCCCGGCTCCCGCCCCCTCACCGGCAGCGCCGCCACCGCCGACGCGGTCACCGACGCGCTGAACGGGGCCGGGCTGGCGCACATCGCGGCGCACGGCGCCTTCCGCGCCGACAACCCGCTCTTCTCCACCCTCGAACTGGCCGACGGGCCGTTGACCGCGTACGAGTTGGAGCGGCTGACCCGCCCACCGGGCTGCGTGGTGCTCTCCGCCTGTGACTCCGGCCTCTCCGGCGTCCGGCCGGGCGACGAGGTGATGGGCTTCACCGCCGTGTTGCTGGCCCTGGGCACCCGCAGTTTGATCGCCACCGTGTTGCCGGTCCCGGCCGACCTGACCACCGCGCTGATGCTGGACCTGCACCGGCGGATGCGTGCCGGTGCTCCGCCGGCGGTGGCGCTCGCCGAGGCCCAGCGCGCGTTCGACACCGCCGGTGGTGGTGCCGCCCATGCCACCGCCGCCGCCTTCGTCTGCTTCGGCGCCGGCTGAGAGATCGTGTACGCCTCATCGGCCAGGGCCCCGTCGGGCCTCGTCATCGGACGGCCGGCCGTCACAGGCGGACGCGGATGCGGTCAGGACCGGAATGGACTTCGGGCTGTCGCTGCTGCCGCGGCGGAGCGCTTCCCACGATAAATAAACTAGCAGCGATCTTGCGCGCGCGGTATCCGGCAGACGACCGACTGCGCAGGTCAGCGGGGGTGGCTAGATTCGCCCAATGCCCAACACCGTAATCACTGCGGCGTCCGCAGGAACCTGGACGATTGGCGACCTTACTGTCAACCGAATCGGATTCGGCGCGATGCGTCTGACGGGCACCAGCAGTGCGCCGAGCGACCGCGACCGGGTCGTCGGCGTGCTGCGCCGGGCGGTCGAGCTCGGGGTGAACCACATCGACACCGCGGCGTTCTATTTCTCGCCGCTGCGGTCGGCAAACGAGTTGATCAACACTGCGTTGTCGCCGTATGCCGATGACCTGGTCATCACCACGAAGGTCGGACCGGGGCGCGACCCCTCCGGGGAGTGGCTGCCGCTGGCCCGGCCGGAGCAGCTGCGCGGACAGGTCGAGGAGAACCTGCGCCAGCTCGGCCGCGACCACCTGGATGTCGTGAACCTGCGCCAGCACGGGCTGGACTCGGTCGCGGAGCACTTCGGCGCGCTGGCCGACCTGCGCGACGCCGGACTCATCCGGCATCTCGGCCTGTCGAACATCCGCCCGCAGCACCTCGCGCAGGCGCAGGCGATCGCCCCGGTGGTATGCGTGCAGAACCCGTACGGCGTCGACACCCGACGCATGCACGACCAGTTCGTGCGCACCTGCGGCGAACAGGGTGTGGCCTTCGTGCCGTTCTTCGCGATCGCCGGCGACGGACGTGAGGCCGGCGGTGTGGCCGCCAACGCAGCGGTGCATGCCATCGCACGCACGCACGGCGTGACGCCGGCGCAGGTGCGGATCGCCTGGACCCTCAGCCGTGGGCCGCACCTGCTGGCCATCCCCGGCACCGGCAACCCCGATCATCTGGTCGAGAACGTGGCCGCCGGGGCGCTGCGCCTGTCTCCCGAGGAGTTGGCCAGCCTCGAGTAGCGGCGCCCGGCAGGGCGCAGCCCTGCCACGGGTCCACGACCGTCGACGAGAGGTCTGTCATTTGCAGACAGCGACAACGTCCATTCCCATCCCACCGCCGAACAGATCATGGCTCGTTGACCGAGGACTCATCCCCGACCACGGCCCTCGGCGCGTCCTGGCCGTCGCGACCTTCGTCAACATGCTCGGAAGTGGCATCTTCATGGCCAGCGCCGTGCTCTTCTTCACCCGCTCCGTCGGGCTCCCCCTCACGCAGGTCGCCCTGGGCATGGGCATCGCCGCACTCGTCGGGATGCTCGCCGGGACCCCGATGGGGCATCTCGCCGATCGACGGGGCCCGCGCGAGATCTATCTGCTGACTCTGGTCATCCGAGCCGCCACCATGGCTGCTCTGGCCTTCGTCCACACGTTCTGGCCGTTCGTCATCCTGGTCTGCCTGACCCAGCTCGCTCAATCAGCCGGCGGGGCGTCTCGCGGCCCACTGGTGCGCGGCTTCGGCGGCACGAACCCGGCCCAGTACCGTGCCTATCTTCGTGCGGTCGCCAACCTCGCCGGATGCTGCGGTGCCCTCGCCGTCGGCGCCGCAGTGCAGCTGGACACCCGCGCCGCCTACCTGGCCCTGATCGTCGGCAACGCCACCACCTTCGTGGCGTGCGCCGCCATCATCACCCGGCTGCCCTCACTGCCGCCGATCCCGGCACCCTCCATGACCGGGCGTTGGACCGCACTGAAAGACAAGCCCTACCTGGCAGTCACCATGCTCGATGCCATCATGGGAATCCACGGCCAGGTACTGATTTTCGCACTGCCGGTGTGGATCATCTCGCAGACCCACGCGCCGCATTGGTTCGTCGGGGTGGCCGTGCTGGTCAACACCGCCCTCGTCGCGGCGCTCCAGGTCAGAGCGAGCCGGGGCATCGACACCAGTCCAGCGGCAGGTCGAGCCATGCGCCGCTCCGGGATGGCGTTCCTGATCGGGATGGCCCTGATCGCCGCCACATCGGCGATGCCCGGATGGCTCGCCGTCACGGTGATGACGCTGGGGGTCGCCGCGCACACCGTCGGGGAGCTCTGGCACGCGGCGGGCTCGCTCGAGCTGCAGTTCCGACTCGCGCCTGCACACGCGCAGGGGCAGTACACGGGAATCTCCGGACTCGGCACGGGCCTGGCCAACGTCGCCGCCCCTTCCATACTGGGCCTGCTCTGCATCGCCTGGGGCGCCCCCGGCTGGCTGCTGATGGGCGGCATCTTCGTCGCGGTCGGGCTCGCCGCCCCGGCAGTCGTCCGGTGGGGCGAGCGAACCCGTCCAGACCCAGCGGAGGCCGTCTAGGGTCCGGCGACCCGGCAGCCGGAACTGAACTGGTTCTCCCACATTCCGAGGGCCGCATAGGACGTGTCGAAGTCATAGACCCAGATCTGGTCCCCACAAGCGCGGAAACAGGCCTGCGCCGGGGACGGCGAGTTCGGGTAGGGACCCGGTGCAGCCAGCACTGTCGCCGTCCGCTCGCACTGGGCGAGTTCGGCGACCTGCCGTCACCAGGTCGACTCGGGTTCGTGGCGACGTAGGTCGCGATGATCGCGCCCGTGCTGGTCACCTGGCTGCCGGCCAGCCGCGGGTCGAAGTAGCGGGCATGCCAGTCGCGAGCGGCAGGGCGACCCCTACTGCCGGCCGGTGAAGTCCTCGACGTGGTCGCGAGCCCACTGCGCGAACGTCAGTGCGGGCCGGCCCAGCAGATGCCGGACGGTGTCGGTGACCGGCTCGGGTTGCGTGATCATCGCCGCATGGCCGGCGATGATCGCGGCGGCTACGCCCGCCGGCATCTCGGGGAAGAGCTCGGCGGCGGCCTCTGCGGAGTCCATCTCCTCGTAACGCAGTGTCCGGCCGAGCGCGGCACCGATCGCCGCGAGCTGCTCGACCTGCGTCAGTTGCTCGGGGCCGGTCAGGTGGTGGGCCGCGCGCTGGTGCCGGTCGTCCGTCAGCAGCCGCGCCGCCACCGCCCCGAGGTCCGCCTCGTGCACCAGGGCCCGTCTGGCCTGGGGAACGAACCACCGCAGTACGTCCGACTGCTGGATCTGCGGCGCCCACGCCAGGGTGTTCGCGGCGAAGCCGCTGGAGCGCAGGAAGGCGTACTCGGCCGCCGATCCCGCGAGCAGGCCCTCCAGATGGGCGTGGGAGCCCAGGATGGTCCCGTCCGGCTCAGCGGCGTGGTCGGGGTCGTCCGGCACGCCGTGCGTGGACAGATAGACGATGCGCCTGACCCGCTCGGCCAGCGTCGCCACCAACCGACCTGCCGCATGGTCGGCGGTGACCGACGGGAAGACGAGGAACAGCCCGTCCACACCGTCCAGCGCGGCGCTCAGGCTGTCGCGCGCGGTGAGATCACCGCCGACCACCTCCACCTGCGGCCCCAGTGCCCCCGATGCCCTCGCCGGATCGCGGGACAGCACGCGCACCCGCACGCCCTCGGCCTCGACGAGCCGGGCGACGACCTGCCCGCCCACTCGCCCGGTCCCCCCGGTCACCAGTACCGTCCGCTGCACGCTCACACCAACCACGCCCTGACCCGCTCGACCGAACCTGCCGTGTCGACGGTAGAAGTTGAAGTGGACTTGAGGGCAAGTGCCGGCATGGCGCCGGCCCACAATGGCCGGCTGGGAGTCCGCCAGCCCCGACGACCGTCCAAGGCGGACACCGCAGAACCCGTGCGTACGGCGTCGGCGGCCCGGCGCGGAGCCCACCGCGCCGGGCCGTCGGACGGGTCAGCTCGCGGTGCAGGTGGGCGTGCTGGTCGGGCCGGTCCCGGTGCCCTGGAAGCCGAACTCGGTGGTGGCTCCGGCGGAGAGCCGGCCGTTGTAGTCGACGTTGCGGAACGTCACGGCGCCGCTGGTCCCGGTGGCGCGCGCGCTCCACGTGTTGGTGACCGTCGCGCCGCCAGGCAGGGTGAGGGCGACCGCCCAGCCGTTGATGGCCGCGGCGCCTGCGGTGACGCGTACCGTGGCGACGAAGCCGCCGTTCCACGAGTTCAGCGACACCGTCGCGGCGCAGTCGCCGGACGGCGGCGGGGTGGTGGGCGGCGCGGTGGTCGGGGGCGCCGTGGTGGGCGGCGGAGTGGTGCCGCCGTTGAGGGCGTCGAGGGTGGCGGTGTACGCCGGCTTCTTGTTGCCGCTGCCGTCGAAGAGCAGCGGGGTGCCGCTGGCCCGCCAGGAGTCCGTGTCCCGAATGCCCCACACGGTGATGCCGGTGCAGCGGGCCACGGCGAGGCAGTCGTTGGCCACATTGCGGTACGCGGTGGCCTGGCTGTCGCCGGAGCCCTCGATGTCCAGCTCGGTGATCTGCACGTCGACGCCGAGTGCGGCGAAGCTGGACAGCGTGGTGCGGTAGTTGCCCGGGTAGGGCGAGGCGCTGTTGAAGTGCGACTGGAGGCCCACGCAGTCGATCGGCACGCCCCGGGCCTTGAAGTCGCGGACCATGTTGTAGACGGCCTGGGTCTTCGCGTGCGACCAGTCGTCGGTGTTGTAGTCGTTGTAGCACAGCTTGGCGGTCGGGTCGGCGGCGCGCGCGGCGCGGAACGCCACCTCGATCCAGTCGTTGCCGGTGCGTTGCAGGTTCGAGTCGCGGCGGGCCCCGCTGCCGCCGTCGGCGAACGCCTCGTTCACCACGTCCCAGGAGTGGATCTTGCCACGGTAGTAGGTCGCCACCTGGGTGACGTGGTTGACCATCGCCTGGCGCAGCGCGCTGCCGCTGAGGTTCTGCGCCCACCCCGGCTGCTGGGAGTGCCAGGCCAGGGCGTGGCCACGCACCTGCATCCCGTTGGCGCGGGCGTGGTTGACGATGCGGTCGGCGTTGGCGAAGGTGAACTGGCCCTGGGACGGCTCGGTGGCGTCCCACTTCATCTCGTTCTCCGGGGTGACCGAGTTGAACTCCCGGTTGAGGATCCCGACGTACGTGGCGTCGGAGAGCTTGTGGGCGGCGACCGCGGCGCCGAAGTAGCGCCCCTTCTCGGCGGCGGACGCCCCCAGGGTCGTGCCGGCGCTGGCGCCGGACGCCACCGCGACCGTCGCGGCGGCGACGGCGAGACCGACCACGGCCGACGCCAGCGCGACGCGTGACCGCCGGCGGGTCACCGGGCGCCCGCTGGCACGGGCGAGCATGTTGTCCATGGCAGAGCCTTTCGATGAGCCGATTGGATGAGAAGGCCGCCTCGGCAACCGCCCGCCACGGCGTGGGGCCGGTGGAGTGGTCGCCCGGAGACCACGCCGCCGTCAGCATCCTCGACACCGTGAGTTGATCGAAGCCCTTCCATCGGACCGTATCGGAACATGTCCGGAACCTCAACGCCCGGTTATCGGATTATTTCGATAAGTGCGCGCCGCATCGACGCTCCGGCCGGGCTCACACCCTGCCTGCGAGCCGGACCGGCAGCGACCGAAGAGCCGGAAGTTTCGGTGGTCAGGACCCGCGACGCAGGACGTCGACCAGAGCGGCCGGGTCGATGGTGGACGGTCGGTCGCTGACCTGCCCGTCACCGAGTTCGACGATCCGCCAGACGCCGTCGGCGCGCAGGGCCAGGTCCACGGTCACGAACGGCAGCCCCAGCGCCGCCACCGCACCGCTCACCGGGCCCGCGTCGAACGCCTCCGGCGGCGTGTCGTGCGGACTGTCGGGATGGGCGCCGACGAGGACGCAGACGCCGTCGACCCACCACGTGCGGACCTCGGCGGTGGTGAACCGCTCGAACCGGCGCAGGACCAGGCCACCGACGAGGTCGTCGCCGCGCAGGTCCAGGAAGCGACTGGCGACCCGCCAGGCGGCATCGCCGTCGTCGAGATCCGGGATGAACGCCGCCTCGTGCCAGTGGTGCTTCATCGACTTGGTGAAGTCGCGCAGCACCGCCGCCCCGCCGCCGAGCGCGCGCCTCGCCCGGTCGAATTCGGCACGCTCGGTGCCGACCGTCCACGCCGAGCGTGGCGTCAGCTCGGCCAGGTCCGGGTACCAGCCCGGCAGCTCGTGGGCGCGCCGGTACTGCTCGCCGCTCGTCCGCAGGCTGACGCCCCGTCGGGCCAACGCGTCCGCGAAGGCGGCGTACTGCTCGCTGCGCAGCATCCAGCCGCGGTAGACCGCGACGCCCTCGGTCGTCATCCGTGACACCGCCCGCGACACGTCGCCACGGGTCAACGCGTCGTGGTCGACGACGGCGACCTCGACGCCGGCCTCCCGGGCGGCGCGGGCCTCCGGCGCGAAGTGGGCGTCCGGGTGGCGCGGTCGTAGCGGGTCCGAGGCGACGATCAGGAGCACGGGTGCATGCTGCCCCATCGGCGCTGACGACGCGAGCGCCCCCGGGCCGGCGCGGGACCGGCCGGCGAACTCCGCCCGCCCCGAGGAAGTCGGCCCCCGCTCCTATGCTGAGCCGATGGACCTGGAGTTCGGTGGTGAGCTGTGGTTCTGGCGGGGCCCGGCACCGTGGCACTTCGTCACCGTCCCCGAGGACGGCTGCCAGGAATTGGCCGCGCGATCGGCGGGCGTGAGCTACGGCTGGGGCATGATCCCGGTCTCGGCCCGGATCGGGAAGACCGGCTGGAGCACGTCGCTGTTTCCCAAGGACGGGCGCTACATCGTGCCGGTGAAGGCGGCTGTGCGACGGGCCGAGGGGCTGGCGGTGGGAGACACGGTGACGGTCCGGCTGGTCGTCAACGGGTGACCGGCCCACACCACGAACAGCGCGGCCGGCGCGGTGCCTCCGCGAGAACCCGCCCTGATCGCGGCGGCGCAGCAGTAGCGCGGGGCGGATCGACAGGGTAGAAACATCCCAACCCTTCTTTCACGGCGCGATAGAAGTCGCGATGGCGAGAGAGCGCTCTCACAAGAGCGTCGTCCCCCGCCGCCGCCCCATGAGGCAGGTCGACGACGACCGCGACCCGGCCACCGGCGCGCCACCCCGCGCCGCGCCGGAACACCTCCCCCACCACGTCGCCGAGCCCGGCACCCGCCCCGGCCGGCGGAGAGGACGAACGATGAGAATGCAGTCCCCCGACGCGCGACGGCGGCTCCGCCGGACGCTCGCCCTCGGCCTGGTGCTGACGGCCGTCGCCAGCACCACCGGCACGGCCGCCGCCGCCGGGCGGGCCCGGCACGGCGCCCCGGACTTCGGGCCCAACGTGACGATCTTCGATCCCGACACACCGGTCGCCGAGATCCAGGCGACCCTCGACGCGGCGCACGCCCGGCAGGTCGACGCCGAGATGGGCACCGCGCGGCACGCGTACCTCTTCAAGCCCGGCAGCTACGGTACGGACACGCAGCCCCTGCACGTGAAGGTCGGCTACTACACCGAGGTCTCCGGCCTGGGCGCCTCCCCCACCGACGTCACGGTCAATGGCAAGATCGAGGCCTACAACCGCTGCCTCGAAGGCGGCGGGACCGGCAACTGCATCGCCCTGGTCAACTTCTGGCGCACCCTGTCCAACCTGTCGCTGTCCGTCAACGCCACCGGCCAGGACGGCTGCCGCTCCTCGGCGAACTTCTGGGCGGTCTCCCAGGCGGTGTCCATGCGCCGCCTCGACATCAGCGGCGGCGGCCTGTCGCTGATGGACTACTGCACCGCCGGCCCGCAGTACGCCAGCGGCGGCTTCATCGCCGACTCCCGGCTGCCCGCCACCACCAACGGCTCCCAGCAGCAGTGGCTCACCCGCAACAGCGAGGTCGAGAGCTGGTCCAACGCGGTGTGGAACCAGGTCTTCGCGGGCACCGTGGGCGCCCCCGACGACGCCGACTTCCCCGACCCGCCGTACACCACGCTGGACACCACGCCCCTGAGCAGGGAGAAGCCGTACCTGTACGTCGACGACCGGGGCCGCTACCAGGTCCGCGTCCCCGCCGTCCGCCGTGACAGCCGGGGCATCTCCTGGGGCGACGGCATGACGCCGGGGCGCACCATCGGCATCCGGGACTTCTTCATCGCCAAGCCGTCCGATCCGGTGCACGTCATCAACGCCCAGCTCGCCCGCGGCAGGCACCTGCTGCTCACCCCCGGCGTGTACGACATCGCCCGCAGCATCGAGGTCCGGCGGCCTGACACCGTGGTACTCGGCATCGGCCACGCCACGCTCACCGCCGTGAACGGCGCCGTACCGCTGGACGTCGCCGGCGTGCCCGGCGTCGTCGTCGCCGGAGTGACCATCGACGCCGGCCTGACCGAGTCGCCGGTGCTGCTGCGCGTCGGGCGCGAGCACGGCCGCAACGCCAGCACCCCGCGCAACCCGATCACGCTCTCCGACGTGTACTTCCGCGTCGGCGGGCCGCACATCGGCAGGACGCACACCGCGCTGGAGGTCAATGCCGACCACGTCCTGATCGACCACACCTGGGTGTGGCGCGGGGACCACGGCGTCGAGGGCTTCACCGAGGGCGTCAACGGCGACACCGACCGCTGGCGGACCAACACCGGTCGCTACGGCGCCGTCATCAACGGCGACCACGTGACGGCCACCGGCCTGTTCGTCGAGCACTTCCAGCGGTACAACACGGTCTGGAACGGTGAGCACGGCACGACGATCCTCTACCAGAACGAGCTGCCGTACGACCCGCCGACGCAGGCCGACTGGATGAACGGCGCCGTCGAGGGCTGGGCCGGCTACAAGGTCGGCGACCGCGTGCGGCACCACACGCTGCACGGCGGCGGGGTGTACGTGTTCAACCAGAACAACCCGTCGATCCGCACGGAGAACGGCTTCGAGGTCCCCGTCGCCCCGGGCGTCAGGCTGCACCACGTCATGACCGTGAACCTGAGCGCCGGCACGATCGACCACGTGGTCAACGGCGTGGGCGCGGCGGCCGACACGACGCGGGTCGGCGAGCCCGTCTACGTCACGCGGTATCCCGCCGCGTAACCGCTGCGGGAGACCGGGTCGGACGGGGCGCGCACCCCGCCCCGTCCGACCCGGTCGTCAGCCGGCGCAGTTGTTGTTGCGCGCGGGCTGGGTGAGCTTCTCCTGGGTGCCGAACTTCGCGTAGACCCGCAGGTAACACGGCAGCTCGACGTCGCCGTAGTAGCTCTGCACCTCGTTGGCGTAGTGCGTGGTGCCGCTCTGCGCGACCTGCCAGCCGCCGGCGTCGCCCGACTGGATCTCCCAGTAGACGTCGCCGGAGCAGCCCTGCAGCCCCTGCGACCAGGCGATGATGTTGGCCCCGTTGTAGATCTCGGACTGCACGAGCGTGCAGCTCGCCGCCTGCGCCGGGCTCGCGCCGGCGAGCAGCCCCACGGTCAGCATCGCTCCGGCTCCGACCGCCGACATCAACTTACGCATGCTCGATCTCCTCCACGATGGACGGCAGGTGTCCACCGGAGGGTATCCCGTTCCGGAGATTAGCTCCACGGGCATCATCGACATTGGCGAAAAGTTTTACCGGCGCCTCTCCGGCAGTCGCCGGCCGCCCGCGACGGCCTCGTCGACGCGCCGCCTCCGCCCCGGCGCTTACATTTAACAAAGTTAATTGATAGCCTCCCGCCATCGACGAGGAGGAATGCCATGCGACTTCGACGTACGATGCCCGCGCTGCTGGCCGGCGCGGCGCTCACCGCCACCCTGGCGGCCATGCCCGCCGTGCACGGCCGCGCCGCCGCGGAGACCGCCCCCGACGTCGCCGTCGCGGCCTGCACCGCGCCGGCCTGGGCCGAGGGGACCACGTACGCCGCCGGCAGCCGGGTCAGCTACGCCGGGCGCTCCTACCAGGCGCTGGTGACGCACACGCCCCCGCCGGGCGCCGGCTGGAACCCCGCCGCGACGCCCTCGCTCTGGACCGACCTCGGCGCCTGCGACGGCGGTGGCACGCCCGCACCCACCCCGACCGCCACGTCGGGGCCCTCCCCGACCCCGACGCCGACGCCCACCGCGTCGCCCACCCCGCCCGGCCCAGGCACCTGCGCCGGCAAGCCGAAGCCGGCCGGCAAGGTGCTCCAGGGCTACTGGGAGAACTGGGACGGCGCGGCCAACGGCGTCCACCCGCCGCTGGGCTGGATCCCGATCACCGACGCCCGGATCCCCGCGCACGGGTACAACGTGATCAACGCGGCGTTCCCCGTCATCCGCGCCGACGGCACCGTGCTCTGGGAGGACGGCATGGACGCCACCGTCAAGGTGCCCACTCCCGCCGAGATGTGCCGCGCCAAGGCGGCCGGCCTGACCATCCTCCTGTCGATCGGTGGCGCGACCGCCGGAATCGACCTCAGCTCGGCCGCGGTCGCCGACCGGTTCGTCGCGACCGTCGTACCGATCCTCCAGCGGTACAACTTCGACGGCATCGACATCGACATCGAGACCGGGCTCACCGGCAGCGGGAACATCTCCCAGCTCTCCCCGTCGCAGGCGAACCTGATCCGCATCATCGACGGGGTGCTCGCGCGGATGCCCGCCGGCTTCGGCCTCACCATGGCGCCCGAGACCGCGTACGTCACCGGCGGCAGCGTCACCTACGGCTCCATCTGGGGCGCGTACCTGCCGATCATCAAGCGGTACGCCGACAACGGCCGGCTCTGGTGGCTGAACATGCAGTACTACAACGGCAGCATGTACGGCTGCTCCGGCGACTCCTACCCGGCCGGCACCGTGCAGGGCTTCACCGCCCAGACCGACTGCCTCAACGCCGGGCTGGTCGTGCAGGGCACCACCATCCGGGTCCCGTACGACAAGCAGGTCCCCGGGCTGCCGGCGCAGCCCGGCGCCGGCGGCGGCCACATGGCCCCGGCGACGGTGGCCCAGGCGTGGAACACCTACCGGGGCGGTCTGAAGGGCCTGATGACCTGGTCGCTGAACTGGGACGGGTCGAAGGGCTGGACCTTCGGCGACAACGTGCGGGCCCTCCAGGGCCGCTGAGCCAACGCGCGCCCCGTCCGCCGACCGCGCGGCCGCACCCCCGCGGCCGGCGGTCGGCGGCGGGCACCCGGAACGCGCGGCGCCTCCGTCGCGTTCAGGGCCGGAACCGGTAGCCCATGCCCGGCTCGGTGATGAGGTGGCGCGGGCGGGCCGGATCGTCCTCCAGCTTGCGGCGCAGCTGGGCCATGTACTGGCGCAGGTAGTTGGTCTCGTTCTGGTACTCGGGACCCCAGACGTCGTGCAGGAGCTGGCGCTGGCTGACGAGCTTGCCCGGGTGACGCAGCAGCTGTTCGAGCACCCCCCACTGGGTGGGGGTGAGCCGGACGTCGGCGCCGTCGTCCCGGGTGACCGTACGGGCGGCGAGGTCGACGGTGTGCCGGCCGACGCGCAGCGTGGCGGTGGTCGCGTCGGCGCTGACGTGCAGTCGCCGGGTCACGGCGCGGATCCGGGCGAGGAGTTCGTCGATGCCGAAGGGCTTGGTGACGTAGTCGTCGGCGCCGGCGTCCAGGGCCGCGACCTTGTCCTGGCTGCCGGCGCGGCCGGAGAGCACGATGATCGGCACGTGCGTCCAGCCCCGCAGGCCCCGGATGACCTCCACCCCGTCGATGTCGGGCAGGCCGAGGTCGAGCACCACCAGGTCGGGCGGGTCGCTGGCGGCTGCCTTGAGCGCCGCCGTGCCGGTCGCGACGGCCTGCACCTCGTAGCCCCGGACCCGCAGGTTGATCCGCAGGGCACGGACGATCTGCGGCTCGTCGTCGACGACCAGGATGCGGGTCATTCCTGCTGCCCCTCTGCGGCGCTCGAGGTGGCGGCGGGCAACCGCAGCACCATGGTGAGGCCGCCCCCGGGGGTGGTCTCGGGAGTGATGCTGCCACCCATCGCCTCGGCGAGGCCGCGGGAGAGGGCCAGGCCGAGACCGACGCCGGTGGCGTTGTCCCGGTCGCCCAGGCGCTGGAACGGCAGGAAGACGTGCTCCCACTGGTCCTGCGGGATGCCGGGACCGACATCGATGACGCGCAGCTCCACCTGGCCGGCGTGGGCGCTGGCGGTGATGGCCGGGGGCCGCCCGGGCGGGCTGTGCCGCAGGGCGTTGGCGACGATGTTGACCAGCACCCGCTCCAGCAGCCCCGGGTCGGCGACGGCGGCGGGCAGGTCGGCGGGGATGTCGGTGCCGACGTCGGCGGCCTGCGGACCCAGCTCGTCCAGGGCCCTCGGCACCGCGTCCTCCAGCCCGATCGGCACGCGGGTCACGCCGAGGGCACCGGCCTGCAGGCGGCTCATGTCCAGCAGGTTCGCCACGAGCCGCCCGAGCCGGTCCAGGGACTCGTCGGCGGTGGCCAGCAGCTCGTCCCGGTCGTCCGCGTCGAACTCGACGTCGTGGCTGCGCAGGCTGCTCACCGCGGCCTTCGCCGAGGCCAGCGGCGTACGCAGGTCGTGGCTGACCGCGGCGAGCAGCGCCGTACGCATCCGGTCGGCCTCGGCGAGCGGCCGGGCGCTGGCCGCCTCCTCGGCGAGGCGTTCCTGCCGCAGCGCGACCGCGGCCTGCGCGGCGAACGCCTCCACGACGCGCCGGTCCGCCGCCTCCAGCCGCCGTCCGGAGAGCACCACGGTGAGCCCGTCGTCCACCGGCACGGCCGTCTCGCCCGCGCCCGGGTTGCCCGCCGGGTCCTCGCCGACGCTGGCCACGATCCGCCACGCCCCGTCCTCGCTGGCGTGCCCGGGCCGTCCCCCGGCGTCGGCGACGAGTTCGAGGACGCTGACCGCGCGCAGCCCGAACGTCTCGCGCAGCCGGTCCAGCAGCGCCGGCAGCGGACGCTCGCCGCGCAGGACGCCACCGGCCACCGTGGCCAGCGTCTGCGCGTCGGCGGAGGCGCGCGCCGCCTCTCTGGTGCGCCGCGCCGCGACGTCGACGACCCCGCTGACGGCCACGGCGACGGCGACGAAGACGCCCAGGGCGAGCAGGTTGTCGGCCTCGGCGATGGTCAGCGTGCGGAACGGGGGCGTGAAGAACCAGTTGAGCAGCAGGGAACCGCCCAGCGCGGCGACCAGCGCCGGCCACAGCCCGCCGACGAGCGCGACCCCGACGACGCCGGTGAGGAAGAGCAGGATGTCGTTGGTGAGGCTGAGGTCCGGCAGGGCCCGCAGCAGCACCGTCAGCAGCGGCATGCCGAGCCCGGCGAGGCCGAAGCCGAGCAGCCGGCGCCGCCGCGACAGCGCGGCCGGCACGCCCGCGCCGCGCCGCCCCCGGCCCATCTCCGGGTGGGTGACCAGGTGCACGTCGATCGGCCCGGACAGCGCCGTGGTGGTCACCCCCACGCCACGGGAGAAGAGCTGCGCGAACCGGCCGCGCCGGCTCGCGCCGAGCACCAGCTGGGTGGCGTTCACGCCCCGGGCGAAGTCGAGCAGCGCCGCCGGGATGTCGGCGCCGAGCACCTGGTGGTACGTGCCGCCGAGGCTCTCCACCAGCACGCGCTGCCGGGCGAGCTGCGCCGGATCGGCGCCGGCCAGCCCGTCGCTGCGGGCGACGTGCACGGCCAGCAGGTCCGCGCCCTTGCTGCGGGCCGCGACCCGCGCGGCGCGGCGGATGAGCGTGGCGCCCTCCGGCCCGCCCGTGAGCGCCACCACCACCCGCTCGCGGGCCTCCCAGGTCTCGGAGATGCCCTGCTGGGCGCGGTAGGCGCCGAGCTGCTCGTCGACCTTGTCGGCCAGCCACAGCAGGGCCAGCTCGCGCAGGGCCGTGAGGTTGCCGACGCGGAAGTAGTTGCCCAGGGCCGCGTCGATCCGGTCCGGCCGGTAGATGTTGCCGTGGGCCATCCGGCGGCGCAGCGCCTCCGGGGTCATGTCGACCAGCTCGACCTGACCGGCGGCACGGACCACCGCGTCGGGCACCGTCTCGCGCTGGGTCGTACCGGTGATGCGCGCGACGACGTCGTTGACCGATTCGAGGTGCTGGACGTTGACGGTCGACAGGACGGTGATGCCGGCGTCGAGCAGCTCCTGCACGTCCTGCCAGCGCTTCTCGTGACGCGAGCCGGGCACGTTGGTGTGGGCCAGCTCGTCGACCACGGCGACCTCGGGCCGCCGGGCCAGCACCGCGTCGAGGTCCATCTCGGTGAACGCGGCGCCGCGGTGGGTCACCACCCGACGCGGCAGCACCTCCAGGTCGCCGACCATCGCGGCGGTCTGGGCGCGACCGTGGGTCTCGACCAGGCCGACCACCACGTCGGTGCCGCGCTCGGCGCGCCGCCGGGCCTCCTCCAGCATCGCGTACGTCTTGCCGACGCCGGGCGCGGCCCCGAGGTAGATGCGCAGTTCTCCCCTGGGCACGCAGCCATCCTCCCTGATCACCGGCACGGCCGGTCGTCGGACCACGGACCACGGGTGGGGCGGAGCACCCGGCCCCGCCCCACGCCGACCCTCACGCGACGGGCAGCGCCTCGTCGAGGGCGAGGTTGAGGGCGAGCACGTCGACGGCGGGGGCGCCCATGAACCCGAGCACCCGGCCCCGGGTGTGCTCGGCGACGAGGCGCCGGACCGCCGCCGGGTCCGCGCCCCGCTCACGGGCCACCCGCGCCACCTGGATGTCTGCGTACGCCGGACTGATGTGCGGGTCGAGGCCGCTGCCGCTGGCGGTGACCGCGTCGGCGGGCACGGCGGGGTTCTGTGGCGCGTCGCCCCGCACCGGCACGATCAGACCGCCGGCGGCCACGAGGTCCTCGCCGGGCCGGGCCAGCTCCACGGCCACCCCCTCGTACGCGGCGAGGAACGGGGTGGCCGGCGCGCTCTGGTTGACGCTGACGACCCGGGTGACGGTGCCGGTCAGCCCGTCGGCGCGGAACACCGCCAGCACCGCCCCCACGCCGTCGGGGGTGCAGTAGGGACGCCGGCCGTCGACGCCGTCGAGTTCGCCGACGGCGCGACTGCGGGCGCAGACCTGGCTGAGCAGGCTCCGGCTCGACGCGCGCGGGTCCACGGCGAGCGTGTCGACCACGCTCTCCGGGCCGAGGTTGGACGCCGCGGTGGCCGTCGGGTCGTAGCCGTCGCCGGCGGCCGACGGCCGGGACTGGAAGTACCGGGGCACGGGCGCGCCGTCGGCGGCGGTGAACGCCTGGCCGATCAGGGCGCTGCCGACCGGCCGGCCGTCGGCGGTGAGCAGGGACCCGTCCGCCCTGTCGCGCAGGCCGGGCAGCCGACCGGCGCCGACCAGGGCCAGCGGGTAGGCCAGGCCGAGCAGCACCGTGAAGACCAGCAGCGCGCGCAGCGCGGCCACGTGTGCGGAGAGCCAGGTGGGCAGGCGCATCAGGAGACCCCCGGGAGGAATTGCAGGAGCAGGTCGACGAGCTTGATGCCGACGAACGGCACGACGATGCCGCCGAGGCCGTAGACCAGCAGGTTGCGGCGCAGCAGCCGCGACGCCGACGCCGGCCGGTAGCGCACGCCGCGCAGGGCCAGCGGGATCAGGGCGACGATGACCACGGCGTTGAAGACGACGGCGGCGAGGATGGCCGACTCGGGGCTGGCCAGCCGCATGACGTTCAACGCGTCGAGGCCCGGGTGGATGCCGGCGAACATTGCGGGGACGATCGCGAAGTACTTCGCCACGTCGTTGGCGATCGAGAAGGTGGTCAGCGCGCCCCGGGTGATCAGCAGTTGCTTGCCGATCTCCACGATCTCGATCAGCTTGGTCGGGTCGGAGTCCAGGTCGACCATGTTGCCGGCCTCCTTCGCGGCCGACGTGCCGGTGTTCATCGCGACGCCGACGTCGGCCTGGGCGAGGGCGGGGGCGTCGTTGGTGCCGTCGCCGGTCATCGCGACCAGCCGGCCGCCCTGCTGCTCGCGCCGGATCAGGGCGAGCTTGTCCTCGGGGGTGGCCTCGGCGAGGAAGTCGTCGACGCCCGCCTCGGCGGCGATCGCCGCGGCCGTACGCGGGTTGTCGCCGGTGACCATCACGGTGCGGATGCCCATCCGGCGCATCTCGTCGAAGCGCTCCCGCATGCCGGCCTTGACCACGTCCTTGAGGTGGATCACCCCCAGGGCGCGGGCCGGCTCGCCGTCGACGTGCTCGGCGACCACCAGGGGGGTGCCGCCCGCGCCGCTGATCTCGTCGACGATCCGCCCGAGCTGCCCGGTGGGTTCGCCGCCGTGCTCGCGGACCCACCCGGTGACGGCGGAGGCGGCGCCCTTGCGGATCCGCCGGGCCGGCCGGAGCGCGCTCCCGTCGGGGTCGAGGTCGACGCCGCTCATCCGGGTCTGCGCGGTGAACGGCACGAACGTGGCGTGCGGGAGCAGGCCGGGCTCACGCTCGCGCAGCCCGAACGCCTGCTTGGCCAGGACGACCACCGAGCGGCCCTCGGGGGTCTCGTCGGCGAGGCTGGCCAGCTGCGCCGCATCGGCGACGAGGCTCGCGTCGACGCCGTCGACGGGCAGGAACCCGGCGGCCTGCCGGTTGCCGAGGGTGATGGTGCCGGTCTTGTCCAGCAGCAGGGTGTCGACGTCGCCGGCGGCCTCCACGGCCCGGCCGCTCATGGCCAGGACGTTGCGCTGGACCAGGCGGTCCATGCCGGCGATGCCGATGGCCGACAGCAGCGCGCCGATGGTGGTGGGGATGAGGCAGACCAGCAGCGACACCAGCACCACACCCGTCACGCCGGCGTCGGTGATCGCGCCGTTGTCGGGCGCCGCCGCCTGGTGGCCCTTGGCGAAGACGGCCAGCGGCTGGAGGGTCGCCACCACCAGCAGGAAGACGACGGTGAGCGCGGCGAGCAGGACGTTCAGCGCGATCTCGTTCGGCGTCTTCTGCCGGTTGGCGCCCTCGACCAGCGCGATCATCCGGTCGACGAAGCTCTCCCCCGGCCGCTGGGTGATCCGTACGACGATCCGGTCGGAGAGCACCCGGGTGCCGCCGGTGACCGCGCTGCGGTCGCCACCGGACTCCCTGATCACCGGGGCGGACTCGCCGGTGATGGCCGACTCGTCGACGCTGGCGATGCCCTCCACCACGTCGCCGTCACCCGGGATCAGCTCCCCGGCCGCCACCAGGACGACGTCGCCCTGCGCGAGCTCCGGGGCGGGCACCGCCTCGTCGCGGTACGTGCCGGCCGCGGCACCCGGCGTCCAGCCGCGCAGGCGGGTGGCCACCGTGTCCTTCCTGGCGTGGCGCAGGCTGGCGGCCTGTGCCTTGCCGCGGCCCTCGGCCACGGCCTCGGCGAGGTTGGCGAAGAGCACGGTCAGCCACAGCCAGGCCGCGACGGCGAACGCGAACGCCGACGGGTCGGCCAGCGCGAGCACGGTGGTGCAGGCCGCGCCGATCTCGACGATCAGCATCACGGGGTTGCGCCACAGGGTGCGGGGGTCGAGCTTGCGCAGCGCGTCGGGCAGCGACCGCAGCAGCTGCCGCGCGTCCAGCAGGCCGCCGCCCCGGCCACCGCGTACGGCGGAGGTCCCCGCGTCGGCCCGGGCCTCGGGTGCCCGCGTGTCGACGGTCATGGTCTCTTTCCTCATCGGGGTCACAGCCCTTCGGCCAGCGGGCCCAGGGCGAGCGCGGGCAGGAAGGTCAGCGCCACGAGGATCACCGTGACGCCGGCGACCATCGCGACGAACAGGGGCCGGTGGGTCGGCAGGGTGCCCTCGGAGGCGGGTACGGGTCGCTGGCGGGCCAGCGACCCGGCCAGGGCGAGCACGAAGATGATCGGCAGGAACCGGCCGAGCAGCATGCACAGGCCCAGCGCGGTGTTCCACCAGGGCGTGCTCACGGTGATGCCGGCGAAGGCCGAGCCGTTGTTGTTGCTGGCGGAGGTGAACGCGTACAGCACCTCGGTGAGGGCGTGCGGGCCGACGTTCAGCGCGGTCGCGTGGTTGCCGGTGGCGAAGGCGGTGGCGGTGCCGATCAGCACGAGGGCGGGGGTGACCAGGAAGTACAGCGAGGCGAAGCGGATCTCGCGGGAGCCGATCCGCTTGCCCACGTACTCGGGGCTGCGGCCGACCATCAGCCCGGCCACGAACACCGTGATCACGGCGAGCACCAGCATCCCGTAGAGGCCGGCGCCGACGCCGCCCGGCGCGACCTCGCCGAGCATCATGTTGCCCAGCGTCATCATGCCGCCCAGCGCGGTGTACGAGTCGTGGAAGGAGTTCACCGCCCCGGTCGACGTCAGCGTCGTCGCGGCGGCGAAGGTGGCCGAGTTCGACACGTCGAAGCGCACCTCCTTGCCCTCCATGGCGGCGCCGACGGCCTGCGGGACGGTGCCGCCGGCCGCGAGCTCGAAGACGTTGGTCAGCGTGACGCTCGCGAGCGCGAGGACGGCCATGACCGCGACGATCGCGTGGCCCTGCCGGGTCTGGCCGACCATCCGGCCGAACACGCGCGGCAGGCTGAACGGGATCAGCAGGATCAGGAAGATCTCGATCCAGTTCGTCCAGGGGCTCGGGTTCTCGAAGGGGTGCGCGCTGTTGGCGTTGTAGAAGCCGCCGCCGTTGGTGCCGAGTTCCTTGATCACTTCCTGGCTGGCCACGGGCCCGCCGGTGACCGTCTGGGTCCCGCCGGTCAGGGTGGCGACCTCGGTGCCGCCGGAGAGGTTCTGCACCACCCCGCCGGCCATCAGCACCAGCGCGCCGAGGACGGCGACGGGCAGCAGGACGCGCAGCGTGATCCGGGTCAGGTCGACCCAGAAGTTGCCCAGCTCACCGGTACGGCTGCGGGCGAAGCCGCGGACCAGGGCCACCGCCACGGCGATGCCGACGGCGGCGGAGACGAAGTTCTGCACCGCCAGGCCGGCCATCTGCACCAGGTGGCCCATGGTCGACTCGCCCGAGTACCACTGCCAGTTCGTGTTGGTCACGAACGACACGGCGGTGTTCCAGGCGCCATGGGCGACGACCGGGTCGAGGCCGAGCGACAGCCACAGGTGGTCCTGCCAGCGTTGGAACGCGTACAGGAACAGAATCGACACGGCGGAGAAGGCCAGTACGGCGCGGGCGTACACGCCCCAGGTCTGGCCGGCGGCCGGGTCGACCCCGACCAGGCGGTAGATCCCCCGCTCGACGCGCGAGTGCCGGGTTCCGGCGACCACCCGGTGCAGGTGGTCGCCGAACGGGCGGTGGACGACGACCAGGGCCGCCACCAGGGACAGGACGAAGAGGGCGCCGGCTGTCGTGGCGGACATCAGAAGCGCTCCGGGAACAGCAGCGCGACCACCATGAACACACCCAGGCCCAACGCCAGCACCAGGCCGACGGCATCGACGATGTTCACAGCTTCTCCACGCCCCTCACCACGAGGGCGAGTGCGGCGAACAGCCCCACCGTCACCAGGACGAACACCACGTCGGACACACTGACTCCTCTGCCGGAACCGCTCGTCACGACCGCCTTCCGGCCGTGCCGGGCAATCGAAACTCCGTGCCCGCGCGAGGGACAGGGGTCATCACGCGATCATGACGGCGGCGGCGCGTTTCTTGACGCGTTCTTCACGCGGCCGGGTTGCGGCGGTGACGCCGCTCACCGGCACCCCCTCCGCCGGAACACGCGGACGGGACGCGGCAGCCGGGCGAGGTCCGACAGCCGGTCGGACGGAGATGGGCGTCAGCCAGGCGGGCGGGCGTCAGCCGGGCAAGCGGGCGTCAGCCAGGCGGGCGGGCGTCAGCCGGGCAAGCGGGCGTCAGCCAGGCGGCCGGGCGTCAGCCGGGCGAGCAGGCGTGAGTCGCTCGGGCGGGCGTCAGCCGGCCAGCCAGTTCCGGATCTCGTCGCCGTGCTCGTCGAGGCCCGGCGGCGGCAGGTCGTAGCGCGCCGGGGTGGCGCTCAGGCCGATCGGGTGGCGGATGCCAGGCACGCCCCCGGTGGTGACGACCGGGTCCAGCCCCAGTTCCCGCGCCAGGTCGACGCCCCCGGCGACCGTGTTGATCGGGGCGCACGGCACGCCCGCCGCGCGCAGGTCCCGGAACCACTCGTCGCGGCTGCGCAGGACCAGTCGCGCGACCAGGATCGGCCGCAGGTCCTCCCGGTTGACCGTGCGGTCCTGGTTGCGCCCGAACCGGGGGTCGTCGGGCAGTTCGGGCAGGCCGAGGACCTGGCACAGCTTGCGGAACTGGCCGTCGTTGCCGGCGATGACGACGAGGTCGCCGTCGGCGGTGGGCAGCGGTTCGTACGGGAAGAGGCTCGGGTGCCCGTTGCCCATCCGGAACGGCGTCGCGCCGCCGGCGACGTGGCCGCTGGTCTGGTTGACCAGACCGGACAGCGCGGAGGAGAGCAGGTCCACCTCGACGTGCTGGCCGGTGCCGCGGCGGTCGCGGTGGTGCAGGGCGGCGAGGATGCCGACGGCGGCGTGCAGGCCCGCGATCACGTCGAACACGGCGACCCCGGCCTTGTAGGGCGGGCCGTCCGGCTCGCCGGTGAGGCTCATCAGGCCGGACGCGGCCTGGACCACGAGGTCGTAGCCGGGCAGGTTGGCGCCGGCACCGGCGCCGAACCCGCTGATCGAGGCGTAGACGATCCGCTCGTTGACGGCGGCGACGCTGTCGTAGTCGAGGCCGAAGCGCCCCAGTCCGCCGGGCCGGAAGTTCTGGATCATGACGTCGGCGCGGCGGGCCAGTTCCCGGGCCACGGCCAGGTCGTCGGGGTCGGCGAGGTCGAGGGCGATGGACCGCTTGTTGCGGTTGACGCCGAGGTAGTAGGTGGAGGTGCCCTCCCGCACGGGCGGCAGCCAGGTCCGGGTGTCGTCCCCGCCGGGCCCCTCGACCTTGACCACCTCGGCGCCGAGGTCGGCGAGGAGCATGGTCGCGTACGGTCCGGCGAGGATCCGGGAGAAGTCGGCCACGAGGATGCCGCTGAGCGGCCCGGACCCTTGCTCCCCCATCGCCGTTCCCCCTCCCGTCGACGCCACGGCCGGCGCGGCGGCGTCGTAGCACCTGCCGGGTGCCGACGTCCGGCGCTGCGACGGCAGGACCACGATGGCACAGCGGGCGCGACGGACGTCGGTCGCCCCGACGGTCCGGGCCGGGGCGGATGGCGACGGGTCGCCGCCACCCGCCGAGCGGGTCAGCCCTTGCGCCACCTCTGGTTGGCGGTGCCCGCGCAGTCCCAGAGCTGGAGCTTCGCGCCGTCGGCGCTGTTCCACTCCCGGATGTCGACGCACCTGCCGGCCTGGATGTTGACCAGGTCACCGGCCGCGGTCAGGGTGAACCGTTGCGCGCCGGTGCCGTTGCACGTGTAGAGCTGGACGACAGCGCCGTTGCCGGTCGCGCCGCCGTCGACGTCCATGCACTTGTTGTTCTGGCTGCGCAGGGTGTCGCCGGTGAACGTCCACTTCTGCGCGTCGGTGCCGTTGCAGTTCCACATCTGCAACTGCGCGCGGTCGACGAAGTTCGAGTTCGGCACGTCGATGCACTTGTTGTTCCAGTTACTCAGCACGGGCACCCCGGTGCCGGGGTTCCCCGGTCCGCCGCTCCCGGCGCCGAACGGGCTCAGGACGAGTCCGGCCGCGCGGGGGTCGCCGTCGTGGACCAGGGACTCGAACGCGCCGACGTCGTCGAAGGCGAAGGCGTACGCCCTGCCGTCGGTCATGTTGGCGTGGATGACGCGTGCGTAGTGGTTCGTCGGGTTGTTGCGGTAGAACTGGGCGGCGTCGGTGCTGGGCTGCGTGTCGATGGTGCCGAGCGTGCCCCGGTTCAGCGCGGCGCAGAGCGTCCGGGAGATCGGGCCGACGACCGGGTCGTTGGGTGCGGGCAGGTCCCCGTCGCAGCCCCAGACGCTCGCCGAGGAGGGCCGGTTGAAGGAGGCGACCCGCTGGCCGACGCTGTTGGTGAACGTCATGACGTTGCCCGAGGTCCGCCCGAAGTAGCGGGTGTTCGGCTGGTCGGCGAACGGCACCACGGTCAGCGTCCTGGTCGTGTACGCGTTCCAGGCCGACGCGATGTAGGAGTCCAGGTAGGTGGCGCTGAACAGGCCGGCGCCGGCCGCCTTGCCGGGCGCGAGAACCCGCAACACGGTGCCGTCGGAGCGGGTGTGGACCGTGTTGGCCCAGCCCGACTGGGACCGGATGCCCTCGATGATCGCGTTGCGGCCCCCCGAGACGACGTCGCCGGTGCGCTTGGTGACGCCGGTGGCACCGGTCACCGTGACCGCGTGCGGCACCGCGAACATGTCGACCTGTGAGCTGTTGAGCCACAGTCCGGCGTCGTTGTAGGTGAACTCGCTCCAGTCGAACAGGATGTCGCGGTTGGCGTCGCCGGCCGCCCACGGGGCGGGTTGCACGAGGCCGTCCGGGGTGAGGAAGAACTTGAGCTTCTCCCCGAACGAGAAGTAGACGCGGCCGGAGAACCCGCGCGGGAACCGGATGGTCGTGCTGCCGCCGTTTCCGGGCCCCGGGATCGACGCGTCCGGCGCGGGCGACGGCGGGAGCTGCCCGCCCGACCACGGAACGAAGGTGCCGCCCTGGTTGACGTAGCCGAGGCGGCCGCTGGAGAGCTGCACGCCGATCACGTACAGGTGGACGGCGTCGCCCCGGCCGGTGCTGTTGGTGACCGTGACGGGCAGCAGCGCGGGGCCGACGGCGTGGGCGGGGGCTGCGGCGAGGGTCACCGGGACGGCGGCGACCAGCGCGGACACGGCGGCGAGCAGCCTTCTTCGAAGCTTCACGAAAGGTCCTCCTCGGGGTGGCGGGCGACGCTGAGAGAGCGCTCTCTCAGCGTCGGCCCGAGGCGGCTCTCCTGTCAATAGACACAGGCCAATGCGACCCGCGCGCCGGCTCGTGGCCCGCCTACTCCAGGTGGAAGGTGGCGGAGGCTCGGTCGGCGCTCGAACTCACCGCCTCCAGTTGGAGCAGTCCGGCCCGGTGGCGCACGTACCGGCCCGGAAAGTTCTGCGACTCAAGGGAGAGCCCGGCCCCGGCGGCCAGGCCGGACCGCCGGTGGAAGCTCGCGTCGCCACGGAAGAGCGTAGAGCCGTCGTCGCGCTCGACGTACAGGGCGAAATCGCGGTGGCGCAGGTAGTGGCCCGGGAGGTTGGTCGACTCCAGCGACACCGATCCGGCGCCGGCGAGGCCGGCGACGACACGGAACTGCGAGTCGGCCAGGCTCGTCACGTTCGGCTCGACGCGGGCCCGGTAGTCGTAGTGTCGGACGTAGCTGGTGGTCAGGTCGTGCGAACGCAGCCGGACGGGCGTGGCCCCGTCGGGCACCGGGATGCCGAAGTTCGGGGTGCCGTCAGCGTTCCAGTACAGCTTCTGGATCCTGGTTCGCCGGTTCGGATCGTCCAGGGGGTCACCAATGATGTCCCGGTAGTTGCGGTCGTGGTAGACCAGGATGTCGCTCTGCCCGTCCTCCGAGACGGTGAACGAGTTGTGGCCGGGGCCGTACTGGCCGGTGGCCGGGTTGCTGGCGAACACCGGGGTCGGGCTCCTGCTCCAGGAGGCGGCGTCGAGCAGGTTCGCGGTGACGGAGGCACTCAGCATCCCGAGGCAGTAGTTGGCGTCCGTGGCGCTGGCAGAGTAGGTCAGGAAGAGGCGGCCGTTGCGCTGGATGACGGCGGGTCCCTCGGCCACCCGGAACCCGCGGGTCTCCCAGTCGTACGTCGGCACGACGAGCCGGGTCACCGTGCCGGTGATCTGCCACGGGTTGCCACCCATCCGGGCGAGGTAGACGTTGGAATTGGTGGAGACGCCCGGCTCCTGCTGTGCCCAGGTCAGATAGCGCACCCCGTTGGCCACGAAGGTCGAGGCGTCCAGGCTGAAGGTGTCCCACGGGGTCGTGATCCGGCCGCGTTCGGTCCACGAGCCGGTCCGTGGGTCCGGGCTCGCGTTCTCCAGCACGTACATCCGGATCCGCCACACGTCGTCGGTCCGGCCCGCGGCGAAGTAGACGTACCACCTGCCGTTGATGAAGTGGATCTCCGGCGCCCAGATGTGGGCGCCCATCTCCCCGTTGGCGTGCCGGTACCAGATCGTCGTCTCCGCCGCCGTCGCCAGCCCCTGCAACGTGCTGGCCCGGCGCAGCACGATCCGGTCGTACTGCGGCACCGTCGCGGTCATGTAGTAGTAGCCGTCGGTGTGCCTGACGATGTGCGGGTCGGCCCGCTGCTCCGCCAGCGGGTTGGTGTGGTTCACCGCCGGTGCGGCGTGCGCCGGCCCGGCCATGGGCAGGCCGAGCGGCATGGCGAGGGCCAGCACCATCGCGGCCAGGGCCGACCGCAGACGCGGCACGGTACGGCGGCCGGCGCGCTGCGTACCGGCGGCCCGGTGGACGACCCCGCCGCAGGGGTGGGGTGGACGGGTTGGCTGCATCTGTCCTCCACGGGGTTGCGGCGGCCGTCGATCAGTAGAGGTAGGGCCAACCGGCCGCGTCGTACCCGATCCTGTTGACGCCGAGCAGCGACGCCCCGTTGTCGGCGTAGTAGTGGTAGAAGAGGTGGTCGCCGTCGGTGTCGACGAGCACGGCCTGGTGGCCGGGGCCGTGGATGCCGCCGTGCGAGGCCAGGACCTGCGTGCCGCCGCCGGAGAGCATGTCGCGGCCGGCACGGTCGACGAACGGCCCGGTCGGGACGGCGGCGCGGCCGACCATTACCCGGTAGGTGCTGCTGGCGCCCTGGCAGCAGCGGTCGAACGAGACGTACAGGTAGTACCAGGCGCCACGCTTGACGATGACGGGCGCCTCGATGCCCGGCCCGTAGGTGGCCAGACTGTGCATCGCCGTGCCCAGCCGGCGCCCGGTTGCCGGGTCGATCTGGATCAGCTTGATGCCGGACCAGAACGAGCCGAAGCTCAGCCACCAGCGGCCCTGGTCGTCGACGACGAGGTTCGGGTCGATGGCGTTGAAGGCGTCCGTGGTGCGTGACTCGACAACCAGGCCCTCGTTGGTCCAGCTGCCCGACGCGCCGGTGGTGCTGGTGGCGAGGAAGATCGCCGACCGGTTCGAGCCGAAGGTCGAGGCCGAGTAGTACAGGTGGTAGCGGCCGTCGCGGTACGACAGATCCGGTGCCCAGAGGTTACGCGCGCCGCCGGTGTAGGTGGAGGTCCACGGCGCACCGCCGGGAAAGACCGAGCCGGCGTTGCGGAACGTGACCCGGTCGGTGGAGGTCTTCAGTGCGACGTCGTTGCCGGTGTGGGCGACGAGGTAACCGCCGTCGGGGCGCCTCACCACGGTCGGATCGTGCACGCCGATGTCGCCGGTGACCCTGCCGGGCTGCGGGTAGGACGTCGGCGGGGTGCCC
Organism: Micromonospora reichwaldensis; assembly: GCF_031845925.1. Taxonomy (NCBI): domain Bacteria; kingdom Bacillati; phylum Actinomycetota; class Actinomycetes; order Micromonosporales; family Micromonosporaceae; genus Micromonospora; species Micromonospora reichwaldensis. Next base: position 24,812 of record NZ_JAVRFL010000015.1, on the reverse strand, counting down.
GTGGGCGGCGGTGTCGTGGTGGGCGGGGCGCCGCCGAGGCGGACCAGTTGCCACTGCTGGTTGGCCCCGTCGAGATTCCGGTAGGCGGCCAACATCCCACCATCCGCCGTCGACCAGTCCCACCCATCGACGGCCTTGCCGCTCGACCGGTTGACGAACCGCACGTACCCGCCCACGGAATCCTGCAACCGGAACTGCTGCGTCGCCACCCCGGTGTCAGCCCGCTGCACCAACCGCGTCCCGTCCGCCGCCCCCGGCAGATCCAACACCTTTCCACTGTGCCGCGAACGTACCTTGTAGAAACCATCACCCACGTCCACGAACTGCCACTGCTGCACCGCCAGATCGTTACGCGCCCACTGATTCACCGGCGCGTCGTCAGCCGTCGACCAGTCGAAGACATCCATCGCCTTCCCGCTGTGCCGGTTCACGAACACGTACGTCGCCCCGGTGTCCACCGCCGCCGCCCACGCCGACGAACCCACCACCACACCAGAACCCAGCAACACCGCCACCGCCACCACGGCAGCGGACAACCACCACCCACCGCCCGTCCGTGGCACCTCGTCTGTCAGCTTCATCGACTTCCTCCGTTGGCTTCCGGACCGACGCCGGACGAGCAGGTCGCGGCACCGGCGCGACGACGCGCCGCTCGTGGGCCGTGCGGGCTCGTCCCGCCGGCAAGGAGCAGGATGAACCGGAATACGTGACGGTGGCGTTTCGCGTCACGGGGCAGCAACAGCAGTGTTGGCGTTAACATTGATGAGTGTCAAGGGCTTCCGGTCGGCTCACGTCGGCCGAACCGCACCGCCGGGACGACCGGCGTGATCAGCGCCGTGGCGGGGCGGCGACGCTGCGACGGGAGACCAGGGAGGGCGCGACCGTCTGCCGCAGCGGGCCGGCGACGTCGGATTCCATCTGCGCCAGCAGCAGGTCCAGGCTCGCCCGGGCGACGGCGGCGAAGTCGGGCCGCACGGTGGTCAGCGGCGGGATGAAGTACGCCGCCTCGGGCACGTCGTCGAAGCCCACCAGGCTGATGTCGTCCGGCACCCGCCGGCCGTGCTCGTGCAACGCCCGCAGCACGCCCAGCGCCAGGTGGTCGTTGGCGGTGAACACCGCCGTGACCTCGGGCATCCGGGCCAACATCTGTCCGCACCGGTACCCCGCTGCCGCCGACCAGTCCGCCGGCAGCAGCGGCGGCAACTCGGCGCCCGCCGCCTGCAACGTCTCCCGCCATCCGTCGATCCGCCCGGCGCTGTCGAACCAGTCCGGGGGGCCGGAGACGTGCCAGACCGTCCGGTGCCCGGCGTCGAGGAGGTGCTGCGTGGCGGCCCGGGCCCCGGCGACCTGGTCGACCGTGACCAGGGGCACCGGACGGCGCGGGTCGCCGTCGACGGTGACCAACGGAACGTCCTTGGGGAGCCGTTCGAGGGCCTCCCCCGCCGACTCGACCGGCGCGATCACCACGATGCCGGCGACCCGGTGCGCCAGGTGCCGCTCCACCGCCGCCGAGATCGACTGGTCGTCGAGGTCGCTGACGCTGCCGACGCTGACCGCGAAACCCGCCTCGGCGGCCGCCTGGTCCAGGGCCGCCAGCAGCGAGGCCGGGCCGTAGAGAGTGGTGTTCTGCGCGACCACGCCGATCACCTGGGACCGGCCGGTGACCAGTGCCCGGGCCGCGCGGTTGGGCCGGTAGCCGAGTTCGGCGATGGCCGCCTGGACGCGCAGCCGGGTCTGCTCGCGCACGTTCGGATGCCCGTTGAGGACCCGGGACACCGTCTGGTGGGAGACGCCTGCGAGGCGAGCCACGTCCGTCATCGCAGGACCGCGCACGGCCACCTCACCTCTCCCGCCCCGTCCGGCGACTGCACCACGTCCGACCTCGACGGAGCGCCTTCGTGACACGGAAACACCCTCGCCGCCGCCAGCCGGCGCGTGTCGGTTGGCCGGGGCTGGACCGCCGACAGTCTACGTCAGCGGTACCGTCGGCCCCGGTGCGGCTGAGCCGGCGACCGGGGCGCAGGCCAGCGACACGGCCCGGGCCGGCCCGCCACGGGCCCCGCACCGGACGCTCCCGCGCGTCGTCACGCCGGGTCGGCACCCCAGGCGGCGTGCACCAGGGCGGGAAGCACCTGGGCGGCCGGACCGCGCAGGTTCACGTCGGACACGGCGTCCAGGGGCGTCTCCTGCGGGTTGACCTGCACCACGGTGGCGCCGAAACGGGCAGCCACCTGGGGGATCTCGGCGGCGGGATACACCAGCCCCGAGGTGCCCACGGTCACCAGCAGGTCGCACGTGGACGCCGCCTCCACGGCGGCCTCCAACGCGGCGGTCGGCAACGCCTCCCCGAACCACACCACCCCGGGCCGGACGAGGCCCGCGCAGTGCGCGCACCGGGGCGGAGGCACGCGCCGGCCGTCGTCCGGTTCCTCGGCGGCCTCGTCCGACGTCGTCGCCGGACGGGCGCAGGCCGAGCAGCGCGGTGCGAAGAGGCTGCCGTGCAGGTGGATCGGCGCGATTGAGCCGGCGCGCTCGTGCAGGTCGTCGACGTTCTGCGTGACGACGATCGCGCCGGGCACGCGTGCCTCGATCGCGGCCACGGCCACGTGACCGGCGTTCGGGCGGGCCCGCCGCACGGTGGCGCGTCGCCACTCGTACCAGCCCCAGACCAGCGCGGGATCCTCGCGGAACGCCTCCGGCGTGGCGAGCCGCTGCGCGTCGAAGCTGCGCCACAGGCCGGTGAGGGCGTCGCGGAAGGTCGGCACACCGCTCTCCGCGGAGACCCCCGCGCCGGTGAAGATCACGACGCGGCGCGCCTGCGCCAACAGCGCTGCGGCCTCCCGCATCGACCGCTCCCCCATCGTGCCTGCCCCCTTCGACCCGAGCCCCGTCGGGCAAGACTAGTGCGGCCCCCGTGATGGTCCGGCGGGGCGGCGCCGACTGTCGAACCCGGGCGCCGAGGGCGGCGCGGGGCTTCTTCGATGATGCGCACTTCGCCGGCCCACGCCCGCTCCTTTTCGCGGCACGCGGACCGGCCGGGCGTCGAGGGCGAACCGGCCGACCTGCGCAATTGCTCCACCCGCCGGCGCGATCGCCGGAACGGTATGCGGAAATGGGAATCCCACGACAAGGGGCGGAGGCTGGTGCGATCTCATAACGACCGACAAGAATGGGTCAGGCGCTCCAGCGGAAAGGCGTGTCGTCCATGATTGAGCCGAAGGTCGTGTCCCGGGACGAGTGGGTCGACGCCCGCAAGGAACTGCTCGACCGCGAAAAGGAGATCACCCGCCTGCGGGACAGGGTCACCGCGCTCCGGCGCGAACTGCCGGCAGTCGCCGTCGAGAAGGACTACTCCTTCACCGGCCCCGCCGGCGCCGTCCGGCTGGCCGACATGTTCGAGGGACGACGACAGTTGATCGTCTACCATTTCATGTTCGACCCGGAATGGGCCGAGGGATGCACGAGCTGCTCGCTGCTGGTCGACAACTTCGGGCACCTCACGCACCTGCACGCCAGTGACACGACACTCGCGGTGGTCTCCCGCGCGCCGTTCACGACCCTCGCGGCATTCAAGAGCCGGATGGGCTGGCGCTTTCCCTGGTACTCCTCGCACGGCAGCGACTTCAACTACGACTTCCACGTCACCATGGACCCGGCCGTCGCCCCGGTGGAATACAACTACAAGGACGCCGAGACCCTGGCCGCCCAGGGCCTCACCCACCACCTGCAGGGCGAGGCCCACGGCCTGAGCGTCTTCGTCCGCGACGGCGACCGGATCCTGCACACCTACTCCGTGTACGGCCGCGGCCTCGACCCGCTGCTGAACACGTACAACTACCTCGACCTCACGCCGCTGGGCCGGCAGCGCTACGTCAACGAGTTCCCCCACCACGACACCTACGACACGGACGCGGCCGGCAGCCACAGCCACTGACCACCCGCCGCCGACCGGCGGCGTCCGTCATTCGGGTACGCAGTTGTTGCTCTTGCGCCTGACCGTGTACTCGGTGTCGTCGTGGGTGATGCCCGACGGCGCCCCGTCGAAGTACGCCTCGACCTTCTCCCAGCCCCGGCGCTGCTCGTAGTGCAGGTGCGGCGCCCCGGAGTTGCCGGTGCTGCCGACCCGCCCGATCTGCTCGCCCTGGGCGACCCGCTGACCGACCCGGACCAGCGGCGGTTCGAGCAGGTGCAGGTACTGCGTCTCCCACTTGCCGCCGTGGTCGATCTTCACCCAGTAGCCGCCGCCGCGGCCACGCGGCCCGTCCGGGTCGTCGGGCGTACGGCCACCGAGCGATCCGTTGATCCCCGCCACGGTGACCTCCCCCGCGTAGGACGCGAGCACCGGCCGCCCCCACGCCCTGCCCTCGGTCGGGAACAGGTCCACGTCGTAGTCGTCGTGACCGGGATAGGTGCCCAGTTGCCACGTCTCCCCGCACGCGACGGGAAGCTGGAACAGCGGGCGCGGACCCGCCGGCCGTACCAGCGGCACCACCACCGCGACGACAAAAACGGCGACGGCGAGGACCACCGCGACCGCGCCGGAGACGAGCACGATCCGGGTGCGGCGGCTGCGGACGCGGCGGTGGGTGCGGGGGGTGGTGGGGCGACCGGTCGTCACCGGCCCGAGCATGGCAGACGCCGGCAAGGCGCCCCTCCCCGGGCGGCGGGCGGCACCTGCGGGCCCTTCGACGGTACGGCGGACCGACGCGCCGGTCGACGACCTGCACGCCCGACGGCCCCCCCGACGCACCCGGCGCGGCTTCGGCGATCCCGTGTGGCGCCTGCCTGCCGGTTGGGAGAGTGGTCGGGTGGCGATGAGAGCGTCGGGAACGGGGCGGATCCGCGCCGCGGTGTCCGGGCGGATCCAGCCCGGTCCGGGCGGGGTGACCCGCCTGGAACTGTTCCTCGACCTGGTCTTCGTCTACGCGTTCTTCAACGTCACCGAGCTGATGTCGGCGAACTTCCACCCCGTCGGGCTGTTCGAGGGGTTCCTGGTGGTCGCGCTGCTGTGGCGGTGCTGGGCGTCGTACGCCTGGTTCGGCAACACGGTGCGCTTCGACCGGGGGATCATGCCGTTGGTCGTCTTCGGGGCGGCGGCCGGCATCTTCGTGGTCGGTGTCGCCCTGCCGGTGGCGTTCGCGGACCGGCCGGGCGGCCTGTGGGGTCCCCTCGTCTTCGCCGTCGCGTTCGTCCTGGTGCGCCTCGTGCCGGTGGCGGTCACCACCCTCGCCGGGCTGAACACCGGCGACCGGCCCCTGTTCGCCCGACGCGCGTGGTTGCCGCTGTGCGTCACCTCGCCGCTGCTGCTCGCCGCCGCGTCCCTGCCGGCACTGCTGCCGGACTGGCCGCCGGTGCACCTCGCGCAGGTGGTGCTGTTCACCGTGGCCACCGCTGTCGACTACGCCGGCCTGGCGGGGCTCGGCTCGCGCGACTGGCGGCTCGGGTCCGTCGGGCACTGGGCGGAACGGCACAGCCTGATCGTGCTCGTCGCCCTGGGCGAGACGATCATCTCGATCGGCACCAGCCGGGGACTGGTGGGCGATTCGCCGATCACCTGGTCGGTGCTCGCGGGATCGGCCCTCGGCGTCGTCGTGGTGATCGTGCTGTGGTGGACCTACTTCGACCTCGCCCGGTTCGCCGCCGAACAGTCGCTGCGGCGTCTGCCCGGCGGCGTCACGTCGTTGGTGGGCCGCGACGCCTACGCGCTGCTGCACCTGCCGATGGTCGGCGGCCTGATCCTGCTCGCACTCGGCCTCAAACACGCTCTGAGCGCGACGGAGGTGAGCACCGCGGGCCGCTGGGGCACGGGCAGCGTGCTCGCCCTGCACGGCGGGGCCCTGCTCTACCTGCTCGGGCTGCTGGCCTTCGAGAAGCGCGGGTTCAACCTGGTGGGGCGCAGCGTGGTGCTCGGCATCGGGCTGCTGCTCGCCGCCGCACCGGTGGCCCTGCACGCGGCGGCGCTGGGATCGCTGGCGGTGCTCGCCGCCTGCCTGGGCACCGCCATGATCGCCGACCGTACCGTCTTCGCGCGTCGGCACCGCCGGCTGCACGAGGCGATCGCCGGCACGGTGCGCCGGGTGGCGGTGGTCCGCCCGCACCAGCTGTTCCTCGACCTGATCGTCGTGTACGCGTTCATCCAGATCACCGTCCTGGTGACCCGCCAACCGTCGCCGGCGGGGCTGGCGCAGGGCCTCGGTGTCCTGGCCCTGCTCTGGTGGTCCTGGTGCCTGTACGCCTGGCTGGAGAGCGTGGCGCCCCGTTTCACCACCTCCCTGGTGCGGGTGACGGTGCTGGCGGCGGGCGCGTCGACCTTCGTGCTCGGCGTCGCCATCCCGCAGGCGTTCAGCCGCGTACCCGGTGGACTACCCGGCCCACTGATCGTGGTGACCTGCTACGTGGCGCTGCGGGTGCTGCACCTCGCCTCGTTCTTCCGGGTCGCGAGGGGCGATCCGGCGCTGCGGGCCCAGGCGACCCGGGCCGCCGTACCCACCGCCGCGGCGCTGGCGCTGCTGGTGGGCGCGACGCTGACCTTCCCCCCGATCGGCCAGCCCATCTCGCCGCTCAGCGCGGCGTGCTGGACGGCCGCAGTGGTGGTGGACCTGGCGGGCGGCTACCTGACCGGCGCCCGGGACTGGGGGATCCGCTCCATCGAGCAGTGGACGCACCGGTACAACCTCGTCGTGCTCGTCGCCCTCGGGGAGGGATTCATCTCCACCGGCGTCGCACTGGCCGACACGTCGATCTCGGCGGCGTCCCTGGTCACCGTCGCGTTGATCGTCACCCTGCTCGCCGCCCTGTGGTGGACGTACGTCGGCACCGACCGCGTCCTCGACCGGCGGCTGTCGCAGGTGTCGACCGGCCCGAGCGGGGCGGCGCTGGCCCGGGACGCCTACACCTACCTGCACCTGCTGACCGTCGCCGGTCTGATCCTGGTCGCCCTCGGCCTGACCACGACGCTGGCACAGGTGGCGCAGCGGCCGGGCGCGCCGCTGGCGTCGCTGGGACACGCCGCCCTGCACGGCGGCGTGTTCGTCTTCCTCGCCGGCGACCAACTGATCTGGCGACGCGCGACGGGCCGGTTCTGCCGGCGTCGGATGCTCGGACTGCTGGTGGTGGCGCTCGCCGCTCCGGCGACCGCCGCACTGCCCAGCCTCGCATCGCTGGTGCTGCTCGCGGCGGTCGGCGTCGCGGTCGCCACGACCACCTCGCTGCGCGCCGTCACGCCGCCGCCGGCAGGTACCGGGGGGAAACGGGTCGGCGGAACGGCCCCCCGACCGACACAATGAGCGACGTGCGGAGATCAACACGACGGCTGCTCGGCGACCTGGACGCGCTCGCCCACCGGGAGCGGATGGCGACGCTCGCCCGCCGGACCCGCGAGGCGGCCGGCAGGGGCGAGCTGCCGGAGATCCTCGCGGAGCTGCGCGGCGAGGCGTCGTCGTACCACCGGTTCCTGGCCGTCACCGCCGCCGGGATCGTCGGCGACCACGCGGCGGTGCGGGCGGCGCTCGGCGACCCGCACGGCACGATCCGGGCGGTCGCCGTGAAGGCGGGCCTGCGCGCCGGCTGGCTCGCCGGCGACGACCTGCGCGCGCTCGTCCGGGACGCGCCGGCCGACCTGCGGCACCTGGTCTACCGGTCGCTGCGGCACCTGCACCGGCCGGCGGTCGCCGACGACCTGGTCGACGGCGTGCTGGGGCGCTTCGGGGCCGTCGAGGCGGTCGCCCTGCTGCCCGCCTGCGGGACGGACACCGTCCGCCGGCTGCTGCCGGTCGTCGAACACGCGTTGCCGGGCTCGGTCTGCCTGGCCCGTCGCCACGGCGACGTGGTGCTCGACCACGCCGAGTCGGCGCTGCCCCGCCTCCAGCCCGCCGAGCGGGACCGCTGGTGGACGGTGCACGGCAAGAGGGTCCTGGTCGCCGGCCGGCGCCGACCGGAGCGCGCGTTGACGCTGCTCGAACGGTACGCGCCCACCGGGCACCTCCCCGGCGACCTCGCGTACTACGGGCCGCTCGCCGCGACGGCGCCGCGACGGATGCTGGCCCTGCTGACCGCGCCGTCCCGCGCGGACTGGGTGGCTTACCAGTGGCTGCCCCCGGCGCTGCTGCGTCGGCTCGCCCGGCTGCCGCAGGCGGACCTGGTCGCGCTGGGCCGGCGGGTACGCGGCCACAACAACGCCCTGGACCGGCTGTTGGGGGCGCTACCCCCGTCCCGGCGGGGCGGCCTGTACGACGCCGTGTTCGCCGACGTCGAGACGGCTACCCTGATCCCCGACGCGTCGCTGTTGGAGGTGCTGCCGCACGCCTGGCGGGAGCGGGAGGCGCGCCGGGTGCTCGCCCTCGACGACGTCCGCCACGACGAGGCGCAGGTGCGGTCGTGGAGCGCCCTGCTGCCCTGGCCGGCGGCGTCGGCGGTCCTCAGCCCCGCCCTGCGCGCCGCCGACGCGCACGACCGGGCCGTCGCGTACGAACTGCTCCTGGCCGCCGCCCGGCGCAGCCGCGACCCCGCGGCGGCGGCCGAGGCCCTGACCAGGCTGGATCGGCTGCGCAACGAGCAGGACCCGGTCCGGGCCGTGGCGCTGACGGAGCTGGCGAACCTGGCCCCGTTGCTGCGCGCGGACGCCGTCGAGGCGCTGACCCGGATCACCGTCGACGCCACGACCACCCGCGACGCCTCGACGCGCACCCTCGCCGCGCTCGGCACCCTCGCCGCCCGGGTGCTGGGTCGGCACGTCGACGAGCCGGCCCTGCTGCGGTGGGCGCTGGACACGCTCGACCGGCTCTTCGGCGGGCACCGGCTGCCGCCGCTCGGGCGCTTCGACGAGACGCTGCGCCGCGGCCAGGAGACGCTGGTCTTCGCCCGGCTGCGCGGCTGGATCGAGGCCGGTATGGCCCGGGGGCAGTTCACCGCGTTGTTCGCGGTGACCCGGGCCCTCGGGCGGCGGGCCTGGCAGCTGCCCGAACTCCAGGAACTGCTGCGCCGCGCGACGGCCCCCGGCACCGTGGCCGCCGTCGTGCGGGAGGCCGTCGAGCTGTGGCTGGCCGACCCGAGGACCCGGGCGCAGCGGGTGGCGTACGTGCTGGACTCCGACAGCTCCACCGTCACACTCCCCACGGTGTGGCGGACCGTCAGCGCCCGACGTACCGACCTGCTCGACCGGGTGCTGCGTCACCCGCCGAAGGGGGCCTTCCTCACCGCCGGCACCCGCTGGATCCCGGGCCGGCCGGTGCACGTCGAGCGGTGGCTGCCCCGCCAGCAGGAGGCGTTCGTGCGGCTGCAGGCGCGCCTCGCCGCTGACGCCGGCACCCCGCTGCACCACCGGGCCGCCGCCGTACGGGCCGCCGCGCGGGTGCCCGACGCCGGGCGGGAGCTGGTGCTGCGCCACGTCGGCTCGCCGAACGTCACCCTGGCCGAGGCGGCCCTGGAGTCGCTGCCGTGGACCGACCGGCCCGCCGAGGCGCTGCCGCTGCTGCTGTCGCACGCCGACGACGATCGGGCCAGGGTCGCCCTGTACGCCGCCACCCGCGCCGTCCGCTTCACCCGCCCGGCCGAGCTGGTGGCCCCGCTGTCCGGCGTCGCCCTCGGGCGGGGCAAGGTGACCAGCCGTAAGCAGGCGGTCCGGCTGCTCGGCCGCTTCGGTCCCCCGGAGGCGATGGCGGTACTGGTGTCGGCGTGGCGCCAGCCCGGCCAGCACCGCGACGTACGGGCCGCGATCGTCGACGCCGCCCGGCAGCGGCTGCACGCGCCGGAGAGCTGGCCGATCCTCGAGGAGGCGATCGTCGGGAGCCGGGAGGAGTCGCTGGCCGCACTGGCGACCCCGCCCGGCGGAATCGCCGCACCGGATCGCCCCCGCTACGCCGCCCTCGTCGCCCGGGCCTGCGCGAGCCCCGACCGGGAGCTCAGCCGGCTGGCCTGGCCCCGGCTCGTGCACTGGCTGCCCTGGGCGCCCGACCTCACCCACCTGCTCACGGCGGCGCTCACCGACCTGGGCGGGCAGTACGACTGGCAGTCGGTGCGCCCGATGCTGACCGCGGTGCTCCGTCACCCGGACCGCCCCGAACGGGAGGTGCCCGTCGCCGCGCTGGACGCCCTCGTCCGGATCGACGGCGCCGACGCGGACCTCGGTGGCCCCGCCGGGGACCGCCCCGCCCGTCGGCGGATCGACGACATCGTGGCCACGGCGGCCTGGACGCCCGGGCCACTGGCCGACCCCGCGCCGGTCCGGCGGGCGGCGGCGGAGTTGGGCCGGCACCGCGCATACGTGGCCCAGGCGGGCACCCTGCTGACCAGCGCGCTGCCGCTGAGGGACACGACGTCGGCGCAGCTCACCGCCGAGATCCTCACGATCGCGGAGCTGGTGGCGGGTCGGCCGGCGCTCGCCGCCCGGCTCGCCCACCTCCTCGCCCAGCGCACCGACTCCCCGACGGCCCTGGACGCCGAGCCGACACTCGACACGGCCCGCGCCCTCGCCGCCCGGGGCGAGGCCACCACCGGCCTGTTCGCGGTGGCACTGGCCGGCGGCGGCAGGGCGTTCGGCTGGTCCGCTCCCTGGCGCGACGTGCTCCACCTGCTGCGCGGACACCCGGTCGCCGACGTCCGCGACGCCGCCTTCGACATCTCGATGCAGGCGTGATCCTCGCCGGACGGCACCGATGGGGCGGGGCAGCGGCGGGCGCGGTCAGTCGTCGGCGGCGGGGATGTCCTGCGGCAGCAGCGTACGCAGTTGCCCGGCGGTCGGCGCCGCCACGTCCGCCAGCCGTCCCGCCTGCCGTTCGATCATGGCGTTGAACAGCTTCCGCGCGCCCCGGCCGTTACCGAACACCGGGTCGCGGACGGCCTCGACGAGCCGGGCCAGCAGGGCATCGGCCGTCGGCGCGGTCAGGTCGTAGCCGTGCTGCCCGGCCAGCCCGGAGATGATGGCGAGCAGCTCGTCGGGGGCGTAGTCGACGAACTCGATGGTCTTGGTGAACCGGGACGCGAGGCCGGGGTTGGTGGCCAGGAACTGCACCATCTCGTCGGAGTAGCCGGCGACGATGACGACCGTCTCGTCCCGGTGGTCCTCCATCAGCTTCACCAGCGTGTCGATCGCCTCCAGCCCGAAGTCCGAGTTGGTGCCGAACGTGCGGGCCAGCGCGTACGCCTCGTCGACGAAGAGCACCCCGCCGAGGGCCCGCTCGAAGGCCGCGGCGGTCTTCAGCGAGGTGCTGCCCAGGTACTCGCCCACCAGGTCGACCCGCGCCACCTCGACGACCTGCCCCTTGGTGAGGACGCCGAGCTGCGCGAGCAGCCGCCCGTAGATCCGCGCGACGGTCGTCTTCCCGGTGCCGGGTGACCCGGCGAAGACGAGGTGCCGGCTCACCGGCGGCACCGGCAGGTTGGCCCTGCGGCGCTGTTCGCCGACGCGGATGAGCTGGATCAGCGTCCGCACGTCCCGCTTGACCGCGGCCAGGCCGACCATGCCGTCCAACTCCGCCAGCACGGCGTCGACGTCGACGCCGCCCGACGCCGGACGGGCGGGCATGCCCGCCTCGCCGGCGGAGCCGGCCCGGTCCCCGGGAGCCGGCACGACCGGGGCGGCCGGCTGGTCCGGGGCGGTCACCGACACCCGCGCGCGGTCGGCGCCCCGGACGGACTCGCCGGCCACGTCGACGAACTCGCACCGGTCGACCAGCACCGGGGCGTCGGTCTCCACCTGCACGCCGTCACCGCCGCAGGCGCGCAGCGTGCTGGCCCGCAGGGTCAGCCGGGACTGCTCCCGCAGCAGCACCCCGGAACCGGTGGTCCCGGTGACCGTGCTGCCGGTGAGGTGCAGGGCGGCCTCGCCCGCCCCGGTCACACCGACGGTGCCGCCGGAGAACACCGCGTCGGTGAGGGTGACCGCGATCGCGTCGGTGCCGACCAGCCCCACCGGGGCGTTCTCGACCCGGACGTTCGTGCCGGTGAGCCGGCCCGGTCCCCCGGCGGCGATCCCGCTGCCCGTCGCGCCCCGGATGGTGGCGCCGTCGAGGCGGACGTCGGCCTCGACGGTGCCGTCGAGCACCACTCCCGCCTCGCCGCCGTCGACCGTCAGGTCCGTCAGGGTGGGGTCGCCGCCCTGCACGATCACCCCGTAGCGGCCCGGAGCCTCGATCCGCACGCCGGTGTACCGGCCGGCGGCGGCCCGGACCAGCAGCGCGTCCTCCCGCGACCGGCGCAGGACGCCGCCGCGCACCTGCGGCGCCGCCCCGTCGACCACGGCGATCGCGGGCAGCCGGCTGGCCGTCACGTCGCAGTCGGTGAACGTGCCACGCGCACCGCTGACGTAGATGCCGTTGCGGCCGACGCCCTCGATCCGGCAGCGGCGCACGTCGGGCTCGGCGCCGCCGGAGACCTCGACGCCGCAGCCCTCCAGGTCCGTCAGCTCACACTCCTCGACCAGCCCGCCGGCGGACCCGCTGAACACCAGCCCGCTGCCGCGTCCACCGGAGACCCGGCACCGCCGCACCGTCGGCCGGGAGCGCCCGCCCGCCGTGACGGCCCCGACGCGTACGCCCGTGAAGTGACAGTCCTCGACGGTGCCGCCACCGCCCTCGAAGGCATCGAAGCCCCGGTCGGTGTCCCGGACGTGGCAGTGCCGCACCGTGGGTCGGCTGTCCCGTTTGGACAGCACGGCGTACTCGTCGAGGTCCCACAGCCGGCAGTTCTCGACGACCCCGCTGCCGTCGACGAACGCCACGCCCCGACGCATCCCGCTGACGTCGCACATCCGCACGTGCGCGGTGCTCCGCTCGCAGAGCACGGCGTTGAAGGCCTGCCCGGTGACGACGCAGGACTCGACCGTCAGGGCGGCGCGGAGCGCCGACACCGTCGCCGGCGCGTCCGCGCTCCACGTCCGCAGCGTCAGCCCCTGGAGCACGACCTGCGCGTCCTCGCCGTACACGACGGGCGCGGCGGCGCCGCTCTCCACCAGCACCGGCGGCCCGCCCGGCACCGCCGCCCGGATCGTGACGGCCTTCGACCGCACGACGATCTCCCCGTCGTAGCGGCCCGGCTCCACCAGGACCACCGCGCCGTGCGGTGCCGCCGCCACCGCCGCCCCGATGTCCCGGTAGGCGTTCGCCCTGCTCAGCGAGACCAGCAGCGTCGGTACACCCACGTGACCCGTCCCCCCGCCCAGGCCGCGCCACCGACGGCGGCGAGGCACCAGGAGCATAGATCGGGCCCGCCGCCCGTTCGCGGCCCCGGGGCCGCGAACGGGGGGCGGGCAGGCCGTCCGGTCCCGGCGCGACGGCCCCACGGCCCGCGCGGCCCCCGTGCTCAGAAGTCGTCGTCGAAGGCCACCGTGCCACTCACCCCGACCTGGTACGCCGACACGCGCCGTTCGAAGAAGTTCGACAGCTCCTGGACGTCCTGCAACTCCATGAACGCGAACGGGTTGGTCGACCCGTAGTGGGCGGGGATGCCGAGCTGCGCGAGCCGCCGGTCGGCGACGTGTTGCAGGTACTCGCGCATGTCGGTCAGGGACAGCCCGGGCACGCCCTGGCCGAGCAGGTCCTCGGCGAACTGGACCTCGCACTCGACGGCCTCGGCGAGCATCTGCCGCACCTGAGCGGCCAGCTCGTCGTCGAACAGGTCCGGCTCCTCCCCCCGGACCGTCTCCACCACGTCGAAGGCGAAGGCCATGTGCATGGACTCGTCGCGGAACACCCAGTTGGTGCCGGACGCCAGGCCGTGCAGCAGCCCCCGGGAGCGCAGGAAGTAGACGTAGGCGAAGGCGCCGTAGAAGAACAGCCCCTCGATGCAGGCGGCGAAGCAGATCAGGTTGAGCAGGAAGGCGCGCCGGTCCTCCCGGGTACGCAGCTGGCGCAGCTCGCCCAGCGAGTCGATCCAGCGGAAGCAGAACTCGGCCTTGCGCCGGATCGACGGGATGTTCTCGATGGCGGCGAACGCGGCGAAGCGTTCGGCCTCGTCGGGCACGTACGTGTCGAGCAGGTTGAGGTAGAACTGGACGTGCACGGCCTCCTCGAACAGCTGCCGGGACAGGTAGAGCCGGCCCTCCGGCGAGTTGACGTGCTGGTACAGGTTGAGCACGAGGTTGTTGGCGACGATGGTGTCGCCGGTGGCGAAGAACGCGACGAGGCGGCTGACCAGGTGCCGCTCGGCCGGGGAGAGCCGGTCGAGGTCGGCGAGGTCGGCGTGCAGGTCCACCTCCTCCACCGTCCACGTGTTACGGATGGCGTCGCGGAAGCGGTCGAAGAAGTGCGGGTAACGCATCGGGCGCAGGGTGAGATCCATCCCCGGGTCGAGCAGCATATGGACGGTCCTCGGTTCGCTGGTGGTCGGGGTGCTCGGGGCGGTCACTGGCAGGCCTCGCACGACTCGGGGTTCTCCAGGGAGCAGGCCAGCGCCTCGTCCACGGTCGCCACCGGCGCGACGACGCCGGCGGCACGGGCCGGCCCGACGGGCGCGACGGTGGCCTGCTGGATCCGGGTGGCCGGCCGCGAACGCAGGTAGTACGTCGTCTTCAACCCGGCCTTCCAGGCGTACAGGTACATCGAGGAGAGCTTGCCGATCGTCGGCGCGGCCAGGAACAGGTTCAGCGACTGCGACTGGTCGATGTACGGGGCGCGGGCCGCGGCCAGGTCGATCAACGCCCGCTGCGGCAGCTCCCACGCGGTACGGAACAGCTCCCGCACCTCGGCCGGCAGTTCCGCGACGTCCTGCACGGAGCCCTCGGCGCGCTTGATCGCCGAACGGATCCGCTCCGTCCACAGGCCCCGGGCCTTCAGCTCGCGTACGAGGGCGGTGTTGACCTGGAGGAACTCCCCCGACAGGGTCTCGCGCTTGAACAGGTTGGACACCTGCGGCTCGATGCACTCGTAACAGCCGGCGATCGAGGCGATCGTGGCGGTCGGCGCGATCGCCACGAGCAGCGAGTTGCGCAGCCCGTGCGCGACGACGCGCTCCCGCAGCGCGCTCCACCGCGCCGTCTGGGTTCCCGTGACGCCCCACAGGTCGGGTTGCAGCTGCCCGCGCGCCGCCCGGGTCTGCCCGTACGCCGGGTGGGCGCCCGCGCGTCGCGCCAGGTCGGCGGAGGTCTCCAGGGCCGTCAGGTACAGCTCCTCGCTGATCCGGGTGGACAGCTCCCGGGCGGCCGGCGAGTCGAACGGCAGCCGCAGCGCGAAGAACACGTCCTGAAGGCCCATCAGCCCGAGCCCGACGGGCCGCCAGCGGGGATTGCTCGCCGCCGCCTGCGCCGTCGGGTAGTAGTTGATGTCGATGACCCGGTCGAGGTACGTCACGGCGGTGCGGACGGTGGCGCGCAGCCGCTCCCAGTCGATGCCGTCCGCGCCCAGGTGGGCGGCGAGGTTGACCGAGCCGAGGTTGCACACGGCGGTCTCGGCGTCGCTGGAGACCTCGACGATCTCGGTGCACAGGTTGGACAGGTGCACCACGTTGCCCGGCTCGGCGGTCTGGTTGCACAGCCGGTTCGCGGCGTCCTTGAACGTCATCCACCCGTTGCCGGTCTGGGCGAGGGTGCGCATCATCCGCCCGTACAGCTCCCGCGCCGGGACCTGCCGCACGTAGCGGCCCTGCTCCTCGGCGGCCCGGTACGCCGCGTCGAACTCCTCGCCCCACAGGTCCGGCAGTTCCGGCACCACGTCCGGGTCGAACAGCGACCACACCCCGTCGGCCTCCACCCGCCGCATGAACTCGTCCGGGATCCAGTTGGCCAGGTTGAGGTTGTGGGTACGCCGGGCGTCCTCACCGGTGTTGTCGCGCAGCTGGAGGAACTCCTCGACGTCCGGGTGCCACGGCTCCAGGTAGACGCAGGCCGCGCCCTTGCGCCGGCCGCCCTGGTTGACCGCCGCCACCGAGGCGTCCAGCGTCCGCAGCCACGGCACGATCCCGTTGGACTGCCCGTTGGTGCCCCTGATCAGCGCGCCCCGGGAGCGCACCCGGGAGAACGCGATGCCGATGCCCCCGGCGAACTTCGACAGGTTCGCCACCTGCGCGTACCGCTGGTAGATCGAGTCGAGTTCGTCGCGCGGCGAGTCGACCAGGTAGCAGGAGGACATCTGGGTGTGCCGGGTGCCGGAGTTGAACAGCGTCGGCGAACTCGGCAGGTACGCCAGGCTCGACATCAACCGGTAGAACTCGATCGCCTCGTCCGGTGCCTGCGACAGGCCGCAGGACACGCGCAGCAGCCAGTACTGCGGCGTCTCCAGCACCAGCCGGCTCGTCGGGTGGCGCAGCAGGTACCGGTCGTAGACCGTACGCAGCCCGAAGTACTCGAACCGCAGGTCGCCGCGCGGGTCGACGGCGGCGTCGAGGGCGCCGGCGTGGGCGGCGACGAAGGCCGCGGTGTCGTCGCCGATCAGGCCCTCGGCGTGGCCGTGCCGGATCGCCTCGCTGAAGGAGCCGATGCCCTGCCGGCGGACCTCCTTGTCGACGTACCCGGCCAGCAGGCGGGCGGCCAGCCGCGAGTACTGCGGCTCCTCACCGATCATCTCCGCGGCGGTCTGGATGGACAGCCGGTCCAGTTCGGCGGTCGTCGCCCCGTCGTACAGGCCGCTGATCGTCCGGGTCGCCACCCGCAGCGGGTCGACGTCGGCGAGGTCGTCGGCCCACCGCTCGACCGCGCGGACGATCCGGTTGACGTCGACCGCCTCGGTGCCGCCGTCGCGCTTGCGGACCCGCATCTGCGGCCGCCGCTGGCCCACCACGGCCGCATCGTCGGCCGGAAAAACCTCGGTGACTGTCACCACTCACTCCTCGCGAGCCTTGATCCCAGACGGATTTCCTGGGCACGCGGGGAGCGGACACCGACGACGACGCGCCGCAGGGCAACGCGTCGGGATGGCGTCGGCCGTCCCACGCGGCCTCGGACCGCCACACACCCGGAAGCGGGCGTACGGCGCACTGGCAGGTCTTCGGACTCGCGGGCGCGACCGGACTCGCCGGTCTCCTACTGGCCGTCGCTTCCCAGGCCGCTGGCGGCCCAGTGCTGATGACGGCGGTCGTTCCCACTCACCGCTGCGGGGCAGTCCCGGATTCCCACCGGGTTCCCTCTTGCCTCGACCACTCCGGATGAGCGGCCGAACCAGCTGCGCCGACACCATATATAGGGTTGGCGCCGTTGTCACACCCCACATGTCGGTCTCGGGCGTGTCGTCGGCGGCGCGGGGCACGCCCGTCGATCGCCGGCCAGAAGCCCGCATCGATGCACCGACCATGGGCTAGCGCTGCGACACGGTGCCGCAGTGCCGCTTTGCCACGGCGCCCCACAAACGGTGATCAGGACGCCATGGACCCTAAAGCCGCCGGGTCACGTCCATGGCGTCCTGATCACGTTCCGGGTGGGTCTGTCGGCGCGCTGGTGGCGGTGGAGGAGGGCCGCGAGGCGTGGCGCGGCGACGCCTGCCGAACGCCCGGCCTCAGCCCGACCGCAGCTCTGGCAGTGTTCCTAGACCCGGGTGACCCGGACGGCGTCGGCCACCACGTAGCCGGTGGTGCTGGTCCAGCGGCTGACCGCGACCAGGTTCCGGTCGCCGGCGGCCAGCCCGAAGGTGCCCAGCGAGCGCCAGACGCCGCCGCTGGAGCGCTGGTCCACGTTGACCGTGCGGTTGCCCGAGGCGGTGACGACGACGTGCGGGGCCGAGCTGTTGTAGCCGGGGTCGGCCGGGTGCCGCACCTCGACGCGGTAGTTGCCGGCCGCCGGGATGTTCACCTTGAACCAGGCGGAGTCGCTGGCCAGCGTGGGGTTGGCGAAGCGGTAGTCGGCCCCGTAGCGCTGGGCGGAGTACGAGGAGGTGCCCCAGTTGGTGCTCGCCGTGAACCGCCCCGCCGTGGTGTTGTCCACGATGGTGCTGAACGTGGGCGGGTTGGGCGCGCTCAGGCCGAGGTAGGCGGCGATGCCCTCGGCGTGGCCACGGGCGGTGGCGGTGATGAAGTCGGCGCGCTTGAGCAGGTTCGAGTCGGCGACGGAGTCGATGAAGAGGTTCTCGGTCAGCACCGCGGGCATGGCCGACTCGCGCAGCATGTGGAAGTTCGCGGTCTTGAGCCCCCGATCGGTGACCCCACCGATCGTCCGCATGCCGCCGATCACCCTCGGGTGCAGGGCGTTGTGCAGATTGACGGTGGCGGCGTCTGACGTCGGGTACCGGTAGCTCTCGAAGCCGGTGCCACCACCGGAGTTGATGTGCACGCTCACCAGCAGGTTCGCGCCCCACGCGTTGGCGTCGTCGGTGCGGTACGCCAGGCTGCGGGTGATGTCGGTCGTGCGGGACATCCGGACGTCCACGGCCCAGTTGGCCAGCAGGATGCTGCGCAGTTGCAGGGAGATGTCGAGCGTCAGGGCCTTCTCCTGCAGCCCGTTGCCGACCGCGCCGGGGTCGGTGCCGCCGTGGCCCGGGTCGATGTAGACCTTCGGCAGCGCCGCCCACGCGGGGCCGGCGACCATGGGGACGGCCGCGGCACCGGCGACGGCCGCAAGGAGGGTACGCCGCCGCAGCGTCCGGTTGTCGAACATGTGCACCTCGTCATCGGGAGAGATCGACAGTGCCCGCAATATAGTGGCAGATCGATCCCCGATGAAAGATGTCTACGCCAACTGATCCGAACTCCGAAGGTTTCCTCCCTCTAGGGTCGCCGCGCCGTCACCACCGGCGATCGAGGGTCCACGCCGTCGTCGGACGCGCTCAGGTCAGGGCACAGCCGGACCCGCAGTACGGGCAGAACGCGCGCTTGGCGTTCGACGTCACCTCGACGTCGCACCGTGCACAACGGCCGTTCTCCCACAGCCCCTGATCGATCCCGAGTCCACCGTCGTAGTAGTCACGGTCGGGCCAGGCGACCAGTTCCATGTCGAGACCCGGCTCGTCCTCGTAGTCGGTGACAGCGGCCAGGGTCAGCGTGGTGCGTAGGCCGTACCGGTCCTCGGTGAAGTGCGGCAGCACACGCCGCAGGACATCAACGAGTTCACGAACCGGCAGCGCTACCAGTTGCGCGGCGAGACGTTCACGATCCTCGTCGGTGGACACGCGACCGACCATACGTCTCCGCGCACCGCCGCCGCCGGCCGCGTAGACCCCGGGCCCACCCCACGGACCGGACGATGAGGACCGACGAGGCGGGTGTCGACGAGGCACTCACCCGGCCTCATGCCCCCGCACTCGCCCAATGACGAGAAGTGATCTACGGTGCCGCGGCTCAGGGCGCCGACGCCCGTCACTTGGCGTTGAAGTAGCTCGCCTCCGGGTGGTGCACCACGATCGCGTCCGTCGCCTGCTCCGGCATCAGCTGGAACTCCTCCGACAACTGCACACCGATCCGCTCCGCGCCCAGCAGCTCCACGATCTTCGCCCGGTCCTCCAGGTCCGGGCAGGCCGGGTAGCCGAACGCGTACCGGCAGCCCCGGTAGTCGGTGCGCAGCAGACCCGCCAGGTCCGCCGGGTCGTCGTCGGCCACCGTACGGCCGCCCGGCAGGGTCAGCTCGGCGCGGATCCGCCGGTGCCAGTACTCCGCGAGGGCCTCGGTGAGCTGCACGGACAGCCCGTGCACCTCCAGGTAGTCGCGGTACTCGTTGCGGGCGAACATCTTCGCCGTGTACTCGCTGATCGGCTGCCCCACGGTGACCAGCTGCAACGCCACCACGTCCAGCTCGTCGCCGCGCGGGCGGAAGAAGTCGGCCAGGCAGAGCCGCCGCTCCTGCCGCTGCCGGGGGAAGGAGAACCGCGCCCGCTCGGAGTGCCCGTTCTCGTCCAGCACCACCAGGTCGTTGCCCTCGGCGTACGCCGGGAAGTAGCCGTACACCACGGCCGCCTCCAGCACCTGGTCGGCGATCAGCCGGTCCAGCCAGTAGCGCAGCCGGGGCCGGCCCTCCGTCTCCACCAGTTCCTCGTAGGACGGTCCCTGCCCGCTGCGGGCGCCCCGCAGGCCCCACTGCCCGAGGAAGGTGGCCCGCTCGTCGAGCAGCGCCGCGTAGTCGGCCAGCGGCACGCCCTTGACCACCCGGGTGCCCAGGAACGGCGGGGCGGGCACCTCCACGTCGGTGGCCACGTCGGAGCGCACCGAGGCGTCGTCCAGCTCCGGCAACGACTCGCTGACGATCGCGCGCTGCCGCTCGCGGCGCGCCCGCCGGGCCGCCAGGGCCGCCTCCCGCTCCGCGTCGATCACGGGCGCCCCGCCGCGCTTGGCCGTCATCACCCGGTCCATCAGCGACAGTCCCTCGAAGGCGTCCCGGGCGTAGTGCACCTGGCCGGGGAACATCGCCCGCAGGTCATCCTCGACGTACGCCCGGGTCAGCGCCGCCCCGCCCAGCAGCACCGGCCAGCGCTCCGCGACCCCGCGCGACGCCATCTCGGCGAGGTTCTCCTTCATGATCACCGTGCTCTTGACCAGCAGCCCGGACATGCCGATCGCGTCGGCCCGGTGCTGCTCGGCGGCCTCCAGGATCGCGTTGATCGGCTGCTTGATGCCGATGTTGACGACCTCGTAGCCGTTGTTGGACAGGATGATGTCCACCAGGTTCTTGCCGATGTCGTGCACGTCGCCGCGCACCGTGGCCAGCACGATGCGGCCCTTGCCGCCGTCCTCAGCGGTCTCCATGTGCGGCTCCAGGTACGCCACGGCGGTCTTCATCACCTCGGCGGACTGGAGCACGAACGGCAGCTGCATCTGACCGGAGCCGAACAGCTCGCCGACGACCTTCATGCCGTCGAGCAGGATGTCGTTGATGATGGACAGCGGGCTGCGCCCCTGCGCCATCGCCGCGTCCAGGTCGGCCTCCAGGCCGTTGCGCTCGCCGTCGATGATCCGCCGCTTGAGCCGCTCCTCCAGCGGCAGGGCGGCCAACTCCTCCGCCCGCCCGGCCCGCGCCGACGCCGCGTCCACGCCCTCGAAGATCTCGATGAACCTCTGCACCGGGTCGTAGCCCTCGCGGCGGCGGTCGTAGACGAGGTCCAGCGCCGCCTCCCGCTGCTCGTCGGGGATCTTGTTGAACGGCAGGATCTTGCTGGCGTGCACGATGGCGCTGGTCAGGCCGGCCTCGCGGCACTCGTGCAGGAAGACCGAGTTGAGCACCTGCCGGGCCGCCGGGTTGAGCCCGAACGAGACGTTGGAGATGCCGAGGGTGAAGTTGACGCCCGGCCAGCGGCGGGCGATCTCGCGGATCGCCTCGATGGTCTCGATGCCGTCGCGCCGGGTCTCCTCCTGGCCGGTGGCGATCGGGAAGGTCAGCGCGTCGATCAGGATGTCCGCGCGGTCCATCCCCCACCGCCCGGTGAGGTCGTCGATGAGCCGCCCCGCGACCCGCACCTTCCAGTCGGCGGTACGCGCCTGCCCCTCCTCGTCGATGAGCAGCGCCACCACGGCGGCGCCGTGCTCCTTGACGATGGGCATCACCCGGGCGTAGCGGGACTCCGGCCCGTCGCCGTCCTCGAAGTTGACCGAGTTGACCACGCACCGGCCGCCGAGCATCTCCAGGCCCGCCTCGACCACCTGCGGCTCGGTCGAGTCGAGCATGATCGGCAGGGTGGAGGCGGTGGCGAAGCGGCCGGCCAGCTCCCGCATGTCCTGGGTGCCGTCGCGGCCGACGTAGTCGACGCACAGGTCCAGCAGGTGCGAGCCGTCGCGGGCCTGACTACGGGCGATCTCCACGCAGGCCCGCCAGTCGCCGGCGAGCATGGCCTCGCGGAACGCCTTGGAGCCGTTGGCGTTGGTGCGCTCCCCCACCATCAGCAGGGAGGCGTCCTGGGCGAACGGCACCGGGTGGTAGACCGACGAGACGCCGGCCTCGTGCCGCGGCTCGCGGGGTGCCGGGCGCGTGCCGTGCAGGCGCTCCGAGAGGACCCGGATGTGCTCGGGTGTGGTGCCGCAGCAGCCGCCCACCAGCGAGACGCCGTACTCGGTGACGAACCGCTCCAACGCGTCGGCCAGCTCCACGGGGGTCAGCGGGAAGTACGCCCCGTCGGCGGTCAGCACCGGCAGGCCCGCGTTCGGCATCACCGACAGCGGAATCCGGGAGTGCCGGGACAGGTAGCGCAGGTGCTCGCCCATCTCGGCCGGCCCGGTCGAGCAGTTCAGCCCGATCAGGTCGACGCCCAACGGCTCGATGGCCGCCAGCGCCGCCCCGATCTCGCTGCCCACCAGCATGGTGCCGGTGGTCTCCACGGCGACGTGGCAGATGATCGGCACCGTCCGGCCGAGCCGGGCCATGGCCCGCTTCGAGCCGACGACGGCGGCCTTGACCTGGAGCAGGTCCTGGCAGGTCTCCACGATCAGCGCGTCCGACCCGCCCTCGATCAGACCCTCGGCATTCTCCTGGTACGCGTCGCGCAGGATCGCGTAGTCGGCGTGCCCGAGGGTGGGCAGCTTGGTGCCCGGGCCGATCGAGCCCAGCACGAAGCGGGGCCGCTCGGGGGTGGCGTACGCGTCGGCGGCCTCCCGGGCGAGGCGGGCCCCGGCCTCGGAGAGCTCGCGGATGCGGTGCTGGATGTCGTACTCACCCAGGTTGGCCAGGTTGGCTCCGAAGGTGTTGGTCTCGACGCAGTCCGCGCCAGCGGCCAGGTACGCCTCGTGCACCCCGCGCACGACGTCGGGTCGGGTGGCGTTGAGGACCTCGTTGCAGCCCTCGTAGCCCTCGAAGTCGTCCAGGGTGAGGTCGGCCGCCTGCAGCATCGTGCCCATCGCGCCGTCGGCGATGAGAATCCGGTCTGCCAGTACGTCGAGCAATGAGGTACGCACAGGATCAGGTTAGTGCCGTCGCCGGCCGATGGATTCCCCCGCACGTGCCTTCCCACATTGTGTCAGCGGGATCACGCTGTCCGGTTCATCGTGGTATGGCCGGCCGTCGCTGGGCTCGACCGGCGCGGCCGACGGGCCGCATCCCGCCCCGACACGTAGGCTGACGGACGTGAAGGACAACAGCGACAGCACCACGCCCGGCGGGCGGACGACCGGGTCCGGTCCCGGCGCCGCCCCCGACGAGCAGGGTGAGGTGACGGCGTGACCGAGTTCGACGGACTGCCGGTGCTGCGGTCCCCCGTGGCGATCGCCGCGTTCGAGGGCTGGAACGACGCCGCCGACGCCTCCACCGCCGCCGTCGAGCACCTGGAGCAGGTGTGGCAGGCCCGGCAGGTCACGGAGCTGGACCCGGAGGACTTCTACGACTTCCAGGTCAGCCGCCCCACGATCACCATGGCCGAGGGCGAGACCCGCCGGGTGGAGTGGCCGACGACGCGCTTCATGGTGGCCAGCCCCGAGGGCACCGAACGGGACGTCGTACTGATCCGGGGCATCGAGCCGAGCATGCGGTGGCGCACCTTCTGCGAGCAGGTGCTGGAGATCTGCCACAGCCTGGAGGTCGAGCGGGTCGTCGTGCTCGGCGCGCTGCTGGCCGACGTGCCGTACACCCGGCCGCTGCCGATCAGCGGCAGCGCCTCCGACGCGGAGGCCGCCCAGCGCTACCAGCTCACCCCCACCCGCTACGACGGGCCGACCGGGATCGTCGGCGTGCTGCACGACGCCTGCAACAAGGCCGAGGTCGACGCGGTCTCGTTCTGGGTGCACGTGCCGCACTACGCCAACAACCCGCCCTGCCCGAAGGCCACCCTCGCCCTGCTGCACCGGGTCGAGGAGGTGCTCGACCTGCCGGTGCCCATGGCCGACCTGGCCGAGGAGGCCGCCGAGTGGGAGCAGCGGGTGCGCAGCGCCGCCGAGCAGGACGCCGAGCTCGGCGAGTACGTGCGCGAGCTGGAGGAACGCGTCGGCGACGCGGGCATCACCCCGCTGACGGGTGACGAGATCGCCCAGGAGTTCGAAAAGTACCTGCGCCGCCGCGGCGGCTCCGCCGGCCCCACGGCCGGCTCCTGGTAGCGCTCTCCCCTGCCACACCGGCCCCGGACGCGTGTCGTCCGGGGCCGGTCTTTTGCGTGTCTGGGGTGGCGCGGTCACCACCCCTAAGGCATCCTAGGAACCTAGCTGTCATTGAGGAGGCGGGCATGCAGATCAACCCGGGGGCGGCCGAGTTCCCGCACCGGCAGATCGCCGCGCAGCTCAAGGCCCAGATCCGCCGCGGCGACTGGGCACCGGGCGAGCGGCTGCCGTCCATCCCGGCCATCGCCGAGATGTTCGGCGTGGCGAAGCAGACCGTGCAGCGCGCCGTCGACCAGCTGCGGGTCGAGGGCATCCTGATCACCAAGCCCGGCTCCGGGACGTACGTCCGAGGCACCCGGCGGCGGCTCAACCGGCTCTCCCGGGGCCGCTACGGCGGGTTCCGCGGCTACCACACCGACCTGGCCGCGCGGTACCGGCAGCAGCTCGTCTCCGTCGGCAGGGCCCCCGCCCCGCCGGAGGTGGCCGACGCGTTCGGCGTCGCCGACGGCACCGACCTGCTCTGCCGCCGCCACCTCGTGCGCACCGAGGACTCCCCCGTCGAGGTGGGCGCCTCGTGGTTCCTGCCCGCCGACACCGCCGGCACCTCGCTGGAGCGCGCCGAGGCGTTCGGCCGGCCGCTCTACCAGGAGGCCGAGGAGGCAACCGGCCGGCGGTACGTCTCCGCCACCGACACCATCAGCGCCCGCCAGCCCAGCCGGGAGGAGGCCGAGATCCTCCAGATCCGCCCCGACACCCCCGTGCTGCACCTGCTGCACGTGGCCTACGACGGCCACCGCAAGCCGATCGAGGTCGCCCAGGCAACCTGGCCCGGCCCGGTCACCACGCTGACCGAGGAGTACAAGATCCCCGCCCCGGCCCCCGACCCCACCCCGGACCCGGGCCTGGTCCTCGGCTAACCAAGCCAAGCCCCACCCCACCCCGCCCGCCCCACCCCG